>NZ_JANHJR010000002.1:367617-735234 GCF_024495425.1 Haloarchaeobius litoreus | reverse complement strand
GACCGCGGGCTGAAGCTCAACGAGTACGGCGCGTTCGACGTGCGCGACGTGGAGGACCCCGACGCCGGCCAGCGCGTCGGCGAACGTGTCGCCGGCACCGACGAGGCGTCGATGTACGACGCGCTCGACCTGCCGTTGATCCCGCCCGAGATGCGCGAGGACCGCGGCGAGATACCCGCCGCCGCGGACGACGAACTCCCAGACCTCGTGGCCGAGGACGAGGTTCGCGGCGACCTCCACACCCACACCGACCGGTCCGACGGCGCGGAGTCCATCGAGTCGATGCTCGACGGCGCGGCCAGCTTCGGCCACGACTACATCGCCGTCACCGACCACGCGACCGGTCCGGGCGTCGTCGGCGGCGTCGGCGTCCCCGACGAGGAGCTGCTCGAGCAGGCCGACGAGATCCGGGCGGCCGCCGAGGGCTTCGACATCACCGTCTTCACCGGCGTCGAGGCGAACATCACCGCCGACGGCGAGATATCCGTCGACGACGACGTGCTCGCAGAGCTCGACGTGGTCGTCGCCTCGCCACACGCCGCCCTCGACGGCGACGGCACCGACCGACTCGTCCGGGCGATGGAGCACCCCGCCGTCGACATCCTCGGCCACCCGACCGGCCGACTGCTGAACCAGCGCCCCGGGCTCGAGGTCGACGCCGAGGCGCTCGCCGAGGCCGCCGCACGAGAGGGCGTCGCGCTGGAGATCAACAGCGACCCGCACCGGCTCGACCTCTCCGGTGGTCCCGTCAAGGTCGCCGTCGACGCAGGCGCGACGGTCGCCATCGACACCGACGCCCACCGCACGAGTTCGTTCGGCCACGTCCGGTTCGGCGTCCACACCGCACGGCGTGGCTGGGCCGAGGCCGCCGACGTGCTGAACACGCGGGACGCCGACGGCGTCCGCGAGTTCCTGCACTGATGCGGCTCCTCCTCGACGCGATGCTCGGCAACCTCGCGACGTACCTGCGGCTCTGCGGTCACGATACCGTCTACGCGCTCGACCGCGACGTGGAGGCAGACGAGGCGGTGCTCGGACTCGCGACGGCGGGGGACCGGACGCTCGTCACCCGCGACGAACAGCTCGCCACGCAGGCCGAACAGTCGATCCTGCTGCGGGACCGCGACACCGAGCCACAGCTCCGCGAACTCGCGACGGCCGGCGTCGACCTCACCCCTGCCGAGGAGCCGGTCCACTGCGGACGGTGCAACGGTCGGCTCGTCCGGGTGGACGCTACCGATTCGGACGCCCGACCCGACTACGTCCCCGACCACGCCACCCCCGTCTGGCGCTGTCGGAACTGCGACCAGCGGTTCTGGAAGGGGAGCCACTGGGACCGGATGGTCGCGACGCTGGCGGACGTCCGAGACGCATCAGGAGAATCGGCGACAGGGAGCTAGTTGTTCGGCTCCCACTGCTGGCACGCCTCCATGTCACCCATCACCTCGCCGTGCGCGCCGCAGTAGGGCTGCATTCCGTGGTTCGTCCGGACGTACTGGAAGTGCTGGCAGTTGCCGCAGTAGCGGTCCGCGAGGCTCTGCTCCTGCCGACTGGGCTCGGACTTGAGCACCTCGCCGTCGTCGTAGCCGTCCATCGGCGACCGGATGTCCTGGGTCGACGCGCCGCCGTCGCTCGTCGGCGTGCCCGGGCTGCCGAGACCGGACGACGAGGAACCGCGGGACGACCGGGCCGAGGCCGCGCTGGACGACGACCCGGCACCCGGCGAGGGCTGGTTCGTCTGCGTCTCGACGGAGCCGTCGGGGTCCGCGCCGAACATCCCGACGCCGCCGTAGGCGGCCTGCTCGGCGTGTTCGGCGGGCACCTCGACGACGCGGGTCTCGCCCTCGCGGGTGACCTCCATCGTCACGGTGCCGCCGGGGTCGTTCCGCGTCTTGAACGTGACCACCGCACTGAACAGGCAGCCGATGGAGGCGAACACGCCGAAGGAGTACACCGCCGCGACGAGCAGGGTGAGCCCGGTGCGTTCCTGCGGACCCGTCACCCAGTACGTCGGGTAGGCGTACCAGAACAGCGCGACGCCGAGCACGCAGAGGCTCGCCCCGATGGCAGCGGCGGCCCGGATGCGTTCGCTCGCCGGCAGGACGGTGAAGACGCCGACGAGCACGGCCGGCACGCCGAGTCCACCGAGCAGTCCGGCGACCTTCCGGGCGTCGTAGACTCCCACGCCGACCGCACCGAGCAGGTCGGTCCCCCCGACGAGGATACCCACCACCGTCAGCAACGCACCCGCCGCGAACAGTGCGATCCCCAGGTAGAACCGCCGGAGGTCCTCGACCTCCCCGACGTTGTCCTCGTACACGTCCGCGAGACTGGTCATGCACCCGTGTTGGTCCTCCCACCACAAAACAGTACGTCAGACATCGGGCACGGAAGCGAAAGGTTGAATCGACGCGGTTGCAAACCCCCGACCATGGCTGACGAGGAGGAAGCAGACGCAGAACCCGCCGTCGAGCTCGGCGAGGGAGAGTCCGTCGAGGGCGCACCGCTCGCGCGAGTCACGTCCCGCCTGAGCTGGCCCATCACCAAGAGCCGACTGGAGACCCTCGAGGGCGACGCCGTCATCCGGACGCCCGACGGCCCGACCGAGCTCTCCACGGCGCTCGATGACGTCGACATCACGTACTTCGAGAAGCGCCAGGAGTTCGAGGAGGCCATCCGCGACGTCGTCGGTCGCGGCCCCGTCGCGACCGCGGACGAGTAGAGCCGTGTCGAGCCAGGACGCCGGCGTCGTCGCCGATGCCGTCGACTGGCTCCGAACCAGACTCGCGTCCCTGCGCTGGTCGCGCCTCTCCTGGACCGCGAAGTCGCTCGTCGTCGGTGCGGTCCTCTCGATACTCTGGATGGTGTTCCACCAGCCCGGGCTGGACCAGCGGCTGGTCATCGACGGCCTCATCTTCTTCTGTGGCCCGATGGCGCTCGCCGCCTACTACGGCAAGGAGATCGGCTACCGCGTCGACCGGACCGCGGTGCGCAACGCCGCGCTGCTCGCGCTGTTCGTCCTCCCGTTCTACCTCGTCGGGTCGTCGCTGCCGTCCATCCGTGCATACTACCCGATGTGGACGACGGCGGCCGAGCTCCGCGAACCCGGCGCGTTCGCGGCCCACGCCGCCAAGCAGTTCGCGCTGGTGGTCGCCGTCGAGACGTACTACCGGGGGCTGCTCTGTGTCGGCGTCGGCGAGCGCTTCGGCATCAAGGCCGCGTTCATCAGCCCCGTGGTCTACGCGCTCCATCACATCGGGAAGCCCCCGATAGAGATGCTGCTCTCTGGACCGACCGACGTGCTGTTCGGCGCGGTCGACTACAAGAGCGACTCCATCCTACCCTCGGTCATCGCCCACGGGGCCGGGCTGGTGCTGCTCGACTGGCTGGTCATCCACGACCCGCTCATCCCACCGGAGACCGTGTACGGCTGGCTGGAGTGGCTGCCCGTCCCGCTGTAGGATACGTTTTTCCCCTTGCGAGCCGCCTCTTGTAGTATGGGACTCGAATCCAACGACGACGGCGACGTCGAACTGCCGACACCGAGCGACGACGAGATCGGCAAGAAGCAGGCCACACTCGAGATGGAGCACGAGGAGGCCATCGACCACGTCCGCGAGGCGTTCGCCGAGGCCGGCTTCGGGACCGCCGTCGAGTTCTCCGTCTCGGACCTCCTCGCCGAGAAGATCGGTGCCGACCGCGACCCGTACTACATCCTCGGGGCCTGCAACCCGGAGATGGCGGACCGCGGGCTCGACATGAGTCCGGAGCTCGGCGGGCTGATGCCGTGTAACGTCGTCGTCTGGGAGGAGGAACCCGGGCGACAGCACGTCTACCACGTCTCCATCATGAAGATCGCGCCGCTGCTCGGGATGGCACCACGCGACGAGGACTGGGACGAGCTCGTCGCCGACACCGGCGAACTCGTCGAGGCGGCGTTCGAGAACCTCGACAGCGTCTGAACGCGTCCCTCACGACTGTCCCCGGGTCAGAAGTCCCCCAGTGAGCTCTGCACCCCAGCGACGAGGTCGGACTTTCGACGGAGCCGGTCGTAGGAGACGGGGAGCCGCTGCGCGATGGTTCGGACCGCGCCGTGGAACGTCTCGGCCTCGCCGTGCTCGCCTGCGAGCGACCCGTCCACCGCGTCCGCGTCGACGCTGTGCCACGGCGTCCCGTCGAAGGCGTTGCGGACGCTCTCGCGCACCTGCCAGACACCGACCGGTGCCCAGTAGTCGTCGCTGACCTCCCGGAGCACCAGGCACTTCGCCTGCCGGCCGCGCTCGGCGAGGTGTTCGAGCACGCCGAGGCGGCTGGCGTAGTACGCGCCGGCGGTCTCGTCGACGTAGCCGGTGCGGCCCTCGTAGCCCTCCGAGGCGCTCCCCATCCAGATGTCGCCGGTCGGGTCGGGGTTCCAGACGCTCCCCGGCGCTTTCATCTCGACGAGCTCGAACTCCCACTGGCCGGGCGCGAGCAGCACCCAGAAGCGGTTGCCCATGTACTCGTTCATCCGGACCTCGACGCTGTCGACGCTCGGCGCGTGGCGGATCTGCCCGCGGAGGTACTGCCCGATGGTGTCGTCGACGGCGGTGATGGACCAGCGCGTCGGGACGAGCCGGCGGTTCTCGCCCTGGCCGAGCGCGCCAGCCGACAGGACTCGGTTGATGTCGTACACGTCGAGGCCGCGCCGGTAGAGGTACGTCATCGCACCCTGGGCCTGCCAGTCGTCGTCCTCCAGCGTCTTCTTCACCGGGCGCGGGACGTAGGGATTCTCGGTGAGGTCGACCGAGGTGGCGCTGGCGCTCGGGCCGGTCGGCGTGGCCACGCCCTCGCCAACGTCGAGGTCGAGGTCGAGTTTGCCGTCGAGGCCGATCTCCACGTCGACCGGGTCACCCGCGATGGCGACCTCGCGCTGGACGCCGACGAAGCCGTCCCAGACGTCCTCGACGTTCACGTTCGCGCTGCGCCGGGAGTTCAGCAGGCCGGTGCGCCGCTCGACGACGTCGCCGACGCCGAGGCCCTGCTGGTACCACTCGCCGTTCGTGACGAAGTCGGTGGGGTCGCCCTCGGCGACGGGTGAGAGCAAGCCCGTCGAGACGTTCGGGTAGTTCGTCCGGCCGACGAAGATGGACGGTGCCGTCGCGCCGTACAGGGAGTCGCCCTGCACCGTCTCCTCGAAGCGCGACTGGAAGTCCTCCAGGTACTCGGTGATGGCGTAGGACTTCTCCTCGGCGAGTCGCCGACGGCGTTGGGACTCGTCGGGCTCCAGTCCCTCGATGTAGTCGTCGAGCCGCATTCGACCGAGCTACGGCGACGAAGCGCTTCAATCTGGCGGACAGGCGACACCGAAAACGCGCCGACTGCGACGTGTCGCACACCCGCTACCCGCAGTCGGCCCCTGGTCAGGACACGCCGACGCTGGCCCCGTCTTCGGCCTTAAATGGTGGCGAGCGTTCTGGCTCCCGCGGGGACCTGGGCAGCCTCGAACCAGCCATGCTCCTCGCGACGGAGGATTCGAGCAGGAGCGTACTGACCGAAGCCGTCCTGTACGTCCATCGTGCCGGCGTACACCGTGTCGTCTTCCATGGCCCACGAGACGACGAACGAGTCGTTCTCACCCGGATAGGGGAGCCGCTCCACCTCGCCGTCGTCGGTCGCCTCGAACAGCGCCCCACCGGGTGCAGCCGGGCCCCAGCCGTTGGCGGCCGTGTACAGCGTGCCGTCGTGCTGGCAGCTCTCGCGGAAGTAGTTGAACCAGAAGTCGCGGAAGTCGGTGTCCTGTCTGAGCCACGTGCGGCCGGCGTCGTCGGTCCGGTAGAGCCCGTTCCCGCAGGCGGCGACGTACTCGTCGGCCCCGAGCGCGAGCAGGTGGTGGACGTCGTCGTGGACGCCCGCCGAGCGGGCCGACCACGTCTCGCCGCCGTCGACGCTGAGGTAGACGCCGCCGGGTTCGATGCCGACGGCGAGCCGGTCGGGTGCGCCAGGGTGGACCGCTATCGTTCGGACGTTCGCGTCCTCGCCGGGGGCGCGGTCGCGCCAGCGGTCGCGGTCCGGGAGCGACTGGAGTGCGTCGAGCTCGCGCCAGCTCGCCCCGTCGTCGGTGGAGACGTGGACGGCGGCGGGATCGGTGCCGACGTACCAGCGCTCGCCGTCCGGGCTGACAGCCGTCGAGACGGCCGCGCCGGGGAGCTCCGCGACGTGGACCCAGTCGTGGCCGTCGGTCGTCCGGTAGAGGCCGGACCCGGTCGCCGCGATGCAGCCGCCCCCCGTCGAGCACAGCCGGTAGACGGTCGCGTGCAGCCGTCGCTCGGGACTGCCGTCGTGACCGTCGTGGACGGCGAAGACGCCGTCGAACGTACCGACGAGGAGCACCATCTTCGGGTACGTCTGTCGTCCCGCTCGTTAAGCGTTGTGTCGCACGGATGGTCCGTACGGTCCGTCCAGTCGGGACTGTCAGCGCGACGGGCGAAAGAACGGGTGGGTGGCGTCGTGGGCCCTAGCTGTGGATGCCCATCGCTTCGATCTGCTCCTGGTAGCGGTTCCGGATGGTGACCTCGGTCACCTGTGCCACGTCGGCTACCTCGCGCTGCGTCTTCTTCTCGTTGCACAGCAGCGACGCCGCGTAGATGGCAGCGGCGGCGTAGCCGGTCGGTGACTTGCCGGAGAGCAGTCCCTTCTCCGCGGTCGTCTCGATTATCTCGTTGGCCTTGGTCTGTACCTCCTCGGAGAGTTCGAGTTCGGAGCAGAATCGGGGGACGTACTTCTTCGGGTCGACGGGCCGCATCTCCAGGCCGAGTTCCTGGGAGATGTATCGGTACGTGCGCCCGATCTCCTTCCGCTCTACCCGTGAGACCTCCGAGATCTCTTCGAGGCTGCGTGGGATCCCCTCCTTGCGGCAGGCCGCGTAGAGCGCGCTCGTCGCGACGCCCTCGATGGACCGGCCGCGGATGAGGTCCTCCTTCAGGGCGCGACGGTAGATGACCGAGGCGACCTCGCGGACCGAGCGTGGGACGCCCAGTGCGCTGGCCATGCGGTCGATCTCACTGAGCGCGAACTGTAGGTTCCGTTCGCCCGCGTCCTTGGTTCTGATTCGCTCCTGCCACTTGCGGAGCCGGTGCATCTGACTCCGCTTCTTCGAGGAGATAGAACGGCCGTACGCGTCCTTGTCTTTCCAGTCGATAGTCGTCGTCAACCCCTTGTCGTGCATCGTCTGCGTTGTCGGGGCACCGACGCGAGACTTCTCTTGGCGCTCCTGGTGGTTGAACGCTCGCCACTCCGGACCGGGGTCGATCTTCTCCTCCTCGACGACGAGCCCGCAGTCGTCGCAGACGAGTTCGCCCCTGTCGGAACTCTTGACCAGGTTCTCGGAGCTGCATTCGGGACACTCCCTGACTCCCTCCTGCTCGTCCGACGCCTCGGTCTCGGTTTCTCGCTCCCGCTGGCGGGTGGACCGTGTCATCGCACTTTTATAGTAGTATTTCCCACACACTTAAACCCTCGGTGGTAATCTGTCGGCTGTTACGGGGACACAACCGCGTGGAAGGAAGGTAACCGCACGACTGCGCGATGTAAGTATTTCTGATACGAAATTGGAATCAGAACGGTTATACCCGAGGTTCGGTGACCTTGGGTCAATGCCGGTCATCGAGTGCGACGTCGAGGAGGCCCGCGCGACGCTGGAAGCCGCCGGGGCGACAATCACCGGGGGGAACACGGACCACGAACGCTGGCGAGCGGAGTACGGGGACGCCTCCGCGGTCGCCTACGACGAGAAGGTCGTCGTCCAGGGTGCGCGCCCCGCCGACATCGAGGCGCTCCTCCGCGAGGGGAGCGGCCGCGCGCACTGCTACTTCGACGGTGCGTCGCGGGGGAACCCCGGGCCCGCCGCCATCGGGTGGGTCGTCGTCACGAGCGACGGCATCGTCGCCGAAGGCGGCGAGCGCATCGGGAACGCGACGAACAACCAGGCCGAGTACGAGGCGCTCCTGCGCGTGCTCGAGGTGGCCGTCGACTACGGCTACGACGAGGTCGAGATACGCGGCGACTCCGAACTCATCGTCAAGCAGGTGCGCGGGGAGTACGACACGAACGATCCCACGCTGCGCGAGAAACGCGTCACCGTCCGCGAACTGCTGTCGAACTTCGACTCGTGGGCCATCAGCCACGTGCCCCGAGAGATTAACGAACGTGCGGACGAACTGGCAAACGAGGCACTCGACGAGGCCTGAGAAGACGTGTCAATGTCAGGGAAATATAACACTTCGAACGATGACACAGCGGCGGACGAGCAGGGCGAGAACGAGCTCCCACAGTCAGTCGTCGACGAGGCCGAGCGGCTGTCCCGGCTCGCGCGTGAGACCGTCGACGACGCCGAGGGCGAGGCGTACCGGGAGCGGCGTGCCGACCTCGTCGGCGAGCACGGATACGCCGCGCGCGTCCGGAGCGAGGACGAAGCGACGCTGGTCTGCTATCCGCAGGAGTGGCTGGAGGACGGCGTCGTGCAGATGGACCGCATCGAGGACACCTCGCGCGCGGTGGAGGTACCCCTCTCCGGCCCCGGCGACCCCGACGAGTGGCGCGCGGTGGACGAGCACAACCGGGAACTCGTCGAACAGGTCCGCGAGGAGCACGGCGAGGTGCACGCCAGGAACGCGACCGCGTTCGCCGACTTCGCCGGGAACCACTACGCGAAGCCCGTCGAGTCACTCACCGCGGGCGAGATGGAGGAGTTCATCGAGGAGTACTACCCACGCAACGCGTGGCCGAGCGACGAGCAGACCGCTGTCGTAGAGCAGTCGCTCGAACTGGTGTACGAGACGGCAGGAGAGCGGGTGCCCGGGTCGTAGTCCGCCTCCTGCGTCGACCGTAATTCGGGTTACCGCAGCTGGGTCGTTACTCGAGGATGGCCCGGACGTCGTCTGCGCGCTCCTCGTCGGTCGCGATGTTCTCGAGCGTCCACTCGACCTGGTCCATGACGGCGGCGTAGCCGTCGTCGGTCAGCTCGTACTGGTTCGTGCGCTTGTCCAGCTCGCTCTTGTCGATGAGCCCGAGCCCGACCAGTTCGTCCAGGTTGGGGTACAGACGGCCGTGGTTGACCTCGGTGCCGTAGTACTCCTCCAGCTCCCGCTTGATAGCGAGCCCGTACATGGGCTCTTTGGCCAGAATCACGAGGATATTGTGCTGGAACGCGGTGAGTTCGCGTGCAATGCCCTGCTTGCCGGTGACTGTTTGTGCCTCTGACATGGTTACATAAATGTCATCGAGCTATTTAACACTTCTCAACTATTCGTTGTATCCAGTTCTCTGTACAGGTAGTTGGACAGGGTAAAAAACCAGACGGTGACCAGTTCGGGTCGGCGGGTGAACCGCGGGGAGCGGTCTGTGAGGGAGACGCACGATTCGGCCGAAACCGTGCGAAACGGAGTCATGCAGCCGAGACGAAAGGACTTTGCCCCGGCCAGTCCCACGCCGGAACGTATGACGAACCTCTGGGAAGACCTCGAGACGGGTCCGAACCCGCCGGAAGAGATCTACGCGGTCGTCGAGTGCCTCAAGGGCGAGCGCAACAAGTACGAGTACGACAAGGACGTGCCCGGTGTCGTGCTGGACCGTGTGCTCCACAGCAACGTCCACTACCCCTCGGACTACGGCTTCCTCCCGCAGTCGTACTACGACGACGAGGACCCCTTCGACGTACTCGTGCTCGTCGAGGACCAGACGTTCCCCGGCTGCATCATCGAGGCGCGCCCCGTCGCCCTCATGAAGATGGACGACGACGGAGAGCAGGACGACAAGGTCATCGCCGTCCCCATCGAGGACCCGCGGTACGACCACATCGAGGACCTGGAGGACATCCCGCAGCAGCAGCGTGACGAGATAGACGAGTTCTTCGCGACCTACAAGAACCTCGAGAAGGGCAAGGAAGTCGAGACCCTCGGCTGGGAGGACAAGGCCGCGG
This sequence comes from Haloarchaeobius litoreus, assembly GCF_024495425.1. Lineage (NCBI taxonomy): Archaea > Methanobacteriati > Methanobacteriota > Halobacteria > Halobacteriales > Halorubellaceae > Haloarchaeobius > Haloarchaeobius litoreus. Next base: position 725,279 of record NZ_JANHJR010000002.1, on the reverse strand, counting down.
CGAAGCAGGCCATCGAGCACGCGATGGACCTCTACGAGGACGAGTTCCAGTAACGCCGTCACGACCCGCAGTTCTCCGTTTCCTCGACGACATCGTGCACCCGCGCAGCGACGCGGCTCCCCGGGATACGCACCGGTTATGCGGGCCGACCGTACGATGAATTATGAGCATGGGTAATCTTATCCGGGCTGCGTCCGTACCTCCACCCGTGATGGCTACCAACACCAAGACCCGCACGACCGACCGTCACGAGGCCGAGGACGACCGTCCCACGGTCGGCATCTCGCACGTCACCGTCGTCCCGACGAACTTCGAGCGGGAGGACCGGTAGCCGTTCTTGCCGCCATCGACGAGGGCCGGTGGCGCTGCAGGTGAAAAGAAGCTTCTTGTATCCATCTCCAGTACGGGCAGGTATGGGTCTCTTCGATAGGTTACGCGGTGACGACGCGCCACGCGTCGCCTTCTTCGGTATCGACGGGGTGCCGTACAGCCTCGTCACTGGCAACGCGGACGTGTTCCCGAACCTCAACCGGATCGCTCGCGAGGGCAACGCCGCGGCGATCGAGAGCATCGTTCCGCCGGAGTCCAGCGCGTGCTGGCCGTCGCTGACCACCGGCGTCAACCCGGGTGAGACGGGGGTATACGGCTTCCAGGACCGCGAGACTGGCACCTACGACACGTACGTACCGATGGGCGACGACGTGCAGGCGAAACGGCTCTGGGACCGCGTGCAGGAGGACGGCCGCGACGCGACCGTGCTGAACGTCCCGGTGACGTTCCCGCCCCAGCGCAACGTCCAGCGACAGGTCTCCGGCTTCCTCTCCGTCGACGACATGACGAAGGCTGCACAGCCCGAAGAGCTCCAGGACTACCTCGACTCCATCGACTACAACCTCGACGTGAACGCCAAGCTCGGCCACGAGGACGACAAGTCGGCGTTCATCGAGAACGCCCACGAGACGCTCGAGAAGCGCTTCCAGGCGTTCGAGCACTACGTCGAGAAGGACGACTGGGACCTCTTCTTCGGCGTGTTCATGACGACCGACCGGGTCAACCACTTCCTGTTCGAGCACTACGAGCGCGACGGCGAGTACAGGGAGGAGTTCCTCGATTTCTACCGCAAGGTCGACGAGTACATCGGGAAGCTCCACGAGGCGCTCCCCGACGACGTGACGATGCTCGTCGCCTCCGACCACGGGTTCACCACGCTCGACCACGAGGTACACCTCAACGAGTGGCTCCGCCGCGAGGGCTGGCTCTCCTTCGACAGCGACGAGCCCAGCGAGCTCGGTGACATCAGTGACGAGACGCGCGCGTACTCGTTCATCCCGGGCCGGGTCTACCTCAACCTCGAAGGGCGCGAACCCCGCGGCAGCGTCCCTGAAGACGAGTACGAAGCCGTGCGCGACGAACTCAAGGCGAAACTCGAGGCCCTGGAGGGGCCGAACGGAGACCCGGTCGCCGACCGCGTCGTCGAGAAGGAGGGGGCATTCCGCGGCGACCACGACGACATCGCGCCCGACCTCGTCGTCATCCCGAACCACGGCTTCGACCTCAAGGCCGGCTTCAAGGGCCACGACGACGTGTTCGGCAAGGAGGCACGCAACGGGATGCACAGCTTCGACAACGCCGCGCTGTTCGTCGACGACCCCGACGTGAACATCACCGACGCGGACCTCTACGACCTGACCCCGACCATCCTCGATCTGATGGACGTCGACTACGAGCGCACCGAGTTCGACGGCGGCTCGCTCGCCTGAGTCCTGTCGGAACGTTTTTGCGACGATTGCACGAACGACGAGCCATGACACCGGGTGACGACGGTGACTCCCAGGGGAAGGCCTCCGCGATAACCTCGCTGCTCGTCCTCGGTGCGGGCCTGCTCGGCCTCTTTCTGGGCGTACCGAACTGGTGGCTCATCTTCGTCATCGGCTACGCCGTCGTCCTCCCCATCGTGGCCATCCTGTTCGACGACGACGGCGACGACGACGTGCTCGACGAGACGGACCGGCGGATGGACGACGCGTCGACGGGACGGACCGGGGACCGCGTCCCCGATTCGAAGCGCGACGCGCTCGAAACCCTGCGGGAGCGGTACGCGCAGGGCGAGCTCTCGGAGGAACAGTTCGAACAGAAGCTCGAACACCTGCTGGAGACGGAGACGCTGGAGGACGCCCGTGCCCGCCTCGAACGGTCGTCGAAGACAACGGACCGGGCCGACGACGACCCCGAACTCGAACGCGAGTAGCTCAGAACAGGTCGTCGAGCTCGTCGTTCTGGAAGTTCGCCGTGTGGTCGACCTGCTCCTGTTCCTCCTGGGCCTGCCTGGCTCGCTCCATGAACTCGTCGATGCGGGGCGACCGCTCGACGCCGCCGAGCAGCACCAGCGCGGCGATGCGGTCGGAGTCGAGCGGGAAGTCGCCGCCGCGGACCTGGAGGCTGCCGGTCTGGTCCTCGACCCAGCTACGCGCTCGCTCGACGCCCTTGCGCGGGATGGCGTCCGGCCGGCCCGCGACGACGAGGAGGGCGGCGTCGGCCGTCACCGCATCGGGGAGGCTCGTGCCGGTGAACAGGGCCGAGCGCGTGATGCTGGTGACCGCGTTGATGTTGTCCTCGGCCGTCTCGCCGCCGGCCGCGCTGGCGTAGCCGAGGCAGGCGATGCCGCCCTCGCGGAGCGTGTTGATGATCTCCGAGGAGTCGACCACCGACTCGCCGACGCCCTCGACGTTCTCGCCGGAGGCGAGGAGCAGCCCGATGCGCTGGGCGATGTTCCGGTTGATGGTGTCGAAGGCGGCCTCGACGGACTCGCCGGCGTCGTGCCAGGCGTCGTTGTCGACGAGGATGGTCGAGTCGGCCTCCCGCACGACGGTCTTCAGGGAGCGACCGGCGTTGGCCTGGTACATCGAACCCTCGCCGCGACCGGGGAGGATGCCGAGCGTGTAGACGGGCACGTCGTAGACGCGCTTCAGCTCGCGGACGAGGACGGGCGCGCCGCCGGAGCCGGTGCCGCCGCCGAGGCCGGCGACGACGAAGATGGCCTCCGCCTCCGCGGTGATCTTCCCGTCGAGGCCGTCCATCACCTCGACGGCGTCCTCCTGCATCACCTCGGCACCGAGCTCGTTGTCGCCACCGACGCCGTGGCCGCGCACGCGGTCCTGGCCGATGAGCTGCGTCTCGATGTCGAGAGTCTGCAGGTCCGTCTTCGCCGTGTTCACCGCGAGCGCGCCGCGGACGGCGTCGAAGTCCATCTCGTAGTCGAACTCGGCCAGGGCCTGGGTGAGCTTTCCGCCGGCCTGGCCGACACCAATCAGGACGACCTTCATGTCCCGAACGTCGGAGGACGAGGTGGGTAAACGTTCCGACCAATCGTTTTTGTCGGATGACGCGCCCAGAGTGGCCATGCCCGACGCTCTCGACGACAGACTCCGCGCCGTCGAACGCGCACTGGACGGGTCGGCCGACCGCGCCGCGACCGTGACGACGACGACCGACGAACCGAACACCGGCCACCAGTCTCCCCCGCACCACGGCGAGCGGGAGGACGGCCGGCTGGACGCGCTCGAATCCCGCCTCGACGACGCCGAGACGACGCTCGCGCAGCTCGAAGCCGCCGTCCAGGCGCTCCGGGGCTACGCCGGCAAGGTCCGGTCGGTCGACGAACGCGTCGAGGAGCGCGCCGACGCCGCCCTCGCCGCGGTCGAGTCGCTGGAGGACCGTGTCGACGAGCTCGAAACGGACCCGGCACCACTCAACGGACGCCGCAACGCCGGTCACGACGAGCAGTGCCCGCACTGCGACGGCCGACGCGACGATGGCCACCGCAGCGGCGGCCGACGCGACGACGACCGGCTGGCCGACGAGCGCCGTGACCGGACGCTCGACGCCGGCTGGCCGACCTCCCCTGCCCCGCGCTTCGAGAGCGAGGACGACACCGACGCGAGTCCCGGGCTGCTCTCCCGCCTCCGTGACCTGCTGTGATGCGCGTCGTCCTCGCGGTCGCCGTCACGCTCGCGCTGTTCGCCGTGGCCGCCCCTGCCGCGGCCGACGCCCGCGAGTACCGGAGCGACCGCGTCGTCGCGACCGACCTGACGACCCTCGAACGCGCGGGGGCGGCGCTGCTCGACCTCGAGGACCCGACGTCGAACCCCGCGACCGGACCACGGCGGTTCGTCACGCTCCGCGTGCCGGGCAGGAGCTGGACGACCGCCCGCGTCGACTGGGTCGCACTCGGCGGACGCCCCGGTACCGCGAACCCGGACCCGCACGTCGTCGCCTATACACTCGCCGGCGGCGAGCCTCGGACCAGCGAACTCCCGTTCCCGCTCGTCACCAGCGACGATGGCCCGCTCGTGCTCGACGGGACAGGCAGCTACGGACTGCGGCTGACCCTCGCCCCGGACGGCGTCCACGTCGAGCAGGTCGGAGTTTAAACCGGAACGGGCGGCCAGAGGCGGCATGGGACCACTCCGTTCGCTGCTGGCCGACGACGACGGCCGCTGTGGCTGTCGCCCAACGTTCGAGGACGACCGACTGCTGGTCGACGCGAGCGGCTGCGACGGCCGTGGCGACCTCGCCGCCGACCCGGACTGCCGGGCGACGGTCGTCGGGGCGCTCGCTTCGCGTGACGTCGACCGCGTGGTCTGTCGTGCAGAAGGGATAGACCGCGCCTACGAGGACGACGCCGCGGCGCTGCTCGTCGCGGCCGGACGGTTCGCCGAGACCGTCGCGCACCGCGACCCGGCACTGGCCGAACGCGCCGAGGTTGCCCCCCTGCGAGCAGCAGCAGACGCCGAGGCACGCGCCGGTCCGGTCGCCGACGCCGCCGCCGAGACGGGTCTCGCACTCGCCGCAGAGCGCGCCCGGACGCTCGCCGAGGCAGGCGACGACGAGAACGGCCCGTACGAGGCCGTTCTGCGCCCCTACGTTGCTCCGTCGCTGGCCCGCGCCAGGGTCGCCGCGACCCCACCGCCGGGCGCGACGCTCCTGCGGGCCCGCGAGACGGACACCGACGCGGCGGTCCGCGAGTACGAGGACGCCGTGGGCCGACGCCGGTACCACGTCGAGCCGGTCGAGCACCGGCTGGACCCGACGAGCCTGCGGACGCTCGACGCCGCCTACGAACGACTCGCGTCGGGGACGACAGACGCCACGACTGACGGCGAGGGCGGGCGACGCGCACCGGGGCGGGCAGTCCGCGCCGTCGCCGCCGACGACGACCCGGTCGAGACGCTCTCGGCGGTCCTCCGGAAGCACACCCGCGGCTTCGGCGTGCTGACCGACTGCTTCGCGGACGACGCGGTCTCGGACGTGTTCGCCTCCGCGCCGGTCACCGGGACGCCACTCCGGGTCACGGCCGACGGCCACACGATGCCGACGAACGTCCGACTGACAGCGGATGGGGCGGCCGCGCTCGCCTCGCGCTTCCGTCGCGAGAGCGGCCGGGCGTTCTCCCGCGCCAGCCCGACGCTCGACGCGACGGCGACGGTCGCCGGCACGCGGGTCAGGGTAGCTGGCGTCACCGAGCCTGTCAGCGACGGCTACGGCTTCGCGTTCCGGCGCTCTGGGAGCGAGGCGTGGACGCTCCCACGGCTCGTCGCCGTCGACTCCGTGACGCCACGCGCCGCCGCGCTGCTCTCGCTGGCTGTCGAGCGAGCAGCCGCCACGCTGGTCGCCGGGACCCGCGGCGCGGGCAAGACGACCACCCTCGGCGCGCTGCTCTGGGAGCTCCCCGTCGAGACGAGGACGGTCGTCATCGAGGACACCCCCGAACTCCCGGTCGCGAGCCTCCAGACCCACGGGCGAGACGTGCAGGCACTCCGAACCGCGACCGACGACGGGCCGAGCGTCGCCCCCGACGAGGCGCTCCGGACGGCGCTCCGTCTGGGCGAGGGCGCGCTCGTCGTCGGCGAAGTACGGGGCGAGGAGGCACGCGTCCTCTACGAGGCGATGCGCGTCGGGGCGAGCGGGAGCGCGGTGCTGGGGACCATCCACGGCGACGGTGGCGCGGACGTCCGGGAGCGCGTCGTCTCCGACCTCGGGGTTCCCGTCTCCTCGTTCGCCGTCACGGATCTCGTCGTCACGCTCCGCCCGCTCGACACGCCGGATGGGAGCGTTCGGCGCGTCTGCCGCATCGAGGAGGTGCGTGCCGGCGGTGGGGACGGCGTCACCTTCGCCCCGCTGTTCGAACTGGACGGTTGCACGCTCGAATCGACGGGCCGCATCGACCGCGGCGAGAGCGACCTCGTCGCGACGCTCGCCCGCCCCGGCGAGTCCTACGCCGACGTGCGGACGGCGCTGGCCGGCCGTGCCGACGCCATCGCCTCGCTGGCCGACGCCGGGCAGACCGGGCCGGGTGCAGTCTCGCCCGTCGCCGGCGAGGTGGACGGCGACGCACCAGGGACCGGTGGCTGGTCGTGAGTGCCTCGTTCACCGCCGTTCTCCGGGCGCTGGCACGTGGCTACCCGTGGCCCGTCGACGCGAGCGACGAGCTCGAGCGCGCGCTCGGGTTCGTCGGGAGCGACCTCGACGCCGCGTCGGTCGTCCGGGGCGGCTACGTCGCGGGTGTGCTGGCGGCACTCGTCGGGACCGTGGCTGCACTCTCGATTCCGCTCGCACCGACGACCGTCCCGCTCGTCGCCGCCGCGCTCGGGCTGGGCGTCACACACGCAGTCCACGCCGCACCGGGCGCACTCGCCAGCGCCCGCCGGACCGCCGCGCTCGGCGACGCACCGGACCTGGTCGGCCGGGCCGTCCTGCGGATGCACGTCGAACCGGCGGCCGAGCGTGCCGCCGCGTTCGCGGCCGGGACCGACGACGGACCGCTGGCGCGGAGCCTCGCGGGCCACGTCCGGCGGGCCCACGGGGCACCCGGCTCCGGGCTCGGCTCCTTCGCCGACGAGTGGGGCGACGAGTTCCCTGCGCTCCGGCGCGCCCTGCACCTCGTCGACGCGGCCGCCGACGCGCCGTCGGGCGAGCGCGGACGCACACTCGACCGGGCGATGACGGCCGTCACGCGGGGGACCCGCGACCGGATGGCCGAGTTCGGCGCGCGCATTCAGGGCCCCGCAACCGGCATCTACGCCTTCGGTGTGCTCCTGCCGCTCGCGCTCGTCGCCGTGCTCCCGGCGGCACGGGTCGCCGGTGTTCCCGTCACCGTGGACGCGCTGCTACTCGTCTACGACGTGGCGCTCCCCTGCGGTCTGCTCGCCGCGAGCGCGTGGCTGTTCGTCCGACGACCGGTCGCGTTCCCGCCGCCGTCGGTGCCGCGCTCGCACCCCGACGTGCCCGACCGACCCTGGCGTTCGCTCGCCGCCGGACTCGGTGCCGGGGTCGGGAGCGCAGCCCTCGCCGGCCTCGTCGCGCCGGCGTGGACGCCACCGCTGGTCGGCGTCGCGGTCGGCGTCGGCGTCGCGCTCCTGGTCCGCTACCGGCCCATCGCGGCGGTCCGGGACCACGCGCGGGCCGTCGAGGCGGACCTCGTCGACGCGCTCTACCTCGTCGGCCGGCGCGTCTCGGAGGGCACCGCCGTCGAGACGGCCGTCGAACGCGCCGCTGCGGAGGTCGACGGCGAGACCGGCGAGACGTTCGCGACGGCTGCCAGCCGCCAGCGCCAGCTCCGTGTCGGCGTCGAGCGGGCCTTCCTCGGTGACCACGGCGCGCTCGCCGACGTGCCGAGCCCGCGGGCCAGGGGAACCGCAACCCTGCTCGGCCTCGCCAGCGAGGAGGGCGCACCGGCCGGTCGGGCGCTCGTCTCGATGGCCGACCACCTCGCCGACCTGCAGGCGCTGGAGCGCGAGTGCCGCAACGACCTCGCCCGGGTGACTGGGACGCTCGCCAGCACGGCGACGACGTTCGGCCCGCTCGTCGCCGGCGCGACGGTCGCACTGGCCGCCGGGATGGGTGGCGACGCCGGCGGTGCAGCGGCGACTGGCCTCGGCGGTGGCTCGACGGGTGCCGGTTCCAGCGCGACCGGGGTCCCGCCGCTCCCGACGGCCGAGCTCGGGCTCGTCGTCGGTATCTACGTCTGCCTGCTCGCGGTGGTCCTCACCGTCCTCTCGACCGGTCTCCGACACGGGCTCGACCGCGCGCTCGTCGGCCACCACGTCGGCCGGGCGCTCCCGACCGCCGTCTCCGTCTACGTCGGGAGCGTCGTCGCAGCGGGCATCGTCGTCTGAGGGTTCAAGTACGAACCCGGGACCAGAGCCGGCATGTTCGACGCACCACCCGACGCCTGGTACACCTGGGTCGCCGTGGCGCTCGCCAGCGTCGCCGTCGCCGGCGTCGCGACCGAGCTGCCGAGCCAGCCCGCGCCCGACGCACCCGCCGCCGCCGACACCGTGGACGCCGTCGCCGGCTCGACGTACGCGAGCGCGGCAGAGCACCCGCTCGACGCCGACGCAGTCCGGCTCCGCCCGCACCGACTCGCCCTCCGGACGGACGGCGAGACGAGCCACGCGACGTTCGCGTTCGGGCCGGTCGTCCCCGTCGGCGACGGCACGGCGCTCGCTCGCGTCGCCCGCGGCGTGCCGCCGGGGCGGGCCTTCGACTCGCTGGCCGCATTCCGAGAGGCCGTCGAGGCCGCCCGCGAGCGCGCAGTCGACGCCGACTGGCGGCCCGCCGCCGACCGACTCGTCGTCAGGCACCTCGAATGGGGTGACATGGATGTCACGCTGGTCGACGCGTAGGGCGCAGGTCGAGCCGACCGCCGCGCTCGTCGCCGTGTTCGCGGTCGCGGTCGGACTCACGCTGTACGCCGGTGCGGTCGACTCGCTGCCGGCCGACGAGAGCTCTCGGCAGGTCACTCAACCGACGCTCTCGCAGGTACACGGGTCCCTGACTGAGACCGGTGTCGCCGACCCCGCCGACCTGAACGAGACGCTCGCGGTCGGTCCGGACGGGTACCACGTCGCGGTGACGCTTTCGGCCGACGGCGAGCGCTGGCGGGTGGGGCCCGCAGCGCCGCCGACGGCCGCGACCGCCGCACGTCCGGTGAGCGTCCGCATCGCGCCTGGCGTCGTCGTCTCGGGGCGGCTCCGGGTGGGGGTGTGGACGTGACCCGTCTCGGTCACCGCTACGGACGTGCGGTCAGCACCGTGCTCGACGTGGCGGTCTGCCTGCTGTTCGTCACCGCTTCCGTCGGCGTCCTCGCGACGGTCGAACGGCCGGTGCCGGACGACTCCCAGACCGCGGACCGCGCGGCCTCGCTGCTGGGGACGACGACCGTGACGGTCCACTACGCAGCTACGGACCCGAACACGGACGGTGAGGACCCCGGAGCCGTCGCGTGCCGACCGGCAGACGCTGCCCGACCAGACGCCTGTCGAACCGCTCACGGCACGGTGGCGGGCCTCCTCGCCCGGGCTGCAGTCGCCGACGTGGTCGACGACGAGAGCGCGGGCCGGTCCCCGTTCGAGCGTGGCGTCCGGAACGCGACCCGGCAGCGCCTCGCCGGCGTCCACTCCTCCTGGCAGGTCGTCGTCACGTGGCGGGCGTATCCGGACGCACCGCTCGCGGGGCGTGTGGTCGTCGGCACCGAGCCACCGCCGGAAATCGACGTCCACACGGCGACGCTCCGCGTGCCCGTGGCCGACGGGGCGACGACAAGCGCGCAGGGCGACGGGGAGCCACAGACCGTCGCAGCCGTCGCCCGGCGAGCCGCGAGCACGACGGTCGCCGGCCTGTTCCCGCCGGAGCCGACGCGTCTCGCGCTCGCCGGTGGGCCGCCGCTGGACCGACGAACGGCCGGTCGGTATCGCCGAACCGCCGCCGCACTCGGCGTCGGACTCGACGGGGCCGTCGCCGACGGGTCGGTCAGGCGGGCCAACAGTATCCTCGTCGAGGCGCTCGCCGCACGGTACGCCAGCGACCTCGGTGCGAGAACCGACGACCCCGCCGCGGCCGCTGAGCTGGTCTCTGTCGAGACCGCGACGGTCACCGTCAGGACGTGGTCCGTGTGAGAGTCGCCGACGACGACCGGGCACGGGTCCCGTTCGCCATCCTCGGCGTCCTGTTGCTCGTAAGCAGCGCCACGCTCGTGGCGACGCTCACCACGCGCCCACCTGGCGGGGCCGAAGCCGATGGTGACGCCGCGATGGAGCGCGCCGACGCCGCGGTGACGACGGCGCTCCGCGCGGCGGTCCAGCGTGCGGCGCAGAACGCAGCCACAGACCCGGTCGTCTCCCCGGCGAACACGACGTACGGCCGGGTGCTCAACGAGTCGCGACCGTTCCGCGACGCGCTCGAACTCCGGGTGCACCGGCAGGCCCGCCGCGCACTCGCCAGCGTCGACGCCCGTGCCGGTGACTCACGGGCGACCGCCGACCTCCCCGCCGTCGACGGGCCCGCCGACGCGCGGGCAGCCATCGAGCGCGTCTCGCTCGCCCGGACGGGGAACGGGACTGTTTCGGTTGCCATCTCGAACGTCTCGGTGACGCTCTGGCGGCACGACCGTGCCGTCGACCGACGGACCGAGACGGTCCGGTTCACGAGTGTGACCCCCGTCCTGATCGCCCACGACCGGGTGACCGAGTACGAGCGACGACTCAACCGCGGGCCGACCGATGGGGCCGGACTGGGCCAGCAGTTCGCCTCGCGGCTGTACGCCTGGACGTGGGCGCGCGGCTACGCGCAGTTCGGCGGGCTCCCCGTCGACAACGTCCTCGGAAACCGCCACGTCTCGCTGTCGGCGAACGAGGCCGCGCTGGCGACCCAGCGCGGCGTCTTCGGTGCGAGCGACGATGCGGGCCGCCGTGCGCTCGGACGGGCTCGTGCCCGACTGCTGGCTCAGGAGGCCCTCGACCAGACACCGGGCGAGACCGGCATCAGTCCGGGCCAGTGGACGAACCTCGTCCTGGGTGATCTGGACGGGTCGTTCGCCAACGCCGACCCGGCAGCCCCGGCGGTGCCGGAGACGGGCACGCCATCGACGACGCACGAGGACCCGGTGACGGTCGGCGTGAACGAGAGCGCGACCGACGCCTTCCGCCGGCTGCTCGACGACGAGGATGGCCCGACCGTCGAACGGCTCGTCCGACGGACCTACAGCGCGGCGGTCCGGGTCCACGCGACGACGAGACAGGTCGGTGCGACCACGTCGCCCCCCGCGGTGCCACCGGGGGCTGGCTGGGAGCGACGCGGGAGCCACACCACCCGGGCGATCAGCGTGACCAGCGGCTCCGCACCGGTCCCGTCACGACCGTCGGGCGCGACGCGATTCCTGACCTACGAGCGCGTCGTCACCGTCACCGAGACGACGACCACGGTCTGGGTCCGGGGCGCGAACCGAACCGAGGTCGAGCGGACCGCGAACCGGAGCTACCGGGTCGGGGTCGCGGTCGACGCGACGCCCGCCACGCTCGCACCGGGTCCCGACGGCCGCGTCGCGGGGGCGTTCCAGCCCGGTGGCGTGCTCGGTGGCGAGACACCGTCCGACGTGCGTCAGCACGTCCGCTCGGTCGTCGACAACCGCGGCGGGCCGGACGCGGTGGCCACCGCCGCCGCGACGGGGCGGCTCGACGAGTCGCCGACGGTGGTCTTCGGGACGCCTCCAGACGACGCCGCGGACACGGCGTATCTGGCCGCCGCCACGCTCCGCGACCGGACGCGGAACCGCTCCGTGACGACGACGCGGGGAGCCCTCGTGACGTCGGCGACACCGGCCGCGTCGCTGGCCGACGACATCGCCGCCGACCGGCACGCGCTCGTCTCGGCAGGCGACCCGTACCCCAGCGTCGCGGACCGACTCCGGACCGCCGCTCGGGCCGCGTACATCGACCAGTTGCTCGGCGAACTCGAGTCACGCGCCGGGGCGACCGACCGGAGCAGGGACGGGATGGACGAGGTGCTCTCGAACCACGGCCACTCGCTCGCCGAAGCAGACGCGACGATGGACGCGAGCGCGAACGCGAGCCGGCCGGGAGCTCCCACGTTCGGCAGCGATGGCCCGGTGGGGCCGGTCTCGTTCGAAGTCGCGGCCGCTCCGTCGTACCTCGTCACGAGCGAGTTGGACACCGACCGGCTCCGGGCGGTACGTGGGGACGGGTTCGCACCGCTGACTGCACGAAACCTGAACCTGTTCGCCGTGCCGTACAGCGAGGCGGGCAGGACCGTGACACGACAGGTCGACGAGGGGGCCAGCGGCGACCGGGTCGCGCTCGCGACGGGGGCCCCGGCACTGGCAGCGATGGAGTACGCCGGCCGCGTCGCCGAGAACGCCAGCGCCCGCCAGCGGCGGGCCCAGCTCCGGGACGCCGTCGGCGAGTCGCTGGCGAGCGTCCGCGAACAGGTGGCTGTCGAGCTCGCGGCCACCACGGCGCTCACCTATCCCGGGGCCGACGCCGCCGTCGCTGCCGCGTTCGAGCGGTACCCGGTGGAGGCAGGCCGTGCGCAGGCGGTCGTGAACGGGTCGCTGGCGCCACGCATCGCCCAGGAAGGGGCGAGCCGGCTGGCTGCCGACGGTGACGACACCCCGACCGCCCGACAGCGCGACGAGCTACGGGTCCGGGCGGCGACCGCACTCCGGGACGCGAGGCAGTCCGAGGCCGCGCGGCTCCCGCAGCCCCCGGTCGGGGACGCGAGCAGCTTCCTCCGCGAGCGACAGCGCAGTCTCGTGGCCGCCGGGGCGCACTCGGCGCTCCAGAACGGCGTCGAGGGGTACCTGAACGGCAGCAGCGACGAGGAGGTACCACCCACGTTCGCCGGCGCTCCGCTGGTGCCGCTGTACTCCTGGGTCGTCACGACGAACGTCTGGGTCGTCGACGTGCGCGGGACGTACCCACGCTTCGCCGTGCGAGCCGACCGAGGAACCCCAGGGGAACCGGGCGGCTTCGTCTACAGCCGTGACGGTGCCCCGGTCGGGTTCGACGTCGACGGTGACGGGGACCCGGAACGTGTCGGGTACGCCGACCGCGTGTCCTTCGAGAACAGCGTCGCCGTCGTCATCGCGGTGCCGCCGGGCAGGCAGGGCGTCGGGGACAGGAACGGAGTCGCAGACGAACACACCGCTGGCTGGCCGTGCACCGGCCCCGAACGCTGGCCGGCGTCGACCGGGACCGTCCCGGCGACGGGAGCCGAGAACGCGTCCGATTGCAGCACTGACTTGTACACGCCGGGCCGAACGGACCACCATGTTCCACGAACACCGGACCGACGTGTCGGGGCAGTCCCCACCCGAGCTGGAATCCGAGTACGCCGCCGACCTCGCCGCCATCGTCGAGGCCCACGGCGTGGACGCCGTCGTCGAGGAGACCGGCATCGACCGAGAGCTCGTCGAGTCCGTCGCGAGCGAGGAGATCTCCGACGAGTTGACCCTGAAGCAGGCCGCAGCGATCCAGGCACTTGCCGACGGTGTCGCCGACGCCGACACGGTCCACGAGATGGCCTGCGAGCACCTCCTGCTCGGGATGACCACGGGCGTGCTCGACATCGACGCGGTGACGGCCGAGCTGCCGCTGAACCTGGAGGCGACGGAGGTCCAGCAGAAGATCGAACGCCGCGCCCCGATGACGTTCCGGGAGTTCGTCTACATCCAGCACGTCATCGCGACGCACCAGCCGTAGCCGGGCTGGCTACGGACTGTAGTGCGCGACACCGAATCCCCTAACAGCTCGCCGGCCCAACCGACAGCCATGCGCGTCGCGATTCTCGGCTGTGGCTACGTCGGTATCGAACTGGGACGGCAGTTGACCGAGGCGGGACACGACGTCGTCGGTGTCAGACGCTCCGCCGACGGACTGGCGGCCATCGAGGCGGCCGGGTTCGAGTCGGTCGAGGCCGACATCACCGACGCCGAGAGCCTCGCGGCCGTCCCCGACGCGGACGCCCTCGTCTTCGCCGCGAGCACCGGCGGGCGCGGTGCCGATGCCGCGCGAAGAATCTACGTCGACGGGCTACGGACCGTCCTCGACCACTTTGCAGCCCGAGAGTCGCCGCCCGCCCGACTCGTCTACACCTCCAGCACGGGCGTCCACGGCGACCACGACGGCGACTGGGTCGACGAGTCGACGCCGCTCGACCCGACGACGCCGAAGACCGAGGTGCTGGTCGAGGCCGAGGAGGTGGCGCTCGGCGCAGGGGAGACACACGGTATCGACGGCACCGTGGCGCGCTTCGCCGGGCTCTACGGCCCCGACCGCTACCGACTGGGGCGCTACCTCTCCGGGCCTGTCACCGAGGGCTACCTCAACATGGTCCACCGGGACGACGCGGCCGGCTCGGTCCGGTTCCTGCTGGAGGAGAACCTCGCACGCGGCGAGGTCGTACAGGTCGTCGACGACGAACCCGTCTCGAAGTGGGATTTCGCGGACTGGCTCGCCGAGCAGTGCGGCGTGTCGGAGCCACCGAAGCAGACGAAGGCGGAGCGACTCGACGATTCAGCGCTCTCCGACGCGGCCAAGCGCCGCATCCGCACGTCGAAACGCTGTGCGAACGACCGCCTCCGCGACCTGGGCTACGAGCTCCGATATCCCACGTTCCGGGCCGGGTACCGCGCCGCTGTCGACGAGTATCGGGCGGAATGAGCGAGTGGGAACCTTCTTACTCGTCCGATGTGAGACGTGGAGTATGGGGTTTGCTGTCACCCCGGCCGCCATTCGAGCCGCCAACGCCGTCGACGCAGCCACCAACGATCCGGTGATGGCTGCCGGTGTGCTGCTCGCGGTGGTAGTGGGGGCCGGAGCGGGACTGGTCGGCGTCCAACGACTTCGTCGGTCGCCTGGTGAGCGGTTCGTCCGCGCGATCCGGGGGGTCGACGAGGTGACGATTCTGCTACATCCGAACCCGGATCCGGACGCGATGGCCGCCGGGATGGCGGCCGCCGACCTCTGTAAACACGCGGGGGCAGAGGCCCATCTCCAGTATCCGGGCGAGATCCGCCACCAGGAGAACCGCGCGTTCCGTACCGTCCTCGACCTCGACCTCGACCAGATCGAGACCGCCGGGGACCTCGCCTCCGACACGGTCGTCCTCGTAGACCACAACACCGCCCGTGGCTTCCAGGGCGCGCAGGGCATCGAGCCGTACGCGGTCGTCGATCATCATCCGGGCAACGGGACGGGCACCGAACACACCGACATCCGGACCGACTACGGCGCGTGTGCGACCATCTTCGCGGAGTACTTCGAGGATCTCGACGCGAACCACGGCAACGGCAACGGCGAGGAGGGGCTCGCACTCGACTCCAAGACCGCCACCGGGCTCGTCTACGGTATCCTCTCGGACACGAGCGACCTGACGAAGGGCTGTTCGGCCGCCGAGTTCGACGCCAGCGCGTACCTCTACCCGGTCGTCAACGAGGACCTGCTCGACCGCATCGCCAACCCACAGGTCCCCGACGAGGTGCTCAAGACGAAGGCGAAGGCCATCGTCGAGAAGGACGTCGACGGCCCCTTCGCCGTCTGCGACCTCGGGGCCATCCCGAACGTCGATGCCATCCCGCAGGCCGCCGACGAACTGATGCACCTCGAAGGCGTCAGCGCGGTCGTCGTCTTCGGCGAGCAGGACGGCACCGTCCACATGTCCGGCCGGTCCCGCGACGACCGCATCCACATGGGCGAGGCGCTGCGCTCGGTCGTCGCCGATATCCCGATGGCCGACGCCGGCGGCCACGCCCGCATGGGCGGCGGGCAGCTCTCGAAGGAGCACATGGAGGGCCTCGGCCCCTCCGACGGCGTCTCCCGCGACGACTTCAAGAAGCGGCTGTTCGACGCGCTGGCCGGCGCGAGAGGATAGCTGGCTGGTTTTCGGCAGAGCGACGAGATTTCACGTCCCACCACTGGCGAGCGTGCTCGCACAGTCGGCTGGGGAGGCGTGAGGCGCGGTGCGGTCGCGGCGGGACTGAAAGGGGCGGGCGTCTCGACAGGCGAACCGACGCAAGGACCGCAGGTACGAGGACCGCAGCGAGGTGCAGCCGTCGAGACGTTCGGGGCTTTCTGACGGTTCACAGCGCCAGATGCTCCCACGACCCCTGAGACTCCCAACGACAATCGAACCGCCATCGGAAATCGAACGCGCTCCTTTTCACGACCAGCCAACTACAGCCAGCCATGGTCACAAGCACTGCGTCGTGGGCGTACCGCGACGAGTTCCACGACGCGTTCGCGCGGACGTTCTACCGCCGGTTCGGCGACGGCCTGGTCTCCAGCATCGGCGTCGGGACGTACCTCGGCGACCCGACGGACGAGGTGGACGAGCGCTACTACGACGCCATCACCGAGGCGCTGGCGACGGGCGTGAACGTCGTCGACACGGCCATCAACTACCGGTGTCAGCGCTCGGAGCGCGTGGTCGGGCGGGCACTCGCCGACTCGGACGTGGACCGCGACGCCGTGCTCGTCTCGACGAAGGGCGGGTTCGTGCCGTTCGACGGCGCGCGGCCGGAGAACCCGGGTGCGTACGTCCAGTCGGAGTACGTCGACACGGGCATCGTCGATCGCGACGAGCTCGTCCGCGGAAGTCACTGCATGGCCCCGGGATTCCTCGACGACCAGCTGGACCGGTCGCTCGCGAATCTGGACCTCGACACCATCGACCTCTATTACGTCCACAACCCGGAGACGCAGCTCGCCGAGCACGACCGCGAGACGGTGTACGACCGGCTGGAGGCGGCGTTCGAGCGGCTGGAGGAGCGGGCGGCGGCGGGCGACATCGACCACTACGGGGTGGCGACGTGGGAGTGTTTCCGGGTGCCCGAAGACCACGACGCCTACCTCTCGCTGGCGGAGGTCGTCGGCCGGGCGCGGGCGGCGGCGAAGGCGGCGGGCAACGCGGCGACGCACTTCCGGGCGATACAGCTCCCGTTCAACGTCCACATGGCGGACGCGTTCACCGTCGAGGCACAGCCGTCGGCCGACGGCCCGGTGAGCACGCTCCGACTGGCCCACGAGGCCGACCTGGACGTGTTCACGAGCGCCTCCATCCTGCAGGGCGACCTCGCCGACGGGCTCCCCGAGGACGTGGACGCACGCGTCGCTGGCGAGACGACGGTACAGCGCGCGATAAACTTCGCTCGGTCGGCACCGGGGGTGACCTGCTCGCTGGTCGGCGCGAGTCGAACCGAGCACGTCGCCGAGAACGTCGACGCGGGACGGTTCGAGCCGCTGGGTGCGGACGCGTTCGACGCGACGTTCGAGTGACTAAATCTCCTTCCACTCGCCGCCGCAGTCAGGACAGACCCGTACCGTCCCGATCTCGTCGGGGTCGTTCTTCGTCTTGAGCGTCTTCCCGCACTCGGCGCAGTTCAGTCGCTCGTACGTGTCCTTCTCCAGCGTGCCGTCCCTGAGCGCCTTCCTGACCGATTTCATGTGCCGAGGCTACGAGGGGGGACGGGAAAAAGACCCGGGTGTTATCGCACCACATCGCTGGCAGGAACAGGGGTAGTGCGGGCCATGCCGTCCGGGCTGGTGGGTCGCGGCCGACCGACCGGCAATTCTGTTTCGGTTCGAAAGCTTTGAACGCGGCCCCGGAGTAACAGGGAGCGTGACGGAACAGCCACAGAGCGAGTCCGAGCGCCGCCGAGATGGCCGGCTCGGCGTGTTCGGGTCGCTCTGTACGATGGTGTTCCTCGTGAACTTCGCGCGGGTCGTCTTCGCGCCGCTGCTGGACCCGTTCCGCCTGCAGTTCGGTATCACCACCGAGGGCGCGGTCGGGCTCATCGCGACGCTCGCGTGGGTCGGCAGCGCCCTCCCGCGCATCCCGACGGGCTACGTACTGACGCGGGTGCCGCGTCACCGGGTCGTCGGCTGGACCGGGCTCGTGCTGACCGCGTCGGCCGCGTTCACCGCCGCTGCGACCTCGCTGACGATGGTGTACGTCGGCGCGCTCTGCATGGGCCTGGCCAGTGGCGCGTACTTCATCGCCGCGAACCCGCTCGTCAGCGAGCTGTTCCCCCGGCGGGTCGGCCGCGCCATCGGCGTCCACGGGATGTCGAGCCAGCTCGCGGCGGTCGCCGCGCCGTCGTTCGTCGGGCTGGTGCTCATCCGGGACAGCTGGGCGGTGCCGCTGCTCGGGCAGACCGAGGCCTGGCGGGTCGTCTTCGTCGCCACCGCGGCGGTGACGGCGGTCACGACGGCCGCGTTCTACGTCGTCGCGCGCCGGACGACGATGCCGGCGGCTGGCACAGAGGACCGCGACCTGCTCTCGGCGCTGCGTCGCCAGTGGAAGATCATCCTCACCGGCCTCGCCATCCTCGGCGCGACGGGGTTCGTCTGGAACGGCGTGTTCAACTTCTACGTGCGGTACATGACCGTCACGAAGGACCTGTCGGCGGCGCAGGGGCGCACGCTGCTGACGCTCGTGTTCCTCGCGGGCGTGCCGGCGTTCCTGCTCACCGGCGACCTCGCCGACAGGGTGTCCCACGTCCCGCTGCTGCTCGCGCTGCTCGGCGGCTTCATCGCCTCGCTGCTCGGACTGACGGTCGTCGGCGGATTCCTCCCGCTCGTGGGCGTGACGCTCGTCCTCGGCTACATCGTCCACAGCACGTTCCCCGCGATGGACACGTTCATGCTGGACTCGCTCCCCGACGAGAACCGGGCGTCGGCGTACGCGCTCTACTCCGGGTCGATGATGCTCGTGCAGGCGACCGGGAGCGTCGCGGTCGGGCTGCTCGTCGACGCCGGCATCGGGTACGACGCCGCGTTCCGCGGGTTCGCGGCGGTGCTCGTGGTGGTGCTGGCCGGGCTCGTCGGGCTGTTCCTGCTCGACCGGCTCCCGTCGGGCGCGGAGTCGTGAGTTCGGCACGGGGTCACGACCGGAGCCGGACCCGGCCCGGGCGACGGTAACCCGTTCCCCAGTCGGGGCCGTTTTAGGACTGTGGCCCCGACCGTCGTGTGATGGAGTACGTCCAGGAGCGGGTCGCCACGCTGCACGACCTCACCGACCCGACGCCGGACGCGCCGACCGACCGCGCGGCCGTCGTCGTCCCGATGACCGAACGGGAGTACGCCGGGCTCGCCGCCGAGCGCGTGCTGACGACGCTGGCCGATGTCGACCCCGCCGCGGTCGTCGTGCCGTTGCGCGCGCCGGCCGAGCGCGTGCCCGACTTCCACGCGTGGCTCGACTCGTTCGACCTCGACGTGGAGCTGCTGTGGTGCGCTGCCGACCGCGTGACGGAGCTGCTGGCGGGCCACGGACTCGACAACGGCTTCGGCAAGGGTCGGGACGTCTGGCTCGCCCTCGGCGTCGCCGCCGAGACCGCCGACTACGTCGTCGTCCACGACGCCGACGCGAAGACCTACTCCGAGCGCCACGTCCCGCGGCTGCTCGCGCCCGTCGCCGGCGAGTTCGAGTTCTCGAAGGGCTACTACGCCCGCGTCGAGAACAACCAGCTCTACGGCCGGCTGTTCCGGCTGTTCTTCACGCCGCTGGTGCGCGCGCTCGACGACGCTCACGACCACCCGTTCCTCGACTACCTCGACGCGTTCCGCTACGCCCTCGCCGGCGAGTTCGCGATGACCGCCGACCTCGCCCGCAACGTGCGCGCCCAGCGCGCCTTCGGGCTGGAGGTCGGGATGCTCTCGGACGCCTACGAGTACGCCGGCTTCACCGGCACCGCACAGGTCGACCTCGGTAAGCACGAGCACGACCACCGCTCGGTGTCGGGGCCGACGGGCCTCTCGGACATGGCCGACCAGGTCGGGCAGGCGCTGTTCAACGCGTTCGCCGACCACGGACTCGAACCGGACTTCGAGACGCTCCCCGACCGCTACCGCGAGACCGCCGCCACGCTCGTCCGACAGTACGCCGCCGACGCGCGGTTCAACGGCCTCGACTACGATATCGCCGGCGAGCGCGAGCAGGTCGCAGCCTACGCCGGCTCGGTCCGCCCACCCCGGACCGACACCCGGCTCCCCGCCTGGACCGACGTGGCGTTTGAGCCGGCGGACGTGGCCGCGGCCGCCCGCGCCGCCAGCGACGAGTTGGTCGAATGAGTCTTTACCCCGACGCCCGTGGCACCCACCATGCGTCTGAGTGAGGACGAACTCGCCGGCGTGGTGGACACCTTCGGTGGCCTGACCCGCGCGGAGCTGGAACAGGCCGTCGAGGAGGTCGCCTTCCGGGCCGGCGCGGACGTCGACGCCGAGTCGGTCGCAACCTGGGTGGACGACGCCATCGACGCCTACCACCTCGTCGCCTACGACGGCGGCGACCGCACGCTGTACGTCGCCGGCCCCCGGGCGTTCCCAGAGGAGCCGCCACACGGCGAGGACCTCCCGCACATCATGGACGTCGAGCCCAGGCACGTCGACCGCGCGGCCCTCGGTGAACAGGTCCACGACCGGCTGACCGACGAGGCCACGGCGGCGCTCGCGGGCGGGAACGAGGAGCGCGCCCACGAACTGCTCGACGTGAGCTACGACCTCGAGGCGTGGGCTCCCGTCGACTGTACGGACGTCCGGAGTCGGCTCGATGCGCGGCTCTGAACGAGAGAGTGAACGCTTTAGGGCCGCGGGCCGTAGCCGCTGGCGATGGACCTGCGTCGTGTCGCCGAGTTCACGCCCCGTTCCGTCGACGACGAGCCGCGGGACGCCGGCGTTCTCATCCCGGTCGTCGAGCGCGACGACCGGCTGTTCCTCATCTTCACCAAGCGCTCCGAGGACCTCGGCAAGCACGCCGGGCAGATGAGCTTCCCCGGCGGCGGCTACGAGCCCGACGACGCCGACATCGAGGAGACCGCACTGCGCGAGGCCTACGAGGAGATCGGGCTGCTCCCCGAGGAGGTCGAACTCGTCGGCCGGCTCGACGACATCCGCACGATCACCGAGTACGCGGTCACCCCGTTCGTCGGCTACGTGCCCGACCGCGAGTACCACCCCGACGAGCGCGAGGTCGCCGAGGTCGCCATGCTCGCCGTCGACGCGCTGACCGACGCCGAGAACTACCGGTACGAACGCCGGGACCACCCGTACTACGGCGACATCGTCATCCACTACTTCACCGTCGACGGCTACACCGTCTGGGGGGCGACCGCCCGCATCCTCGTCCAGCTGCTCGAACTGACGACGGACTGGCGCGCGCCGGAGCGCATCGACCGACGGGTGTGAGCAGCCGGTCCGCTCTTGGCCTCGGCGGTCGTACCGCCACCCATGACGACCCCGTGTGAGTACTGCGACAGCCCCGTCGAGCACCACGACCCGGTCTACGTCCGGGAGGGCGAGGGCGAGGAGCGAGCGTTCTGCAACTACGCCTGCCTCACCAGCTACGTCGACGACGAGGGGCTGACGACGGGGAACTGCTGTCGGTGGTCGCCAAGCTGAGCCACCGTCGCCGCCGTCCCGCCACCCGGCAGGGCTTCGCGGCCTCCGACACGTTTATCCCGCATCGAGACATGGAGACGAGTACATGGTCCACAAGACGATGGGTCGCGTTCCATTCGACCGATAGCCTACTTCTCCTGAGCCGTATCGCCGTCGTCCGAGGTGGTCGCCGATGTTGACCAGCGGCGCGACCGTCGCCCGTACCGGGCTCGACGGTATCGCACTCAAGCCCGCCGAGGTCGACGTCGCCGACGCCGTCCACCTCGACGCCGAACTGCTCGTGGTCGACTACGAGGGTCGCGAACACCTGCCCGGCGCGAGCGTCCTGCGCGAGCTCGCAGACGAGACGACGGTCAGGATGACGACGCCCGTGCGCGCCGACGGGTTCGACCCCCTCGGCGACGACTCGCTGGCGCGCGAGCTGCCCGACGACGTCGGCCGCGTTCTCGTCGCGGGTCACGGCGCGTACCTGACCGAGTGCGAGGCGGGCCGCGCCATCGCGCCCCGCCTCGGGGCCGCCCGGAAGGTCGCGAACGACGCCTGGGTCGGCACCGAGGGCGTCGAGCGCGTCGCGCTCGCCGCGGGCGGTACGCAGTTCGACCTGCTCTCGCGGTCGACCGACCGCGACCTGAAGTCGCTCCGTGCGGCGGGCTACGACGGCGAGATCGCGGTCTACGCGCCCACCGTGCTCGCGAGCGACGACGACGCTATCCTCGACGCCGTCGGCGACTTCGTCGGCCGGCGTGCCAGCGTCGCCCGCGCGCTCCCCGACGACTGCGCGACGGATTCCGCGGCGACGGGTCGCGCCCGCGAGGTGCTGCTGAAGGCGAGCCGCGACTTCGCGCTCGTCGGCGACGCCGCGACGGTGCGCGACCGGGTCGCCGAACTCCACGAACTCGGTGCCGACTACGTCGTCGGCTACCCCGCCCGCGGCCTGGACGAGTTCTCTGGCTGATAGGCACGAGCGACGGAGCCGTTTCCTCGGGGCGACGGAGTACAGGACACCCTTCGTGTTTGTTTCAACCAGCACCAAAATCGATAAATACATGTAAGCTGGTCTACCTGCTATGGAGATTCCAGCGAAGGCAGAGGAAGCGATACCGAACCGTCTGATGGCGTTCGGCATCGACTGGGTGGTACTGGCGATCTTGTCGGCGATCATCTGGTTCGTGTTCTGGATACTCAGGTCCGTCTTGCTCCTCGGTGGAGCGGCCTCCGGCGGTGCCGCGGCCGACGGTGCCGGAATCCTCAGCATCCTGCTCTCGTTCGTCCAGTGGGGCCTCATCGCGGCGGTGCTGCTGGCGTACTTCGTGCTGTTCCAGACCCGGTCGGGGCAGACCCTCGGCATGAACCTGCTCGACGTCACGGTCGTCACGCTGGACGGGTCGTCGATCTCGACGAGGCAGGCGCTCATCCGGAACGTGGTTCTGCTCGCGCCGCTGCCGTTCATGGCCATCTCGAGCATCATCGTCCCGATCCTCGGGTTCCCGATCGCGGTCGGGATGATGGCCGCCTGGCTGTTCGTCGAACTCGCTGCGATGTTCGTCCTCGGCGAGGGCCAGCGCATCGGCGACAAGGCCGCCGGCACGTTCGTCGTGGAGACCCTCGTCACGGAGGATGTCGCTGGGACGCCGGACGGATCGACCCGGCCCGCAGACGCCTGAGCCGGCGACTGTCGACCGGTCGCGGCACCGGACGGAAACAGTTTTTGAGCGCCGGGCGCACTCCCGGCTATGCGACTCGCACATCAGACGACAGCCAGCCTCGGTGACGCCCCCGAGGTCGCCGTCCTCCCCGTCGGGAGCGTCGAACAGCACGGGCCAGCGCTGCCGCTCGGGACCGACTTCATGGCCGCCGAGGCGACAGCCGACGCCGTCGCCGACCGCGACGACACCCTCGTCCTGCCCACGCTGCCCGTGGGCGTGAGCGAGCACCACCGCCAGTTCGACGGGACGCTCTGGACCCACCCCGGAACGTTCGAGGACTACGTGGCGGACACGCTCGCGAGCGTCGCGAGCCACGGGATTCGGAAGGCCGTCGTCGTCAACGGCCACGGCGGGAACACGGACGCAATCACCCGCGCAGCCCGACGACTCCGGCAGGAGGAGGTCGCCTTCGCCGCACCGTGGGCGTGGTGGTCGAACCTCGACGGGCTGGACGAGGAGCTGTTCGGCGAGGCCGGCATCGGTCACGCGGACGAGCTTGAGACGAGCATGGTCGCCCACGTCGCCCCCGACCTCGTCCGCGAGGAGCGCCTGGCGGAGGCCGAGGCGGGCGCGGCCGACTCGTGGGGGAAGTCCGTCCACGGAGCGAGTATCGGCTTCGACACCGCCGACTTCTCCGATTCGGGCGCGGTCGGCGAGCCGACCCGCGGCTCCGCCGAAGCCGGCGAGCGCCTGTTCGAGCAGGCCACCGACGAACTCGACGCACTCGTCGACTGGCTCGTCGGACAGCCGTTCGAGGCGCTGCTGCCGGAGGCGCACCGATGACGGTTCGGGCGGACAGGCAACTCACCGTCGCCGACGCGCTCGACACCGTCGCCGTCGTCGGCGGCGGCGCGGTCGGCGCGACGGCCGCCTACGACCTCGCACGCCACGGCGTCGACGTGACGCTGTTCGAAGCCGGCAAAATCGCTGGCGGCAGCAGCGGCCGCGCCGCCGGCATCTGCTACGACGCCTTCGCGGAGGACGTCGACGCCCGGGTCGCGGGGCGCGCGATGGAGCGGTTCCGGGCGTTCGACGGGCACGGACGGTTCTGGTTCGACGAGACGCCGTACGTCTGGCTCGCCC
This sequence comes from Haloarchaeobius litoreus, assembly GCF_024495425.1. Taxonomy (NCBI): domain Archaea; kingdom Methanobacteriati; phylum Methanobacteriota; class Halobacteria; order Halobacteriales; family Halorubellaceae; genus Haloarchaeobius; species Haloarchaeobius litoreus. The sequence goes on along the minus strand of NZ_JANHJR010000002.1, from coordinate 701,242 downwards.
GCGAGGGCGACGACCGCCGCGCTGACGCCATCCGCGAGCAGGTCCCCCGGATGCGCGCCAACGGCCGAGAGGTGGCCCTGCTCGACGCGGACGACCTCGCCGACGAGTTCCCGACACTCAGACACGACGACGTGGCCGTCGCGGCGGTCGCCCGCGACGCCGGCGTGGTCGACCCGGCGACGTACCCGCCGCTGCTCGCGTCGCTGGCCGTTGAAGCGGGTGCGACGGTGCGGGAGGCGACGCCGGTCCGGGTGACGACCGACGGGGGCGACGACGGGCCAGCGGTCGTCCACGACGACGGCGAACGGCAGGCGTTCGACGCCGTGCTCGTCGCCGCCGGCGCGCACACGAAGCGACTGCTCGCCGACGCCGGCGTCGCCCTGGCGATGAAGCCCTACCGCGTGCAGGCGCTGACCGCCGGCTTCGACCGCGACGTGCCGGTCTGCTACGACGCGACCGCCGGCGTCTACCTCCGCCCGCACCCCGACGGCCTGCTCGTCGGCGACGGCACGGAGGAGCGCGAGGCCGACCCGGACGACTGGCGACGCGCGGCCGACGACTGGTTCGTCGAGAGCGCGGTCAACGCCGTAGCGGAGCGCACCGGGCGGGAACCAGCGGTCGAGCGCGCCTGGGCCGGGCTCTGCACCGCGACGCCGGACCGCGACCCGCTGCTCGGCGAACTCCATGACGGGCTCTACGTCGCGACCGGGTTCCAGGGCCACGGCTTCATGCGCGCACCGGCGCTGGGGGAGGCGGTGGCAGCCGAGATGCTGGGCGACGAGGGCATCGCACCGTTCGCCCCCACCAGATTCGACGGTGACGAGGCGTTCGAGGTGGTCGAGGGGATGGTCGTCGAGGAGTAGCACCGGCGTCAGGAGCCGAGACCGTTCGTCGGGTCGCCGCCGAACGGGACGGCCTCCGTCCGCAACGTCAGGTCGACCAGCGTGTACGCGGCGGCGGCGGTGACCGACGCCTCGAACACCGCGTCTTCCTCGCGCTCCGCCCGGGCAACGAACCGTTCGACCTCGTCGACCGACCGCTCGGGTACTGCCGGCAGCCGAATCGACCGAGCCCGGGTCTTCGGGCCGTCGATCCGGTAGCTGTACCCGACCAGTGCCGGCCCGTCGGCACCGCCGGGCTGGAGTTCCACACTGGTGTGTGCGCCCAGTCCCACCGTCTCGAAGAACGTCCCCAGCACGGGGTCCCTGCTCGCGAACGTCCGGTCGTCCGCCCCGATGTACGCCTCGGCCCCCTGCCGGTCGAGGTTCCGGACGAACAGGAGGTCGCCGTGGTCGACGGCCACGAACCGCTCCCCGCCGGTCCGGTACAGCGCCCGCCCCTCGTGCACGCCGACACGCTCTCGCTCGCGGACGAAGGCAGACCGGACGGCGTCGGTCCCGAACGACCCCCGTGCGACGACCACGTCCGGGAGCGATGCGTTCGCCGCGTCTCCCACGATCTGCATCGTGTGGTCGACGGCCCAGGGGTCGCCGAAGTGGAGTGGCTGCAGGCGTTCCCGCACCTCCCGGTCGAGGTAGGTCCGGTTGCGCTCGAACGTCGCGGGTTCCCAGTACTCGACCGCGAGCCGCGACTCCTCGCCGCCGCCGTACGACGCGGGGTCGTACAGCCACGGTTCGATGGGGTTCTCCCCCTCTGTCCCCCACTCGCCGGTGGTCGAACAGCCGGCGAGCGCCGTCGCCAGCCCGCCCGTCGCGGTCGCACCCGTGAGTCGCAGGAACTGCCGTCGCTGCATCGTTCTGTCCATACCCCGACAGGTTCAAAACCGTTCCGGTGGCCCTCTCCTCACCGAAGCCCGAAGTTCGACAGCGGGTCGACGCCGAAGGGTGCCTGCGCGGTTGCGAACTCGAGGTCCAGCAGCACGCGCTCGTCGTCGTACTCGGCCGATGCCGAGCGGAGCCGATCGACCGACGACCGGACCTGTTCGAGATACGATTCGAGTTCCTCGCCGCGGGCGTCGTCGACGCCGGGGACCCGGAGCGCCCGGGCGTCCGTCGTCCCGCCGTCGATGCGGTAGGCGTGGCCGTGCAGCGTCGGCGTCCCCGAATCGTCGGTGCTGAGCCGGAACCCCGCGTTCGCACCGACCCCGACGGTGTCGAAGAAGTTGACGAGGCGGTCGTCGTCGCCGGCGAACGAGCGTGAGCCGGCGACGTACGACTCGGCGTCGGCCCACGAGAGGCCGCGGACGAACACGAACTCGCCGTCCGCGACGACCGCGAAGGCGTCCGTCCCGTCGCCGTAGACCGGTCGGTCGTCGACGCTGCCGACGCGCCCGAACCCGCTCGTGAGGCTCTCCCGGACCGTCGCGGCGTCGAACGAGCCCTGCGAGACGAGCACGTACGGGAGCCCACCGGCGGCGCTCGCGCCGCCGAGTTCGACCGTGAACTCGACGTCCTCAGGCGCGGCGGCGTGGTAGCGCTGGACCCGACTCGCGCTCTCGCCGAGTGAGTCCCGGCTGGCCGCGAACGTCGCGGGCTCCCAGTAGCCGACGACGTAGTCCGTCACGTCCGACCGATGGCTCGCGGGGTCGTAGAGCCACGGCTGGAGGTCGCCCTCGCGGCCGGTGTCCCACGAGCCGCCGCCCGTGCCACCGAAGCAACCGGCGAGCGAGGCGACGCCACCGAGGAGCGCGGTGCCGGCTGCTCGTCGCATCGCGGTCCGTCTCGTCTGCAGAAACGACCGACCACCGGGAACGTCGTCGCCGGCGGGGGTCACGACTCGTCGGCGGCAGCGTCGGCGCTCGCGTCGGCGTCCGTACTCGCGTCGTCGGTGTCGTCGTCACCGTCGCCCGGCTCGGCGATGGTCACGGTGTCGGTGTCGCCGCCGACGTCGCCCTCGTCCTCCGCGGTGACTGCCTTCGGGACTTCGACCTCCAGCGTGCCGTTCTTGCGGAGCGTCGCGGTGGCGGACTCGGCGTCGACCAGCGCGTCTGTCGGCAGCCGGACGTGGCCGTCGAGCGCCATGCCACGGCCGGGGATGCGCATGTCGAAGCCCTCGTGGAACTCCCGGAAGCGGTCGATGCGGACCTTCACCGCGCCGTCGTCGTAGCGCACCTGCACGTCGGCGTGGGTCGCCCCCGGCGCGTCGAACACGGCGAGGTAGGCGTCGTCGCTCTCCAGCAGGTCCGTCGGGAGCGGGCGGTTCTCCTGCACCTGGGAGGACGCCCGACCGATCTGGCGCAGCACGCTGTTGCTGACCGAACGGCCGAACTCGCGGATTCTCATAGCTCGATCTCCTCCAGACCGGCGGTGGTTCCACAGTACGGGCAGGCGAAGTCCTCGACGGTCACGTCGTCCGGCATGTCGTAGGTGTAGTGCAGCTCGAACATGTCGAGCTCGCAGTCCGCATCCGTACACCTGACCTCCATCGTCGCGGGCATAGCCGACCCTTGGGCCGTCAGGGGAAAACCGTTTTCGGAGGGCGGAACCCTTTTCTCCCGCTGCCCGAAGACGAATACAATGCAGACGACGCCGCGGACCGCCGCACTGGCCCTCGTCACGCTCCTCGTCCTGAGCGCAGTTCCGGCCGGTGCTGTCGGGGCAGTCGGTGGAGACCACGCCGCCACGGCCGTCGATGCGACCGCTACGACGGTCACGCCGACACCGGGGAACGGCAGCATCGGCGTCACGCGAGCCGTCGACGTCGACCTGACACCGGACCACCCCGACACGGTCCGCGTCACCACGTCGTTCGCGGTCGGCTCGGACGTCAGCACGCTGGGCGTGAGCACGGTCGAGGGTGCGACCGTCGTCTCGCGCGACGGCATCGTCGACGCCCCCAACATCGCCTGGGACTACCGCTGGGACGAGGAGACGGAACGCCCGTCCATCACCGTCCGGGTGCCGAGCGACCGGCAGAACGACCGCTTCGGCGGCTACGATTTCGCCGAGGGCGACGGCTGGGCGCTCGTCCAGTACGGCGTCAGCGCCGGCTACTACAGCGACGCGACCGACAGCTGGCACCGCAGCTGGGAGCGCGACGGCCTGTTCACGACCGAGTCCCGGGTCGAGGAGGACGCGGTGTTCGGCACCCAGATGGCGTTCCTCGGCGGGTACGAGCGGTACGAGCACACTGCCGACGGGCGGAATCTCACGCTCGTCGTGCCCGACGCGGCGACCGTGGCGGAGGGACAGGCGACCGTCTTCGAGTCGGTGTCGTTCGCGATGGACGAGCTCTACGTGGCCGGGAGTGAGCGTGACATCCGGCTGTTCGTCGCGCCCGACCCCATCCGCCGCGGCGGCATCCAGGCCGGCCCGACCGACCTCTGGGTCCACGAGGACATGCAGGCCGAGACCGCGGACAATGTCTGGGTCCACGAGTACCTCCACACGCGCCAGCGGTTCGCCCCGAACTCAGAGATGCGCTGGTTCACGGAGGCCAGCGCCGAGTACTACGCCGCCCTCCTGACCTACCGCGAGGGCCGCATCGACTTCGACGCGTTCCACGACGCCGTCTCGACCGACCGTGACGCCGACTCGGTCCTCGTGAACGACATCCACTGGACCTCGGACTACGCGCCGTACTCGAAGGGCAGCCGCGTGCTCGCCGGGCTGGACGCCCAGATCCGACGGGGCTCCGGCGGCAACTACAGCCTCGCCGACGTGTTCTACCTCGTGAACAGCCACCGCGGCGGCGTCACGTACTACGACCTCCGCGAGTACGTCGTCGCCGCCGGGGGCGAGAGCGCGGGCGAGTGGCTCGACGAGTACGCCCGCACCGAGTCAGTTCCGGAGATCCCCGACAACGCTTCGCTGTACGACTCCCCGACGCGGCCCGAGCGCGACGCCGACGGCGACGGTCTGACCGACGCCGAGGAGAAACGCGCCGGGAGCAACATGTTCGCCGTCGACACCGACGACGACGGCCTGAACGACAGCCGCGAGGTCCGGACCGTCGGCTCCGACCCGAACGACCCCGACACCGACGGCGACGGACTCCCAGACGCGGCCGAGGTCGACCGCGGCGCTGACCCGACCGACGTGGACAGCGACGACGACGGGCTGGACGACGGCACCGAGGTCCACGAGTCGGACACCGACCCGACCGACCCCGACACGGACGGCGATGGCATCTCTGACGGGGAGGCCGTCGCGCAGGGCATGGACCCGACCGGGGAGGAGCCCGAGACGAGGACCGCGGAACCGACCCCGACCACGGTGGCGACGACTGCGCCGACCGGCACCCCCGGGATGGCGACGGGTACGTCTGCCACGGCGTCGGGTGGGTCGCCGGGGTTCGGCGTAGCTGGGGGAGTGGTCGCGCTCGGCGGCTGTGTGGTCCTGGTGATGCGCTCCCGTCGTCGCTCCTGATGCGAACCAGCAGCCCCACCATCGAAGTGCCAGGGGGAGTCGGCCGGAACGTTTTTCTCCTGTTTGTGGAAGATTGAATCAATGGAAGGAACACGGTTGGTCGCCGCAGTCCTCGTCATCGTCGCGACACTCTCCGTGCCAGTGGCCGCCGTCCCCACTGACCGAACCGGGAGCACGAACCACCTCGCAGCCGAATCGCCAGCGCCCGACGACGAGCAGGTCGGTGTCATCGCCTCGGTCGCCGTCGACCGTACGCCGACGGACAGAGGTACGGTCAGGGTCACGCTCACGTTCGAACTCGGGCGGGACCTGGGTCGTCTTCGTATCAACACCCACGGCGAGCCGACCGTCGTCGACCGCTCCGGCATCGTCCAGGGCTACGGCGCGGAGACGCTCTACCGGTGGGACGGGGAGACGCCCGAGCCGAGCATCACCGTCGAGATGCCGACCAACGAGACGAGCGAGCAGTTCGGCGATCTGGACTTCGTCGAGACGGCGGACTGGGCACTGTTCGAGTACTTCGCCACGGTCCGGTACTACAGCACCGAGACACAGAGCTGGCACGAGATGTGGGAGCACGGCGACCGGTTCCGGACGCGGACGACCCTCGCGCCGGACTTCGCCGTCGGCGACACCGTCGCGTTCGCTGGCCCGTACGAACACTACAACGCGAGCGTCGACGGCCGGACGGTGACGCTCGTCGTCCCGGACGACGCCGAGCTCGCCGCCGAGCCAGCACGGATAACGGGCAGCATCACCCACGCGATGCGGACACTGGACGTCGGTGGGGAGACGGGAACCGTCCACGCGTTCGCCGCACCGGAACCGATCCGCGGTGGCGGCCTCCACCCCGATGGGAGCGACTTCTGGGCGTCGCGCGGCTCGACGGTCGACGACCCGGGCAACACCTGGGTGCACGAGTACGTCCACGTCCAACAGCGCTACACCACCACGCCCGAGACGAGCTGGTTCACCGAGGCCAGCGCCGAGTACTACGCCGCCCTGCTCACCTACCGACGGGGTGCCACCGGCTTCTCCGCGTTCCACAGTTCGGTCTCCCTCGACCGGGACGCCGATCGCGTGCTGGCCGAGAGCCACGACGAGGGCGTCGGCTACACGAAGGGGGCTCGGGTGCTCGCCGCACTCGACGCCGAGATCCGCGAACGGTCCGACGACCGGTACTCGCTCGCCGACGTGTTCTACCTCATGAACAGCCAACCGGAGCGGGTCGACTACGAGACGTTCCGCTCGTACGTCCAGCTCGTCGGCGGGGCAGACCTCGGGAGCTGGCTCGACGAGTACGTCCTGACGAGCGCGGTCCCGACGGTTCCCCGGGAGCCCGACCTGTTCACGACACCGGCCCCGACCACGATGGACTCCGACGACGACGGCTTGACGGACGCCGAGGAGCGCGCCGCCCGGACGGACCCGTTCTCCAGCGACAGCGACGAGGACGGCCTCGCCGACGAGCGCGAGGTCGAGACGCTCGGGACGGACCCGACCGCCGCCGACACCGACGGTGACGGCCTCACCGACGACGAGGAACTGGCGGGACGCTCGGACCCCACGCTCGCCGACACGGACGACGACGGACTCAGCGACAGGGCCGAGGCGCGCATCGGCTCGGACCCGACCGCCGCCGATACCGACGGGGACGGCCTCACCGACGAAACCGAGGCCCACGAGTCGGACACCGACCCGACCGCCGTGGACACGGACGACGACGGACTCTCGGACGGAGCGGAGTTCGACGGCGCGACCGACCCGCGTGAAGCGGACACCGACGGCGACGGCCTCGACGACGGCAGCGAAGTGAACCAGCATGGCACCGACCCGACCGTCGTCGATACGGACGGCGATGGCCTCGACGACGGCACCGAGGTGAACCAGCACGGCACCGACCCGACCGCCGCGGACACCGACGGCGACGGCGTCGACGACGCGACCGAACTCGAAGCGGGAACCGACCCGCTGGTCGCCGAGACCGCGACACCGACCCTGGGCATGGCCACGGCGACGGCCGACGGCAGTGGTGGTCCGACGCCCGGCTTCGGCGTGGGTGGCACGCTGGTCGCGCTCGTCGCGTGTGTGGTCGCGTTCCGGCGGCGTGGACGATGACCGGGCTCGCGTCGACGGTGTACGGGGTGGACTTCGGTGCCGGCAAACGGGACGCCGGGAGGAAGACGTGGCTGGCTCGCGGAACCGTCGACAGCGACGGGGTGCACGTGAACGATTGCGAGACGGTCGCGTCCGCGTTCGACGGCGGTCCGACAGGCCGCGACGAGGCCCTGTCTGCTCTGGTCGAGTTCCTCTCCGGCGAGAAGCCGTGGGTGGCCGACGACGGTGACGAGTACCGGGTCGGAACCGACGCCGCGGTCGGGCTCGACTTCCCGTTCGGTCTGCCGACGGCGGTCCTCGGGGCCGAGTTCGAGAACTGGAGCGCATTCGTCGAGAGATTCCCCGACGGGCTCCCACTCCCCGACGAGTGGGACCACGACGAGGTCGACGACCCTCGGTCGCTGAGCGCATGGGGCAGTCAGCGAGCCCGGGAGAACGACGAGGCCGACTGCGTCCACTGCAAGCGCGAGACGGACGCGACCGTCGGCGCACAGCCGCCGTACGGCATCGTCGGGAAGTACATCACATACCACGGCATCGTATCAGTCCTCTCCGAGATTCGCGACGCGGTGACGTTCGCACCGATGGAGACGGGAGACGACACCGACTCCGCCAACGGGCCGATCGTTCTGGAAGCCTACCCTGCCGGCACGCTGGGTCGCCTCGGACTCTACCGGAGTGGGTACAAGGGTGGCGAGGAGACCGAACGGCGCAGACGAGAGCGGAACCTCCAGGGACTGCAACAGGGAGAACCCGCGGTCGAAATCACCGAATCCATCAGGGACGACGCAGCGGGGGACACCGGCGGCGACGCCCTCGACGCCGTCGTCGCGGCGGTCGCAACCTACGGGGCGACCCGCTCCGCCGAAGCCCTCGAGCCCGACGAGGACCACTACGACCACCGTGAGGGCTACATCTACGTCTGAGCCCGACCGCGTGTAGTCAACTTCTTCCCCGTCGAGACGAAACCTCGCTCCATGACCGACCCCGCCACGCTCGACGTGACCATCGTCGACGGCTACGTCGACGAACCGGCACATTTCGGGGTGCCGCCCTATATCTCGACGTACCCCCGGTACACCGCCGGGGCGCTCGTGGACGCCGGGGTCCCCGCGGAGCGCATCACGTACCACACCATCGACGAGCTGCGCGACGACCGGATGCTGTGGGCGGACGTCGCCGACGCCGACCTCGTCTGCTACCTGGGCGGGATGACCGTTCCCGGGAAGTACGTCGGCGGGAAGCCCGCCGAGCCGGACGAGGTGCGCGAGATCGCGTGGACCGCCGACGGGACGACGCTGATGGGCGGCCCGGTGAAGTTCGGCGTCGGCGACGAGAACGCCGGCGCGACGGAGACCGAGCGCGACGACCTGGACTACGACTTCGTGGCGAAGGGCGACGTGGAGGCGGCGGCGTACGACCTCGTCGAGAGCGGGCTGGAGGGGTTCGACAACCGGATGCGGGACAACCGGGAGATCGACCGCTGGGCGTCGAAGGGCGCGTTCGTCGTCGAGCAGCACCCGAACCACCCCGAGTACCTCATCTGCGAGATGGAGACCTCGCGGGGCTGTCCGTACCGGTGCTCGTTCTGCACGGAGCCGCTGTACGGCGACCCGTCGTTCCGCTCGCCCAACTCCGTCGTGAGCGAGGTCGGGGAGCTGTACGACCGCGGCGCGCGGCACTTCCGGCTGGGCCGGCAGGCCGACATCCTCGCCTACGGCGGCGACGGCGAGAAGCCGAACCCCGACGCGCTGCGGGAGCTCTACGGGGGGATCCGCGAGGTCGCCCCCGACCTGGGGACGCTCCACCTCGACAACATGAACCCCATCACGGTCGTCGAGTGGCCGGAGCTGTCCCGCGAGGGCATCCGCGTCATCGCGAAGCACAACACGCCGGGCGACACGGCCGCGTTCGGGCTCGAATCCGCGGACCCCGTCGTGCAGGAGGCGAACAACCTCAACGTCACCGCCGAGGAGTGCTTCCAGGCTGTCCGCATCGTCAACGAGGAGGGCGGCTGGCGACCGGGCGACGAGCCCGGCACCGGCCCGTCGACCGGCCCCGACGCGCCGCGGCGGCTCCCCAAGCTCCTCCCCGGAATCAACCTCCTGCACGGGCTGAAGGACGAGCGCGAGGAGACGTACGAGCTGAACCAACAGTTCCTCCAGCGCGTGTACGACGCGGGGCTGATGCTCCGCCGGGTGAACATCCGGCAGGTGATGACGTTCGCGGGGACGGAGATGAACAGCGAGGGCGCACACATCGCCCACGAGCACAAGTCGCTGTTCAAGCGGTACAAGACGCAGGTGCGCGAGGAGATAGACAACCCGATGCTGCAGCGCCTCGCCCCGCCCGGCACGGTGCTCCCGGACGTCCACCTGGAGTACCACGAGGACGGCACGACGTTCGGGCGGCAGCTCGGTACCTACCCCCTGCTCGTCGGGCTGCCGGGCGAGCGCGAACTCGGCCGCACCATCGACGTGGCCGTCGTGGGCCACGGCTACCGGTCCGTGACCGGCGTGCCGTACCCGCTGGACTTCAACGAGGCGTCGATGAAGGAGCTGACCGCCATCCCCGGCATCGGCAAGGGGACGGCGGGCGACATCGTCGTCAACCGCCCGTACACCTCCACTGAAGAGGTGTCGGCCGACGTGGACCTGTGGAAGTACGCCGGCAGTTCGTCGGGGTCCGGCGCGGACTGAGGGCCGACCGTCGGCTCCGACGCCGGTCGGGTCCGGTGCGTGCCGTTTGATTCCACGACGCAACGGTAATTCTAATACCCACCCGTTCCAGTACTCTGGTGGAGGTTCACTGTGGAGATATCTGATAAGCTACTGTGTCTGTTCAGCGCGGAGGTCGAGGTCGAGGACGGTTCCTACGTCGTCGAGGTACCGAGACAGGAGGTGGACACCGGGTCGGTGGAACCCGGCGAGACGTACCGGGTCGCGCTCATCGAGCGAGAACGAGAGGAGACCACGGAGGAGACCGAGAGCCGCGATACGGCACCCTCGGAGCCCCAGCCGCCGGTCGAGATCGGCGAGACGCGCTACGTCGAGATCGAGGACATCGGCAAGCAGGGCGACGGCATCGCCCGCGTCGAGCGTGGCTACGTCATCATCGTCCCAGGTGCGGAGGTCGGCGAGCGCGTGAAGATAGAGGTCACCGAGGTCAAGTCCAACTTCGCCGTCGGCGAGATAATCGAAGACACCTTCTAGCGCTCGTACGCCGACCCGTCCGGCCGTTTCGCACCCTCGCTGTCGTGGACGACCACCGAGCCCGGTTCGGGACGGGTGGGCTCGTACGCATCTCTGACCCCGATAGCTTCCTCCAGCTCTCGAACCGCCCGTTCCTTGAGCGTCGCCGCCAGCGCCTCCGCGTCCTCGCGCGAGATGTCCCGTCCGAGCCCCTCGCACTCGTGGGCGCGCACCACCCCGTGCTCGTCGACGGCCTCGCCCATGGGCTGGCTGGTGCCGGCGAGCGCGACGCTGAACGGGTAGGTCTGACAGACGAGCGGCCGGTCGTCGTGGACCGTACACGCCCCGACGCCGTCGTCGTCCTCGGCGTAGAACGTGCAGTCGCCACAGGAGTCGGTCTGGAGGGCCCACTCGAACGTCTCGCCCTCGACGCCGCCATCGTCTGTCTCGGTGAGGCCGTAGGGCATCGGTCGGGCCACGTCGCGGAAGTCGTAGTCGGTGGCGTCCTGCAGGTCGCGGACCTCGTCGGGGAACACCGTCGCGGTGTGCGGGTCGTCGGCCTCGGCGGTGCAGCAGGCCCCGCAGCGGGTGCACTCGAAGCCGATGCGCTCGATGGCGTCGGCGAGGTCGCCGACGGCGAGGTCGCGGGCGCGGTCGAGTTCCGATTCGAGGGAGTCCATTCGGTCGTCGAGAGGTGGGCACCGCACGCGGGAAACGCTTGCGCTCGGCGGTCAGTAGCCGCCGGCGTCGGTGCTGTGGATGTCGTTCCGCCTGTAGCGGATGATTCCGATGGGGGCAGACAGGAAGGTGATACCGGCCCAGACGATGGCTCTGTGGGTGCTGTTCTTCGTCGCGTCGTAGTAGCCCCCGCCCGCCGCAACGGCGGCGACGAAGAGGACCGTGGCGAGCAACGTCGGTTCGGACACGAACCTGGGACTCCTGGCGGGGATAGATCAGTCGGGGCCGCCGCTGTCGACCCTGCGCCCGTCCCACCGGATCCGTCCCTCAACGGCGAGCTTCCGGAGGTGGCACTCGACGGTCCGGAGCGCGAGGTCGCGGACGCCGGTCAGGTCCTTGTCGTACGCGGCGTCGAGGACGTCACCGATACGGGTCGCTCCGTTCTCGACGGCCGCCAGCACGCGCGCCTCGCGGTCGAGCCGGTGACGGATGAGCCGCTCGCAGGTCGCCCGCGGGTCGTCGACGGCGGGCCCGTGGCCCGGAAAGAGCTGGTCGGGGTCGTGGGCGTACACCCGGCGGAGGCTCCCGAGGTACGCGCGGAGGTCGCCCTCGGGCCACCCGACGACGACGCTGCCCTCGGCGACCGCGAGGTCGCCACAGACGAGGCCCGCGTCGGTCTCGAAGGCGAGGTGGTCGGGTGCGTGGCCGGGCGTCTCGACGGCGGTCACGTCGGTCTTCGGGAGCGTGTCCCCGTCGCGGAGCGTCCCGTCGGGCGTGACGCCGGTCGCCTCGACGAAGCGCTCCGTGCGGCCGTGGCGTGCCCACACCGTCGCGCCGGTCTCGGCGGCGTACTCACCCACAGCGCCGACGTGGTCCGGGTGGGTGTGGGTGACGACGACGTGACCGACAGACCGTTCGGCGACGGCGGCGTCGAGCTCGTCGCTCCGGGCGGCGGGGTCGACGAGGACGGCGGGGTCGTCGCCGAGGAGGTACGTGTTCGTCCGGCCGGAGGGCGCACGTGTCGGCACCTCGACCGGGATGGTGGCGATGTCGCTCACGGGTGGCTGAACGGGCGCGAACGACAAAAGCGGTCGCGACTCAGCAGTTGAGGAAGTAGACCTGCTTCCGGGCGTCCTGGAAGCTGTAGCGCGAGCTGACGAGGCCGGCCTCCTCGAGCCGGTTGAGCGCGTACCGGACCGTGCGGTCGGGGAGGAGCGACTCCTCGGCGAGTTGCCCCTGCGAGAGCGGGGACTCCGTCTCCAGCACCTTGGAGACGAGCTTCGCGCTCGGGGGGAGCTCGCGGAGGCGCTCCCGGTACTCCGCGTCGGAGAGGAGTTCTTCGGCATCGTCTGCACGGTCGTCGGCGGTACTCATGCTCATACAGACGGAAAGCGGGAACCACGTGTTAAGGGTTGGCTATAGGTAGGTTGGTATTGTTGAGACAATATTAAGTGTTAATATACCATGCCAGACGATACCAGCCCAGCTTTTCCGGTGGGGACGCGAACCCGGGGTATGGCCGAGATTCCGCCCTCCCACCGGGACCTGTTCGAGAAGAAGACGTTCGCACACTTCGCGACGCTGATGCCCGACGGTACACCGCAGGTGACGCCGGTGTGGGTCGACTACGACGCGGAGTCGGACCACGTGCTGGTGAACACGGCTCGCGGCCGGCGGAAGGAGCGCAACGTGAGCAGGGACCGGAGGGTCGGCATCGAGATGAGCGACCCCGACGACCCGTACCGCTATCTGTCGGTGCAGGGCGAGGTGGTATCGGTGTCGGCCGAGGGTGCGAACGAGCACGCCGACGAGCTCGCGGGGCGGTACATGGACCTCGACGAGTACCCGAACCACGGCGAGGAGCAGGGCGAGCGCGTCGTCATCCGCATCCGGCCGGAGCGGGTCATCGCGAACTGAGCCGGGCGGACGAGCCCGGACGCGGCCGGCTCGACGCTCACCGCGAGCGCAGGCTCGGGTCGCGGTACTGGCCGAGCACGCAGTTGCAGTCGGGGCAGTGGACGACGACGCGCGTCTCGTGTTCGTGCCTGACGAGCTCGTCGATCGGGACCGACTGGCCGCAGTGTGCACAGGTGGGCATGCCTTGTGATACGTTCACATTCCGCAAAACAGTTGTGTCGCCGGACGACTCCAACATCGTTTTATCCCACCGAGGAAGTAGCAACGGACAGTGTGAAGGGCCAGGAGTGGTACCAGACCGCCGAGGTCGCCGAGGAGTACGAGGAGAAGCGGTTCTCGGGCGGCGGTCGTCTCATCGACCGCCGCGAGAAGCGCGCCGTCCTCGAAGCCATCGGCCCGGTCGACGGGAAGGACGTGCTCGAGATCGCCTGCGGGACCGGCCGGTTCACCGTGATGCTGGCCGAACGTGGAGCCGACATCGTCGGCCTCGACATCTCCGCCGAGATGCTACAACAGGGCCGGAAGAAGGCTCACGCGGCCGGGGTCGCGGACCACCTGGAGTTCATGCGTGGCGACGCCGCGCGCCTCCCGTTCCCCGACGACCACTTCGACGCCGTGATGGCGATGCGCTTCTTCCATCTCGCCGACACCCCAGCGTCGTTCCTCGCCGAGATGCAGCGCGTCTCGAAGGACCAGGTGTTCTTCGACACGTTCAACCGCTTCTCGACGCGGAGCATCTACAACTGGGCGCTGCCGATGGGGTCGCGGCTCTACTCCCGCGGCGAGGTCGAGTCGCTGCTCGACAGCGCAGGCCTCGGACTCGCCCAGGAGGACCACGACTTCGTGCTCCCCTACGGTTTCTACCGGCAGATACCCGGCAGCGTCGCACGGACGTTCCGTTCCGCCGACACGAGTATCCTCGGGGTACGGGGGCTCGAACGTCTCGCGTCGGTTTCGTACTGGAACGCCACGGTAGAATGAAAGACAGATTGACGGTCCGTCATACCTGTTTTTAACTATCGCTACGGTATGGGTCGAACATGGACCTCTCGGTGGTCGTTCCGACCCTGAACGGTCGGGACCGACTCCACAACTCGCTCGACGCGCTCTCGAGCGTCGCCCCATCGGCCGAGGTGGTGGTCGTCAACGGCCCCTCCTCCGACGGGACGACCGGGATGGTCAGGGCCCGGGACGACGTCGACACCCTCGTCGAGATCAGCGAACGCAACGTCAACGTCGCCCGGAACGCCGGCTTCGAGGTGGCGAGCGGTGACGTCGTCGCGTTCGTCAGCTACGACCTCGCCGTCGAGGAGTCGTGGCACGACGCGCTCGTCGCGGCGCTGGACGAGGGTGCCGACGTCGTCACCGGCCCGACCCACCGGACCGTCCCCGCCGGCATGACCACCGAGAGCGAGGAGCGCCGAACCATCGCCGGCCGCTCGGTCGCCTACTTCAACGGCGACAACGCCGCGTTCCGACGCGGTGCCCTCACCGCACTCGACGGCTTCGACGAGTACCTGCAGACCGGCGGTGCCCGCGACGCCGCCCACCGGATTGCGGTCATGCGCTACGACCTGGACTGGCGCAGCGACATGTGCGTTCGCGGCGAGTACGAGACCGACGGCGGGCGCGAGCCGGAAGACTGGGAGTGGAAGTACCGGGCACTCGCCTACCGCATGGTGAAGAACTACGGCGTCCGCCCGACAGTGGCCCGTCGAACGCTCACCGACGCACTCGGCGATGGCGTCTCGTCCCTGCGCGACGTCGTCACCGGGAACCGGGCACCCTCCGAGTGGCTGGGGAGCGGTCGCGCCGTCGCGAAGGGCCTCGCCGTCGGCGCGAAGGACGGCCTCTCCGCGCGGAAGGCCGACCGTTCACCCCGCAGAAATCCGAACGGCGTCTCCACGCGCGCTGACCGCGCTGTCTGTCGGTACGATATCGCCGGGACGGCCGACTGACGACGACTCCCGCCTCAGTCCATCGCCTCGGGCGCGAGCCCGTCGACCACCCGGACCGCGTTCTTCGAGAAGGCACGGCGCATCTTGTCCTCCGAGACGTCGAGCGTCAACAGCTCCATCACGCCCACGTTCGGGTGGACCGCGGGCGCACCGGACCCGAACAGCACCCTGTCGGGATGTTCCAGCAGCGCGCGCTCCATCGGCTCGCGGAACCGCACGTAGCTCGTGTCGACGTACACGTCGTCGTGGCTGTCCAGCAGCTCGATCGTCCGCTCGGTCGCCTCGCGGTCCAGCGGGTAGCCGCCGAAGTGCGCGAGGATGACCGGGAAGCCGCGCCCGAGCAGCGTCCGCTCGACCGCATCCGGCGGGAACGCGGTCCCGGCCCGGACCAGCACCGGAAGTCCGACCTCGCCGAGTTCCGCCACGACCGCGTCGTCCGGGAGCCCGTCGTGCAGCGGGTCGACCACGAACCCGTGGAACCGGTCATCGTAGGCGTACTGCTCGACGTCCTCCGGGGTGGCGTGGTACTCCTTGCGCGACGCCGCCAGATTCCGCAGCCGGCTCGACGCGCCCGCGCCAGGGTCGCGCGGCCCCGCGAGCCGGGCGAACGCGAGGAACGGCCGGTCGACGCTGTGGCGCGCCACGGCGTTGTTCGCGGTCAGGTACGAGCCCTCGTCCGGCCGGGGCTCCGGGAACGTCACCGCGCGCACGACGCCCGCCTGCCGCATCTCGCGCTCGACCGTCTCCGGCGTCGTCGTGTGAGCCCCCGTCGTGCCGTACTCGTCTGTTGGCAGCTGGACGTGGACATCGACCACCCGAAAGCGATGCTCCAGTTCCAGCATCTACCCTCCGTTACAGCGCCTCGTATTTCTTGATACCGGTCCGAGTGTGAGCCGTTAGCACGGTATGGCTGATGCGGCTACAGCCGCGGCCAGTTCGACGGTCGTGGGCCTCCTCCGGTGCTCGCTGTGCTCGCACAGCCCCGCCAGCCGCGCGGCACTCGGTTGCTCCGCGCCACCCGGTTGCGCCGCCAGCATCGCCACCAAAGTTTACAATAATCGTAAACCCCATCGCCGGAGGGACGGTGCGTACCGACTGGGTACCCACACAACCCGAACTCGGGTACGTGTTCTGGTAGCTTCGTGCTAATCGCAAGCAAGCGGTGCTGCCCACACAAAAATATTATATAGAAGAAGAAACAATCTAATGCCGAGGTTTCAGAGCATGTCATCAGCAGATTTCGCACAGCGAGGCATGGGCAACCGACCGATGTTCATCCTGGCCGAGGACTCACAACGCACACACGGCCGGGACGCCCAGTCCTCGAACATCACCGCCGGCAAGGCGGTCGCCGAGGCCGTACGGACCACGCTCGGACCCCGCGGTATGGACAAGATGCTCGTCGACTCGACGGGCGACGTGGTCATCACGAACGACGGCGCGACCATCCTGACCGAGATGGACATCGAGCACCCCGCCGCGCAGATGCTCGTCGAGGTCGCCGAGACGCAGGAGGAGGCCGTCGGCGACGGGACCACGACCGCAGCCGTCCTCGCGGGCCAGCTCCTCGCGCAGGCGGAGGACCTGCTTGAGAACGACGTCCACCCGACGACCATCGTCGAGGGCTACTACGAGGCCGCACGCATCGCCCGCGAGGCCATCGACGAGCAGGTGCTCGACGCGACGGTCGACGACGACACCCTCCACAAGGTCGCCGAGTCCAGCATGACCGGCAAGGGGACCGGCGGCCTGACCGCCGACCAGCTCGCCGAGACCGTTGTCTCCGCGATCCGCCACGTCGAGGACGAGGACGGCCACGTGAACCGCGACGACGTGCGCGTGTTCACGAAGGTCGGCGCGTCCTCGAACGCGACCGAGCTCGTCGAGGGCATCATCGTCGACGAGGAGCCCGTCCACGACGAGATGCCCAGGCACGTCACCGACGCCTCGGTGCTCGTCCTCGACGTCGAGCTCGACGTCCGCACGGCCGACATCGACGCCGAGTACCAGGTCACGTCCGTCGACCAGCTCACCGCGGCGATGGACGCCGAGGAGTCCGAGCTCCGCAAGTACGCGAAGACCATCGCCGACGCCGACGCCGACGTCGTCTTCGCGACCGACGACATCGACGGCCGGGTGGCATCCTTCCTCGCCGAGGAGGGCGTGCTGGCCTTCGAAGGCCTCTCGAACAGCGACGCACGCGCCATCGCCACCGCGACCGGCGCACGCCGCGTCGGCGCACTGGACGACATCGAATCCGACGACTTCGGCCACGTCGACGCCATCGACGTGCGCCGCGTCGGCGACGACCAGCTCACCTTCGTCGAGGGCGGTGCAGCCGCCAGCTCCGTGACCGTCTTCGTCCGCGGCGGCACCGAGCACGTCGTCGACGAGCTGGAGCGCACGCTCGAGGACGCACTCGACGTGGTCAGCGTCGCGGTCGAGTCCGGCGAGGTGCTGCCCGGTGCCGGGGCAACCGAACTCGCCATCGCGGCGGCAGTCCGCGACGCGGCCTCCGGCATCGAGGGCCGCAAGCAGCTCGCCGTCGAGGCGTTCGCCGACGCGGTCGACATCATCCCGCGCACGCTCGCCGAGAACACCGGCATGGACCCCATCGACGCGCTCGTCTCGCTGCGCGCCCGTCGCGAGGACGGGGACGTCGTCGGCCTCATCAGCGAAGGTGAGACCGGCCGCGTGGACGACCCGCTCGCCTACGGCATCCTCGACCCCGCCGACGTGAAGCGCGAGGCCGTCGAGTCCGCAACCGAGGCCGCGACGATGATCCTCCGCATCGACGACGTCATCGCCGCGAGCTGACCACGCGGTCGACCGGCCCCGGCAGGCCGGTCCGGAACAGCCGTACGCGTCCGACGGACGACAGTTCTACCGACCGACTCACCTGACCGTCGGCAGCGACCAGCCTCGGCGCATCCCGACGAGCCGGAGCCCGAGCGCGACGACGACGCAGGCGACGGTCGGTCCCGGCGGTGCGATGTCCACGGTCCAGAGCGCCCAGAACACGGTCCCGCCGGCGATGGCACACGTCGCGTAGAAGTCCTCGTGGAGGATGAACGGCACCTCCTGGGCGAGCACGTCCCGGATGGCCCCGCCGCCGACCCCGGTCAGGGTCGCACAGACGACGACGCCGAACGGCGACAGGCCCGCCTCGACGCCGACGATGGCCCCGGTGGCGGTGAACGCCGCCAGCCCGACGGCGTCCGGAATCGTCAGCAGCGGCGAGTCGGCGATGCGCCCGCGCTCGGCCCGGACCAGTGCGATGGCGAGTCCGACCCCAGCGAGCGCGAGGAGCACGTCCGTCTCGGCCGTCAGCGCCGACGGGACGCGCCCGACGAGGAGGTCGCGGGTGATGCCGCCCCCGAGGGCGGTCACGACGCCCAGCACCGTCACGCCGAGGTAGTCGAGGTCCGCGTCGACGCCCTTCGACGCGCCGGCGACGCCGAACGCGACCGTGCCGACGGCGTTCATCGCCGCGAAGGGCGTCAGCATCGCTCGACGGTCACCCCGTCGCCCGGCGCGAGCCCGAACGCCTCGTCGCCCCGGCCTCGGTTCACGTCGCACTCGACGTTGCCGTGGCTCCCGACCGTGACCAGCTGCTCGCCCTCGGGCACCGCCGCGAAGGTCTCGCCGACGGGGACGCGCTCGCCGTTGACCGTCACCGCGTCGGCGTCCGCGAGGAAGCCGCCGGGGACGTTCGTCACCGCGTTGCCGAAGTCGTCGACGACGAGCACCTCGCCGACCGCACGGTCCCCCTCGACGGTCGCTGCAGGAAGCGTGCAGTCCACGAGGTCGGCCACGTCGGTCGCCTCGACGCCCTCCATCCCGCCGACGGCGGCGACGCCGACCTCGTGGACCCGCGCCGCGGTCGGCGCGAACACGTCCCGGCCGTGGAACGTGCTGGAGGCCGCGTCGGCGTCGTCGACGACGTACGCCGCGACCGTCTGGTGCGTCGCGTCGGCGAGCGGTTCGCCGGGATCCAGGCCCGCGAGCGCCCGCGCCACGGGGAGGACGACCCCGTTGTCCGGCGCGACGAGCGCGTGCCGGCCCACCCGGACGACGACGGCGTCGCGGTCGGTGCCGACGCCGGGGTCGACGACGACGCAGTGGACCGCCGGCGGGAAGTACGGCAGCGTCTCGCACAGCCAGAACGCCGTCGCCCGCACGTCGTGCCGGGGGAACTCGTGGCTCACGTCGACCAGCCGCGCGTCGCAGCGGTCGAGGACGACGCCGCGCATCGCCGCGGGGTACGGCGAGCCGAAGTCCGACGAGAGCGTTATCATGGGCAGTACTGCCGGACGCGGGAGAATAACTGTGGTGGTGTCGGAGACGGGTCGCCGGTCGCCGTGCAACCAGAGTCGACAGCGGCGCACGGGATCGCCGCGGACTACGTCGACTTCGAACTCGACAGAACGTACGACGGCACCCACAGGGTGCGAACCGGAATCTACGACGACGTCGACGGGGACGGGGAGTTCGACCCGGGAACCGACGAACGCTGTCGAATGGAGGGTTCGAACACGGCCAGCGAAGAACGAGTTCTCAACTTCAGCGACGCGAGCGAACGGCTCGGCCTGCTCTGACTGCGACTACTCCGCGTTCGTGTCCGAATCCGCGACCATCTGGATTCGTTCGACGCCGTCGATCTCGCGGATGACTTCCACGGCGGGGTCGGGTACCAGCGACTCCCAGTCGCCGCCGTCGACCATGCGGTCGCGGACCTCGGTGCCCTCCAGCACGTCGCGGTTGAACATCGGGGACTGGCGCACCTCGATGCCGGCCTCCTCGAACAGTCGGATGACGAGCGGGTTGTTCGAGTACGCCACGTCGAAGGTGGGGCACATGCTCTGGACGTGGCTCACCCAGACGGAGTTCCGGTCGAGGTCCTCGATGGGGACGGCGTAGGTGACGAGGTCGGAGTCGACGAGCGACTTCGTGAGCATCATGATGCGCTCGCCGGCGGTGAACGGGTCGTGCTCGGAGTGGGAGTCGCCCGCGCTCCCGATGCCGAGGACGAGCTCGTCGACCTCCCCCGCGATGGTCTCGACCATGCTGTGGTGGCCGTTGTGGTACGGCTGGAACCGGCCGATGTAGAATCCCCGCGTCATGGCGAACCCGTCGGCCCGTTCGTTTATAAGGATGGCGAGACACCTCCGTCGGCGAATCAGGGCGTTCCAACACCTGAGTCTGCCGTTTTCGGTCGTGCGTCGCAGGCTTCAGAAGGGAGAAAGTATATCAGTACAAAACACCAGAATTCAGGTAGCAACCCGTTTCATGAGTAACGATAGTGATCCCAACGACGGCCCCCCGCCGACGGTCGAGGAGACTGTCGACGAGCGGGAGCCCGAAAGCGACGACACCCCCGCCCCCGACGAGGGGTTCGACCCGGTGATCCCCGAGGACGATGGGTCCCCGGACGACGGCGGCCTCCACGACGCGACCATCGAGGAGGGCGACGCCGGCGAGGGCACCATCGACGACGAGGGCCCCGACATCGACCGTCTCGGCAGCGACGTCGAGGTGGACCTCGGAGCGGAGATCGACGAGGAGATCACCGAGGACGACCTCCTCGGCGGGCTGAAGGTCGACTCCACGTCCGAGATCGAGGTCCCCGACCGACTCGTCGACCAGGTCATCGGCCAGGACGACGCCCGTGACATCGTCAAGAAGGCGGCCAAGCAGCGCCGTCACGTGATGATGATCGGCTCGCCCGGGACCGGGAAGTCGATGCTCGCGAAGGCGATGTCCCAGCTCCTCCCGAAGGAGGACCTCCAGGACATCCTCGTCTACCACAACCCGGACGACGGCAACGAGCCGAAGGTCCGCACGGTCCCCGCCGGCAAGGGCGACCAGATCATCGAGGCGTACAAGGACGAGGCCAGAAAGCGCAACCAGATGCGCTCGTTCCTGATGCTCATCATCATGGCCGTCGTCCTCGTCTACGCCGTGGTCACCCGCAGTCTCCTGCTCGGCATCCTCGCGGCCGGTGTCGTCTACCTCGCGTTCCGCTACTCCGGTCGCTCGACGGACTCGATGATCCCGAACCTCATCGTGAACAACGCCGAACAGCAGACCGCGCCGTTCGAGGACGCGACGGGCGCACACGCCGGCGCGCTGCTCGGCGACGTCCGCCACGACCCGTTCCAGTCCGGCGGCATGGAGACGCCGAGCCACGACCGTGTCGAGCCCGGTGCCATCCACAAGGCCAACAAGGGCGTGCTGTTCGTCGACGAGATCAACACGCTCGACATCCGCAGCCAGCAGAAGCTGATGACGGCCATCCAGGAGGGCGAGTTCGGCATCACCGGCCAGTCCGAGCGTTCCTCGGGCGCGATGGTCCAGACCGAGCCCGTCCCCTGTGACTTCGTCATGGTCGCGGCCGGGAACCTCGACGCGATGGAGAACATGCACCCCGCGCTCCGCAGCCGTATCAAGGGCTACGGCTACGAGGTGTACATGGACGACACCATCGAGGACACCCCGGAGATGCGCCGGAAGTACGCCCGCTTCATCGCCCAGGAGGTCGAGAACGACGGGCGGCTCCCGCACTTCACCCGCGACGCCGCCGAGGAGGTCATCCTCGAGGCGAAGCGCCGCTCCGGTCGGAAGGGCCACCTCACCCTCGAACTCCGCAACCTCGGTGGACTGGTCCGCGTCGCCGGCGACATCGCCCGCGGCGAGGACCGCGACGAGACCACGCGCGACGACGTCATCCAGGCGAAGCGCCGCTCGCGTGGCATCGAACAGCAGCTCGCGGACAACTACATCGAGCGCCGCAAGGACTACGAGATGACCGTCTCCGAGGGCGACGTGATCGGCCGCGTCAACGGACTCGCGGTCATGGGCGAGGACTCCGGTATCGTCCTCCCCGTGATGGCCGAGGTCGCCCCCTCGCAGGGGCCCGGGAAGGTCATCGCCACCGGGAAGCTCCAGGAGATGGCCGAGGAGGCGGTGCAGAACGTCTCCGCCATCATCAAGAAGTTCTCCGACGAGGACATCTCGGAGAAGGACATCCACATCCAGTTCGTGCAGGCGGGCCAGCAGGGTGTCGACGGCGACTCCGCGTCCATCACGGTCGCGACCGCCGTCATCAGCGCGCTGGAGGACATGCCCGTCGCGCAGGACCTCGCCATGACCGGCTCGCTGTCGGTCCGGGGCGACGTGCTGCCCGTCGGCGGCGTGACCCACAAGATCGAGGCGGCTGCGAAGGCCGGGCTCGACCGGGTCATCATCCCGAAGGCGAACGAGCAGGACGTGATGATCGAGGACGAGTACAAGGACCAGATCGAGATCATCCCGGTCAGCCACATCAGCGAGGTGCTGGACGTGGCGCTGGCCGGCGAGCCCGACAAGGACTCGCTGGTCGACCGGCTGAAGTCCATCACGGGCTCCGCGCTGGAGCGCGACATCGGCCCCGGCGGCTCCCCGAGCCCGCAGTAACTGCCGATGTCCGGCCCGACGGCACTCGCCGTCGGCCCCCTTCTCCCGTTCTCCCAGTCCACAGCCGTCGGCTCGTCGTTCGACGCGACCACCTTCGCGGCCGTGCTCGCGCTCGTCACCGGGCTGATGCTCCTGCTCTCGTACTCGACGACGCAGGCGGTGACCGGGTCGTCGGCGACGTCCCCGCACCGCCAACGGCCGGGCGAGTCCGACGATGACACCGGCGTCGACGACGATGGAGCGGCCACCGACCAGTTCGACGGGGACGAACCGACGGCCGAGGGCGACTCGTCGACGACCGACGACCTGTCGGCCGTCGGCCCGCCCGAGAACTACCCGCCGTGGCTGGACGAGCGCGAGACGGACCCGCTGGCGGCGATGACGACCGGGATGCTGCTCGCGAACGTCGCCATCACGCAGGGCCTGTTCCTCGTCGCCATCCTCGGGGCCGCGGTACTAACCGGGGTCCCGGCGACGGCGATGGGGCTCTCGCCAGCGGCGTTCGGTCCCGCCCCGGTGCTCGCCGGCGTCGGCCTCGGCGTCGGTCTCTACGTCGCCAACGAGGTCGGCGCGGCCGTCGCCGAGGGCGCTGGTTTCGAGTACGACGAGCGGCTGCGGTCGGTCCTCGCACCGGAGAGCGCGGCGGGGTGGGCGGCCCTGCTCGGACTCGTCCTCCCGCTCGTCGCGGTGTTCGAGGAGGTGCTGTTCCGCGCCGCGATGGTCGGCGTACTCGCCGCCGGCTTCGGCGTCTCGCCGTGGCTGCTCGCGGTTGGTTCGTCGCTGCTGTTCGCGGCGGGCCACGGCCTCCAGGGACCGGCTGGCGTCGTCGTCACCGGCGCGCTGGGGTTCGTGCTGGCCGCCGCGTTCGTGCTGACGGGGAGTCTCGTGACGGTCGTCGTCGCGCACTACCTCGTGAACGCGCTGGAGTTCGGGGTGCACGAGGGACTGGGCGTTGAGTGGGCGGGGTAGTAATCGACTGCGTCGCCGCGGGGTTCCCGGGTGACCGAACGGGGCTGTGGAAGCCGGACGTTCCGGCCGACTAGAGCCCCTCTATCGACCGGAGCTTCTGCTCGACGTGCGGTTCGGCGGCGCTCGGCCCGTCGCGCACGCGGTGGTCGGGAACGAGGAGCGGCACCGGGTTCGCGTCGAGCGCGGTGCGCACGAGGATGAGGTCGTCGTCGTCCTCGGCGTCGAGGCTGGGCGTCAACCGGGCGAGCTGGGCGACCGAGACGTCCTCGCCGTAGGGCACCTGCTCGCGGAGCGTCTCCAGCACGGCGCGCTGGTCGGTCGGCAGCGTCAGCGCAACCTCCACGTCGTCGAAGTCGACGGGGTTGACCCCGTCGAGGTACTCCCCGACCCGGTCGAGGACGGGGTGGTCGTCTCCGGCGTCGGCGTCCGCCTCCCGCGGGAAGGAGACGGAGATCACCCGCCCGCTCGCGACTCCGAGCTGTACGTCGCGTTCGAGGTACGGCGAGTGGCGCGCGTAGATACCGGCGACGCCGTCGTCGGCAACGTCCATAGGGCAATCGAGGACAGTGATGGCCTTGAAGCTTCCCGTGAGGACCCATCGAGTCGCGGCCACCGATGACGCAAGTCTTATGTACAGATTAGCACATTGATGTACGATGATGAACGCCACTGAGGAGTTCGCGCCCGCCGTCCGCTCCATTCTGGACGCCGCGGCGCGACGACCGGTGCCCGACGACCGGGTCAGCGTCGACGGCGCGTCACTCTCGAACGCGCTCGCGGCGGCCGACGCGGATGGACGGGTACCACTCATCGCGGAGGTGAAGCCGACGAGCCCGACGACCGAGGGCACGCACACCGAGGACCCCGTCGACCTCGCGCGGGCGATGGTCGACGGCGGCGCGACCGCGCTCTCGGTGCTGACCGAACCCGAGCACTTCGGCGGCAGCGTCGAGAACCTCGAACGGGTGCGCGAGGCCGTCGACGTCCCGGTGCTGCGCAAGGACTTCCTGCTGGAGCCAGGCCACCTCGACGCCGTCGAGGCCGACGCCGCGCTGGTCATCGCCCGCTTCGTCGACGACGTGGGCGAGATGGTGACAGCGGCACGCGAGCGCGGCTTCGAGCCGCTCGTCGAGGTCCACAGCGAGACCGAACTGGAGACCGCACTCGACGCGGGCGCGACCCTCGTCGGCGTGAACAACCGCGACCTCGCCAGCCTGACAGTCGACCTGGGGACGTTCGAGCGCGTCGCGCCCCGGGCTCCAGATGACGTGACGCTCGTCGCGGAGTCGGGTATCTCGACGCCCGCGGACGTCAGACGGATGCGCGAGGCCGGTGCCGACGGCCTGCTGGTCGGCAGTGCGATTATGGCCGGCGAGCCCCGAAGGTCGACCGAGGAGTTGGTGTACGCGTGAGCCTGAACGACGAGACACGACGAGAGGACGGCGACACGACGGACGAGGACCGCCCCGGCACGTTCGGCCGCTACGGTGGCCAGTACGTTCCCGAGGCGCTGATGCCCGCGGTACAGGAGCTGGAGGACGCCTACGAGCGCTACGTCCTGGGCAACGAGGACGGCTTCGTGGACGAGTTCCGGCGGCGGCTCCGGGACTTCGGGGGTCGCCCGACGCCGCTCCAGCGCGCAGACCGCCTGAGCGACCGCTTCGGAACCGAGGTGTACCTCAAGCGCGAGGACCTGGTCCACGGTGGCGCACACAAGCTGAACAACGCGCTCGGGCAGGTGCTGCTCGCGAAGTACATGGGCAAGGAGCGGGTCGTCGCCGAGACAGGCGCGGGACAGCACGGCACCGCGACGGCGATGGCGGCAGCACACCTCGACGTGCCCTGCGAGGTGTACATGGGCACCCGCGACATCCAGCGCCAGCGCCCCAACGTCTTCCGGATGCGGCTGAACGGCAGCGAGGTGAACCCCGTCTCGGCCGGCCGCGGCACGCTGAAGGAGGCCATCAACGAGACGATGCGCGACTGGGCGACGAACGTCGAGGACACCCACTACGTCATCGGCAGCGTCGTCGGCCCGCATCCGTTCCCCGAGATGGTCCGCACCTTCCAGTCGGTCATCAGCGAGGAGGCCCGCGAGCAGGTGCAGGAGCAGGCCGGGCGACTGCCGGACTCGGTCGTCGCCTGCGCCGGCGGCGGCTCGAACACGATGGGTGCGTTCCACGAGTTCGTCGGCGACGAGTCGGTCGACCTCTTCGCGGTCGAAGCCGGCGGCTCCTCGCTCGCGGTCGACGAGGACGCGGGCGTCGCGCCGAACTCGGCGAGCCTGTCGACCGGTTCTGACGGTGTTCTCCACGGCGCGCGGACGAAGCTGCTGCAGGACTCGGACGGCAACGTCGTCGAGAGCCACAGCGTCTCCTCCGGGCTGGACTACGCCGGCGTCGGACCGGAGCTGGCCCACCTCGTCGACACCGACCGTGTGACCCCGGTGAACGTCGACGACGACGCGGCGCTGGAGGCGTTCCACCTGCTCTCCCAGGAGGAGGGCATCATCCCGGCGCTGGAGTCGGCCCACGCTGTCGCCTTCGCCGACGCGCACCCCGAGCAGCTGGGCGAGCTGACGGTCGTCAACGTCTCCGGGCGCGGCGACAAGGACCTCGAATCCGTCATCGAGGAGACGGAGAAGCGCGAGCTGTCGAACGCGCCGAGCATGGACGTGTTCTCGGAGGTGGGCCGATGAGCGACCTCGAAGCCGCCTTCGACGAGCCGGCGTTCGTGCCGTACCTCTGCGTCGGCGACCCGAGCGTCGAGCGCACCCGCGAGTACGTGCAGGCGCTCGTCCGCGGCGGCGCGGACGTGCTCGAACTCGGGCTGCCGTTCTCCGAGCCGATCGCGGAGGGACCGACCATCCAGGGCTCGGTCGTTCGCGCGCTGGAAGCGGGGGTCACGCCCGAGGTCTACCTCGACTTCGTGGAATCGCTCGACGTGGACGTGCCAGTCGTCTGCATGACCTACTACAACCTGCTCTACCAGTATGGCGACAGCGACGGACCGGAGTCGTTCGTCGCACGCGCCGCCGAGGTCGGCATCTCCGGCTTCGTCATCCCGGACCTGCCCGCCGAGGAGGCCGGCCCCCTCAGAGCGGCCTGCGACGAGCACGGGCTCGACCTCGTGTTCATCGTCGCGCCGACGACAGCGGGCGAGCGCCTCGAGCGCATGGTCGAACTGTCCTCCGGCTACCTCTACGTACAGGCGCGCCTCGGCGTCACCGGGGCGAAGGCCGACGTGAGCGACCAGACCGCCGAGTCGCTGGCGAAGGTCAGTCAGTACGACATCCCTAAGGCGGTCGGCTTCGGGGTGTCGAGTGGTGACCAGGCGCGGCACATCGTCGAGGCCGGTGCGGACGGCGTCATCGTCGGGAGCGCGCTCGTCGACATCGTCGCCGAGTTCGGCGACGCCGACGGGGACGACGTGCCGGATCGACTCGAAGCGATGGCCCGCGAACTCAGCGAGGGCGTCACGGCAGGCGCGGAAGATATGGCGAAACCGGAAGGCCAATAAATGAGATATGCTAACTACTGACAACCAATGACGACACCAGGAACACGCGCACGCCTCGGTCGCATCGGGACACGGGGGAACCACCTCGTCGTGCCGATGGACCACGGCATCACACTCGGTGCGGTACAGGGACTGAAGGACATCGAATCGACCATCGACGCGGTGACGCGCGCCGGTGCCGACGCCGTCCTCACGCAGAAGGGCATCGCGCCGCGCGTCCACGACCACAGGAACGACGCGGGCTACATCGTCCACCTCAACGCCTCGACGACCATCGGCCCGGACACGAACGACAAGCGCCTCACGGGCACCGTCGAGGAGGCCATCCGGGCCGGGGCCGACGCCGTCTCCTTCCACATCAACGTCGGCAGCGACCACGAGCCCGAGCAGATCGAGGACCTCGCGGGTGTCACCGACACCGCCTCGCGCTTCGGTATCCCCGTTCTCGCGATGGCGTACGCCCGCGGTCCCGGCGTCGACAGCACCGACCCCGAGTCGCTCGGCCACGCGGTCCGCCTCGCCGAGGAGCTCGGCGCTGACCTCGTGAAGACCGGCTACTCCGGCGACGGCGCGTCCTTCGAGCACGTCTGCGAGTCGACCCGGCTCCCCGTCCTCATCGCCGGCGGGGCCCGCGGCAGCGACCGCGAGACCGTCGAGATGGTCCGCGGCGCGATGGACGGCGGCGCGGCCGGCGTCTCCATGGGTCGCTCCATCTTCCAGCACGAGGACCCCGCCGCCATCACGGCCGCCGTCTCCGCCGTGGTCCACGACGACGCGAGCGTCGACGCGGCGCTCGAACGCGGTGGCTTCGTCGTCGAAGCCTGAACGCTTTTGCACCAGTCCTTCGAGAGTCCACCGTGGCCAGCGACAGCACCGGCGCGCCCGACCCCGACACGCCCGAGGACCTGCTCGCGTGGGCACGCACCTACGCCGGCACGGTCGACATCGACGTGGACCTCGATTCGGTCGACTGGACCGTCTCGAAGCACGCCCGCCGCCGGGCCGGAGCCTGCCGGTACGACCCCGACCACGGCGTCACCATCGTCCTTTCCTGGCACTCCTATCAGGCCCACGGCTGGGCCGAGGTCGCCGCCACGGTCCGCCACGAACTCGTCCACGCCTGGGAGTTCCAGCGCTTCGGCGAGTCGGGCCACGGCCCCCGGTTCAAGCAGCAGGCCGACGCGGTCGACGCCCCCCGTCACTGCGAGCCGTTCGCGGATCCGCGCTATCTGCTCCGCTGCCGGGACGACGACTGCGACTGGAGCGCCCGCCGTTACCGCGCCTCGAAGACCGTCACCGACCCCGGCCGCTACCGCTGTGGCGACTGCGGCGACCGGTACGTCGTCGAGCACGCGGACTCGGGTCGAACGTGGGCGGACGACGCGGGCTACGAGCAGGTGCGGGCCGAACTCGGCGACGACTGGTGACGGGAGAAGCGACAAGGTGTCTGGTCCCGACCATCCGGACATGCGTCGCAGAACGGTCCTCGCGGGCGGCGGTGTCGGCCTCGCATCCCTCCTCGGCGGCTGTTCCAGCGCCAGCACGGTCCTCGACGACTCGCCGTCGCTTCCTGCGGAGCTGTCGGTGAGAGAAGCCCATGTCGTGTACGACGTGCTCGAACCGCGTGACCGGGCAGCGCCCGGATACAAGGAGACGGCCCATCGAGTGTTCACCGAGAGAGACGAAGCAATGGGGTCTCTCGCCTCGGGTCATCTTCCGCCAGATCTCCTCGACGACACCGACTTCGAGAGGTCGTTCCTCGTGGTCGTCCAGTACGGCAGACAGAGCGCGACGTGGCTCGAACTGGACCGCATCGAACGAACCGACGACGGCCTCGACATCGTGGCGCGGGTGGAGGAGCCCTCGGGTGGGTACGGCGACGACCTCGCCATCCACTCGCTGTTGGTGCGGATCACCGACCGGCGTGCCGGAGTGCCCGACCACGTCTCCGCCACCGTCCACGACACCTGAATCGTCCCGGGCGACGATTGCGTGCCGAATCTGAGAACGATAACGAACTTGTGTATCGGCCGGCAGCGTCGAGACGCAATGACAGCACTCGGACTCGTGGTCGCGCAGTTCTACGAGGAGCTGGCGGCGGAGATAGAAGCCGAAGCGCGGACACTCATCGAGGACCGCGACGCAGAGGTCGCCGAGACGGTCCACGTCCCCGGCGTCTACGACGCGCCCCTCGCCGCCGACCGGCTGGCCAGGCAGGAACGAATCGACGCTGTTGCGGTGCTCGGTGTCGTCGTCACCGGCGACACGGACCACGACCAGGTCGTGACACACGCCGCCGCGCGCCGACTCTCCGACGTGGGGCTCGGTCGGGACACTCCCGTCACCTTCGGCGTCGCCGGCCCCGACATGAGCGCACCGGAGGCCCGCGACCGAATCGAGAAGTGCGCGAGCGCAGTCGACGCCGCCGTCGACCTGACGGAGGCGCTGCCGGCCAGGGGACAACAGTAAAATAGCGGACTCGCGTACGTCCGGCCAACCGATGCCCTGGGAATGCGGAATCGACGGCTGCGGCGAGCGGTTCGGCACGCCCGAGGACCTCGTCGTCCATCAGAGCACCGACCACGAGCGCCGCGAGTGCAAGGTCTGTGGTGTCGTCGTCCCCGACGGCTACCTCGCCATCCGCCACGCCTTCAACGAGCACTCTCGAGCCGAGTACGTCCGCGCCTACGGTGCCAGCTCCGAGGAGGTGCGCGAACGCGAGGAGATAAAGGACCTCATCGAGGAGGAAGCGGACCTCCAGACGGTCGTCGAACGCCTCGGCGGCGAGGCCGTCCAGTCCTGACCACGGCCTCTCCGTGATCGCCCCGACGAGCAGCACCACCGTCGGCGCATCATCGATACCTAACCAGTTGGGAGTTCGGCCTTTGTTCTCACATCCGTTCCCTTCTGATGCCTAAGTCGTGGTTGGGGGGAGGCGCGACTTAGGGGGGCTACCACACTCCAGTGCCCTTTCCAGCGACCCGGAACGGTGCTTCCCACGATACCATGCTGTCCCTCCTCCCGGTTTCTGCACGGCCACCTCGCATTCTCTGCCGACGGCCAGCGGGCGCTCCTGGCGAACGAACCGGGGCTCGAAGAGCGCGTTCGCTCCGCGTCACCGGTCCTCGCGGGTCGCAATCCCCCGTTAGCTTTCCCGAGGAACGCCTCTCTAGCGCTCCTCGCTGTCCAGCACCCGGATCTGGTCGCCGCGCACCGTGACCGGGATCGGGACCGTCGCCTCGTACAGCTCGACGGTGACCTGGTCCTTCCCCTCGTCGATGCGCTGGACCTGCGCCTTCTCGCCCTTGAACGGGCCGGCGATGAGCTCGACGATGTCGCCCTCCGCGATGCCCTCGACGTCAGGCTTCGGGGAGAGGAAGTGCTCGACCTCGGTGATGTCGGACTCCCCGGGGATGACGCTGCGGGCGTGCGGGATGTCCTCGAGCACGCGCTCGATGATGTTGTAGTCGTCCGCCTCGACCATCACGTAGCTCGTCAGTGAGTCGGGCGCGAGCGCGGCGTGGATGGTCTCCTCCTCGCGGTTCATGATCATATCGGCGACCGTTCGCTCCTGGCTCGCGGTCGTCTTGACTGCGTAGATGGGCATGGTTCAGGCGGGGAGGAACCCCATGACGAGTGCGATGATGAAACCCATGACGCCGACGAGCAGAATCCCTGCACCGGCGATTTTGGCGATCTGTGAGAACTCCTCGCGCGAGGGTGTGCTCGCCATCTTGAGCACACGCACGTAGGAGTTGAGGTCCTTTGGAACGTTCATGGCCGTCGCTTCGGCATCCGTGCTTTTCTATCTATTGATGCGAACTAACCGACGGTGAGCGGCGAGAACGGGGGATTACTCGACGAAGTCGATGTCCTGCTGGGTCGAGGGGTCGGGCTCGGCGGTGTCGTCGCCGGGCTGGCCGTAGATCTGCGGGGAGTCGACGCCGGTGACGACGATCATCGTGCGCATGCTGCCGTCGAGGGTCTCGTCGATGGACGTACCCCAGATGATGCGGGCGTCGGGGTCGATGCGGTCGTAGATCTCCTCGACGACACCCTCGGCCTCCTCGATGCTCATGTCCGAGCCGCCGGTGACGTTGACCAGCGCGGAGGACGCGCCGGAGATGTCCACGTCGAGCAGCGGCGACCGGAGTGCGGCCTTCACGGAGTCGGTGGACTTGGCGTCGGAGTCGGACTCGCCGAGACCGATCATCGCGACGCCACCGCGCTCCATGACGGTGCGGACGTCGGCGAAGTCGAGGTTGACGAGCCCGGGCTTCGTGATGAGCTCGGTGATGCCCTTCACCGAACGCATGAGCACCTCGTCGGAGACCTTGAACGCCTGCCGGACGGGGAGCTTGCCGACGGAGTCGAGCAGCCGGTCGTTCGGGACGACGATGACCGTGTCGCTCACGTCGCGGAGCCGTTCGAGCCCGGCCTCCGCGTTCGTGCGGCGGACCTCGCCCTCCGCGGTGAACGGCGTCGTGACGATGGCGATGGTGAGCGCGCCCGACTCGCGGGCGGCCTTCGCGACGACCGGCGCGGAGCCGGTGCCCGTGCCGCCGCCGAGGCCGGCCGTGACGAACACCATGTCCGAGCCCTCGATGGACTCGTAGATCTCCTCCTGGGATTCGAGGGCTGCCTCCTCGCCGACCTGCGGGAGCGAGCCCGCGCCGCGCCCGCCGGTCTTCTGCTCGCCCATCAGTATCTTCTCGTCGGACTCGATCTCGACGAGGTGCTGGACGTCGGTGTTCGCGGCGACGAGCTTCGCGCCGTGGATGCCCTCCTCGTGCATCCGGTCGATGGTGTTGCCGCCGCCACCGCCACAGCCGACGACGGTGATGTTCGTCTGGAGGTCTTCGAGTACGTCCTCCAGCTCGTCGTCGGTCATCTTGCCCGTTCGGTGCGCCGGTTCGTCCTGCTGGGTGGCTCCCGGGAGACCACCCTCGTCGGGGGTCTCGGCCTCCCCCTCGGCCTCGTCGATAGCGTCTTCAACGATCGAATCCATCCTTAGCCCTCCTTTATATTATGCAGGTTAATTACCTTTCCCCTGGTGTCTGACGACCGTCTGACGAATGTTGCGGTCCACCTACCGAACGATTAACCGGCCAGCTCACACGGTGAAATTATCCCAGGTGGAACCGCTCCGTTCGCTCGGTCCGGACCGACGCGGGGTCGACCGTCTCGCCCTCGACCTCGACCGCGTGCCCGCCGGCGAGTTTGCCGAACTTCGGTCCCTCCGGAACGCCCGCCTCGTGGGCGAGTGCAGGGTCGAAGGCGCGCTCCACGGCGACGACCACGTCGCCCTCACACCGGACCGACTCGTACTTCTCGGCCAGCACGTCACAGAGTTCGCCGACGAGTGCGTCGAACCCGCCCGGGGGGAACGCCGCCCGGTCGCCGACCCGGTTGCCGGCGTTCTCCGTCTCGAGGGCGACCGCGTGCGCTTCGACGACATCGTAGGTCCGCTCGCGGTCGATGCCCTGTGCCGTCGCGAGGAGGTCGACAGGGAGGTCGCGGACCGTCCAGTCGTCGTCGTCGAAGTGGACCCCGAACCGGAGGCCCTCGTCGACGCTCGCGATGGTCTCCTCCAGTTCGGCGACGCGGTCCAGGTCTCGCCCGTCGACCTCGCGGAGCCAGGTCTCGCTCACGACGCGGTAGCCCAGCTCCTCGATGGTGTCGACGAGCGCGGGGTGGTCGCCCTCGACGAGCGCGAGCGACGCGTCGCTTGCCGCGAACGCGCGGTCGATGACGGCGCGATGTTCCGCGGGGTGGCCCATCGCGTCGAGCGACCAGTCGCCGGCGACGTGCCCGACCGCCCAGCCGGTGTCGCGGACGACGCGCTCGAACCGCGGGACGTAGTGGCCACCGCCGAAGCCGACGACGGTGCGCTCTCGGTGCGGGTAGACGCCCTCGATGTCGAGGATCGCCCGTGCCACGGCGCGGGCACCCTCCGGGTCGGCCCACTCGTCCTCGCTGCTACCGAGTTCGACGAACATCGACGGGACCCCGACGTCGCTCGGACCGTGGTGCGTGCACTCCATGCCGACCTCGTAGCCGTCGGGCGCGTGCCGGTCGAACGCCGCCAGCAGGTCGGCCTGTGCGTTCGGGCACGCAGCCGCAAGCGCGTCGTCGTCCCCACCGTACTCCGCCGGGCCGAAGTTCCCCGTGAAATGCGCCGTCAGCAGCGGCCCAGTGTCGCCCGAGTGTCGGGACGCGAACAGCAACAGGTCGGGGTCGTCGAACGCCGCGGCGACGCCGTCCAGGTGGAGGTGCAGCTCGTCGAAGGTCCGTCGCTCGAACCCGTCCGTGCGGTGGACGGTCCCACCGCCGTCGGCGTCGGGGCGGCTGTCGTCGACCGTCGCCTCCCAGTCGGCGAGGTCGAGCAGGTGCTCACCGATGTGCTCCGAGGCCGAGTCCGCGCGGCTGACGACGATGGCTATCACGACTCGTACTCACATCGAAGCCCGCTAAAACGCGTCGAAACCGCTCAGTCCTCGGTCGGCTGTACCTCGGGGTCGGGCTCGGCGTGAACGCCGTCACCGAACACCTGCTGACGGGTGAGGCCGACGAGTTCGACCAGCGCCGCTCGCCGGTAGATGAGGAGCGCGGTCCCGAGGACCAGGTAGAGTGCCGTGAAGGCGTGTAGCGTGAACAGGAGGTCGAGACCGAGCACGCCCGCGTCGATGGCGAACGCGATGACGACCTGTGAGACGAACAGCACGAGCAGCGCGACAGCCTCGCGCATGCTGATGTCGAAGCTCATCAGGATGGTCAGCGCGAAGTAGCTCTGTGCGGCCGTCAGCCAGATCTCGCCGGACTGTTCGGCGTTGAACTGGAGCGTCGCGATGGAGCCGAAGGAGATGCTGTAGACGATGGCGAGCGTCCCGATGAGCAGCGTCCACTGGTTCAGCTTCGAGGAGATGAGCGCGTTGAACCCGGCCGTCGAGCGCGCCTTGTTGACGAGGTAGGCGACGACGATGAGTTCCGGGCTCTCGCTCGCCAGCGGGGCGACCCACTGGATCATCAGGAACGAGGAGATGCCGATGCTGGTGCCCGAGTACTCCAGCCCGTGCGCGAACGGCTCGACGGCGACGAGGATGACCACGCCGGAGAAGACGAACAGGGCGAGGACGGTGGCGACGCGCCGGAGCTTCGAGAACGACTGGAGGTAGGCGGGGATACCGACCTGCTCCTCGTCGGTGTGTGGCGCGTTCAGCGCCGAGAGGATGTAGACGACGTACAGGCCGACGAGGAAGATCGTATCGAGGATACCGATCCCGCCGTTCAGCGGGACGAAGAAGGCGTAGACGGTCGCGACGAAGAGGAAGAAGATCTCCGTCGAGATGTCGCGGTCGAGTCTGATGCGGTCCGCGAGGAAGCCCCGGTGCTCCTCGACTGCGGGGTCGGACGTCTTCGCGACCTTGTAGACGGTGAAGAGGGCGATACCAGACCAGCCGAGACCGATGAGGATCCGGTTCGCGCCGGTCATGTTCGCGACCGCGAGATTCCCGGCGTTGGACCCTGGATTGGCACCGGCCTCCCACGCGTACAGCGCGTCGACAGCGTACTCGGGGGCGACCGCCAGGATGGCGAGGACGGCGAGCGCGAACGCCCGCGGAACGTCCTCCTCTGCGGTCTCCGCGGCCCACGCGAGCAGGAACGAGGCGCCGAGAATCGCGATTCCTGCCACCACGATTATCAGGCCCAGCTCGCCGAGCGCCGTCTCCTCCGTCGCTTTCAATCCCGGTATCAGCCCCGGCCAGAGGTTGAAGACACCCTTCATGCGGAACCCGTGGAGTAGCAGCCACGGGACCGTCATGAGGAGTGCCCCGGCGACGGCTGTCAGTGGGTGGCGAAGGCGATTGTTGCTCATCGTCTGCGGGTATCCGTCCCCCGAAAGTGAGTGTTGTGCTTTCGCATCGCCCCGCCAGCCCCCCGAGAACCGTTATCGCGGCCCGTACCGTGAGTCTCGTGTCGAGTGAGAGGCGGCACCATCGAACAGCGAGACGGCGACGCATCACTTTTGTACCGAGTCTTCGAATCCACGGCCAGAGATATGTTCGAGCGACTTCTCATCGCGGTCGACGGAAGCGACTGTGCCACACGAGCGGCCCGTGCGGGCGTGGCGATGGCGGCGACGTACGGGGCGTCGGTCGACGCCGTCGTCGCGGCCCACGACGAACTCGACGAGGACGATGCCGAGCAGGTCCTCGCCGACGTCGAGGCCATCGGCGCGGACGCCGGCGTCACGGTCGAGTCCCACGTCGTGACCGGCCGCCCCGCCCGGTCGGTCGTCTCCTTCGCGGACGAGGTCGACGCGGACGTCATCGTGGTGGGTCGACACGGGCTCTCCGGCTTCCGCGAACGACTCCTCGGGGGCACCACCGAGCGCGTGCTCCGCCGCACCGACCGGCACGTCCTGACGGTCCCGTCCGGCGACGGGCCGGTCGACGACTACACCGACGTCCTCCTCCCGACCGACGGCAGCGAGGACGCCGCCGCGGCCGGCGCACCCGCGACCGACCTCGCGAGCACGTACGGTGCGACGCTGCACGTCCTCGGGGTCGTCGACGTGGTCCGCGAGTCCGGCCCGTTCAGCGCCGGCGGCGTCGACCAGGCGTACATCGACCGCCTCCTCGATGCCGAGCGGGAGGGCGTCGACGCGCTCGCCGACGACTGTGCCGACCTCGCCGAGGAGGACCTGGCCATCGAACGCGCCGCCGTGACGGGCACCCCGAGCGAGGCGATCGTCGCGTACGTCGAGGACGAGGGCGTCGACCTCGTCGTCATGAGCTCCAGCGGCGAGTCGAGCCTCGCCGGTCAGCTGCTCGGGAGTACGACCGACCGCGTCCTGCGGACCATCGACGAGCCCGTGCTCGTCGTGCATCCCTGACCCCGGCCGCGTTCGGTGCACGGCGACATCGGAACGCGAACGCTGCCGTCCCCGGACGACTTTTCACCGCCGACCGCCTCGCACACACCAATGCAGGTGTTCGGACTCGTCGGCAACCCCGTCGGCCACTCGCTGTCGCCACCGATGCATGAGGCGGCGTACGCGGCCCACGACATCGACGCCCGGTACGTCACCTTCGAGCCCGCGCCGGACGACCTCGCGGCTGCCGTCGAGGGTGCCCGGGCGCTCGGCGTCAGCGGGCTGAACGTCACCGTCCCGTACAAGGAGCGCGTCCACGGACTCGTCGCGGTCGACGACCTCGCCGGACGCATCGGTGCGGTCAACACCGTGGACTTCACCGGCGACCGGCCGACCGGTCACAACACCGACGCGGCCGGGGCTCGCCGCGCACTCGAAGCGGAGGGCGACGCCGACCTCGACGGAGCCGACGCCGTCGTCGTCGGCGCTGGTGGTGCCGGCCGAGCCGTCGCACACGGCCTCGCCGACGCGGGCGCGACCGTCGCCATCGCGAACCGGACCGAGGAGCGGGCCGTCGGCCTCGCGAGCGACGTCCCGGCCGCGACGGGCCACGGGCTCGACGCCCTCCCCGGCCTCCTCGCCGACGCGACCGTCCTCGTGAACGCGACCAGCGTCGGCATGGAGGAAGACGAGACGCCGGTCCCCGGCGACGCGCTCCACGCCGACCTCGTCGTCCTCGACGCGGTGTACGCACCGCTCGAGACACGGCTCCTGCGCGACGCCGCCGCAGCCGGCGCGACGACGGTCGACGGCGCGTGGATGCTGCTGTATCAGGGAGCGGAGGCGTTCGAGCTGTGGACGGGGAGGCCGGCACCCGTTGCCGCCATGGACGATGCGCTGCGGACACACCTCCGAGACGACAGGTATCGGGTTTAAGTGGCACCGACAGCTACGTACCGCCAATGGCACTGCTCAAGAAGTTGAAGTCGCTCTTCGGACTCGACGACGGGTCGCAGCCGGAGTCCTCCCGTGACGTCGGCGTCACGGTCGAGAAGGAACGGCGGGCCGGAGCCACAGCCGGGTCGGCGACGGAGGGTGACGACGGCGGTTCGACCACGGAGCACACGACCGACGAGACCGAGACGACCGACGAGGCGGCCGAGACAACCGACGAGACGGCCGAGACGACTGACCAGACGGCCGAGGCTGCCGACGAGACAGCCGAAACGGCCGACGAGGAGGAGTCCGAGCCCGTGCAGGAGGTCAAGGGCATCGGTCCCGCCTACGCCGACCGACTCGGAACCGTCGGTATCGAGACCATCGCAGACCTCGCCGAGGCCGACCCCGAAGCGGTCGCCGCGGAGACCGATATCTCGGAGACCCGCGTCACGGAGTGGGTCAAGCGAGCGAAGGCCCGCAGCTAGGGACCGGAAGACGATTAGGCCCCCGCAGCTATCCTCCTCGCATGACCACACCCCACGTCGTGACGAACCGTGATTCGTTCGTCGCGACCGCCGCCGACACACCCGCCGACGTGCGGGTTCCCGTCGAGGTGACCGTCGCCGTGGCGGATCCGTTCGGTGCCTACCGGCGGGCACGGATCGGCGAGTGGGACGCCTACCTCGAGACCACCGGCGGCCAGTCCGGCTGGGGCCACTTCGCGGTCGACCCCGTCGATCGGCTCACCGCCGCCCCCGACGCCCACGCCCTCGACGGCCCGTCGCCGTCGCTCGACGCGCTCGACGGCCTGCTCGACGGTGAGTCACTCGTCCGTGGCGGCTGCGACGTGCCGTACCCGTGTGGCGCCGTCGGCTGGCTCTCATACGACATCGCCCGGGAACTCGAGTCACTCCCCGGCGATGCAGCCGACGACCGGGGGCTCCCGCGGCTCCAGGTCGGCGTCTACGACCGGATGGCCAGCTGGCGCGAGCCACTCGACGACGACGCGGCGACGACACTCCGAATCACCGCGTGTCCCCGCGTCGGCGACGACCCCGACGACGCCTTCGAGTGCGGCCGCGAACGAGCCCTCGAGCTCGCCCATCGTGCGACGGACGGCGATCCCGCGTTCCCGGACCCGCCCGTCGATGCGGACGACGTGACCTTCGAGAGCGACTGCGGCCGGGACGTCTACGCCGACCGCGTCAGGGCCGTCCAGCGATACGTCCACGACGGCGACACCTTCCAGGCGAACATCTCACAGCGACTCGTCGCGCCAGCGGCGGTCCACCCGGTCCCGGCCT
Organism: Haloarchaeobius litoreus; assembly: GCF_024495425.1. NCBI lineage: Archaea > Methanobacteriati > Methanobacteriota > Halobacteria > Halobacteriales > Halorubellaceae > Haloarchaeobius > Haloarchaeobius litoreus. The sequence goes on along the minus strand of NZ_JANHJR010000002.1, from coordinate 662,992 downwards.
ACGACGCTCTCCGCGAGGTGAACCCGGCACCGTACTCGGGACTCATCGAGTTCCCCGGCATCGACCTCGTCAGCGCGAGCCCGGAGCTACTGCTGGAGCGCGACGGCGACGACGTCAGGACGGAACCCATCGCCGGCACCAGACCGCGCGGCGCGACCGACGACGAGGACGGGGACCTCGAAGCCGACCTCACGGCCGACGAGAAGGAGCGGGCCGAGCACGCGATGCTGGTCGACCTCGAGCGGAACGACCTCGGGAAGGTGTGCCGCTACGGCAGCGTCGACGTGGCCGAGTACCGACGCGTCGACCGCTACGCCGAGGTGATGCATCTCGTCTCGAACGTCGTCGGCGAACTCCGACCGGACGCGTCGCTCGCCGATACCGTCGCCGCGGTCTTCCCCGGCGGCACTATCACTGGCGCGCCCAAGCCCCGGACGATGGCCATCATCGACGAACTGGAGTCGACACGTCGCGGGCCGTACACCGGCAGCATGGGCATCTTCGGCTTCGACGGCCGCGCGACGCTCAACATCGTCATCCGGACGCTCGTCCGCCACGGCGACGAGTACCACCTGCGGGTCGGCGCGGGCATCGTCCACGACTCCGTTCCGGAACGCGAGTACGCCGAGACGCTCGACAAGGCACGGGCGCTCGTGACCGCCGTGGACGACGCGCTCGGCGACCGTGCCGCGATGGCCGTCGCCGGTGAGGAGCAATCGGACAGTGAGGGCCGGCCGATGGGCGAGGAGGTGGACCGATGACGACGGTGCTCGTCGTCGACAACTACGACTCGTTCGCGTACAACCTCGTCCAGTACGTCGGCGAACTCGCCGACGAGGTGGTCGTTCGCCGGAACGACGCCATCGACGTGCACGACATCCGTGACCTCGACCCGGACGGTATCGTCGTCTCGCCGGGGCCGGGGACGCCGGCCGAGGCGGGCGTCTCCATCCCGATATTCGCGGAGCTCTCGTATCCGACGCTCGGCGTCTGTCTCGGCCATCAGGCGCTCTGTTCCGCTAACGGCGCACCGGTCGTGAACGCCCCCGAGGTCGTCCACGGGAAGCCGTCCATCGTCCGGCACGACGGAGCCGGCATCTTCACCGACCTGCCGGAGCGCATCCGGGTCGGGCGGTACCACTCGCTCGCGGTCGAGCGCGACGACCTGCCCGACTCACTGGTCGAGACGGCGGCCACGGCCGACGAACGCGACGTGCTGATGGCGGTCCGGCACCGCGAGCGACCCCACATCGGCGTGCAGTTCCACCCGGAGAGCATCCTCACCGGCGAGGCGACCGAACGCGAGACGGGGCAGGCGCTCTCGCTCCGGATCGGGAAACAGCTCGTTGCCAACTTCCTCGACACATGCAGTACCACGTAGACGGCGACCTCGTGCCGGCTGAATCGGCGACCGTGAACGTCCGCGACCGCGGCTTCCAGTACGGCGACGCCGCGTTCGAGACGATGCGGGCCTACGGTGGCTCCATCTTCGAGCTCGACGCACACCTCGACCGGCTGGCCGCGACCTGCGACGAGCTCTCGCTGGACCACGGGCTGGCCGACGGCGACCTCCGCGAGCGGATCGACGAGACGCACGCCGCCAACGACCTCGCCGACGCCTACGTCAAGCTCTCCATCACCAGGGGCATCCAGCCCGGGACCCTGACGGCGCAACCCGATGTGGACCCGACGGTGGTCGTCATCGTGAAGCCACTGCCGCGGGGCGGTGTCGGCAGCACCCCTGTCTGGGACGACCACGCCGTCGTCCAGACCACGAAGACGCGAAAACCGGCGGCGAACGCGCTCCCGCCGGGGGCGAAGACCCACAACTACCTCAACGGCATCCTCGCCCGGAACGAGCTCGTCGACGGGTCGGACGAGGCGCTGCTCCGGGACGGCGACGGCTTCGTCGCGGAGGGAGCGGCGAGCAACCTGTTCTTCGTCACCGACAGCGGGCTGCACACGCCGACGGCGGACCTGCCGCTGCTGCCGGGCATCACGCGCTCGGCCGTCGTCGATCTGGCACGGGAGGAGAGCATCCCGGTGCTGCAGGGTCGGTACGAACCGAGCGAGGTCCGCGAGGCCGACGAGGTGTTCCTCACGAACACGACGTGGGAGCTGCGGCCGGTCGCCACCGTCGACGGCATCGACGTCGGCGGTGGGCCGGTGACGACGCTGCTGCAGCGGCGGTTCGACGCGCTGGTCGAGCGTCGCCACTACGGCGGCGAACGGCTGTCACCCGGGGAGACGGCAGCTGACGAGCCGTCCGACGACTCGACTGGGGAATAGGGCGAACAGGCGACGCGGTCGTTCGCGCGGCGGTGCATCACGCACCCGCCTCGGCCGCCGCGCGTCGAGTGATCAGAGCACGCCGCGTCTGGCACCGTCTTCGTACTTAAACGCCGCCCACGTCGGTGCGTTCGACACCAGACACCTCGAGGACGAGGTCGGCCCCGTACGCGGTCGAGGGCGTCTGGAACCCGGCAGGGGCGTCGCCGTCGAGTGCACGTTTCGCGGTGAGGAGTGCTGTATCGCGGGTCAGCGTGTACGGGTTCGGTGTCCTGAGTCGTGAGACGACACGGTCCTCGCCGTCGGTCGCTTCACCCCAGAGCTCGCCCGAACCCTCGTCGAGCTGCTGCTCGTCGGGGCCATCGATCCGTCGGTCGACGAGCCACCTGAGGAGCTTCTGGGCGGGGGTGGTCCCGAGCAGCGGGAGCAGCTTCCGGAACCGTCGGAGTCGGGTGACCGTCTTCGGGTGGGTCTCGGAGTACACCGTGACGTTCGGGATGCCAGTCGAGTGGTAGGCGGTCACCACGTCGCCCCAGGGGATGGCCATCGCGGTGCGCTCGCCGTAGCTGAACGGTATCTCACGGTCCTCGTGGGCGGTCGGTACGCGGACGAGCTCGCCGTCGCGGCGGACCACGCCGTCCTCGGCGATGTTCTCGACCATCGTCATCGCCGTCCCGCGGGAGGTGCCACCCATCCCGCCGAGGGCGAGCGATAGCTCCGTCGCCGATGGGAGTCGGTCGTGGAGGTGCGCGGCGAGGCAGTCCGAGGGAACCACGTCGAATCCGACGCCGGGAAGGAGCATCACTCCCGTCGCGCTCGCGTGCTCGTCCCGCTCGGCGATGTCGCGGAACACCTGCCACTCGCCGGTGATGTCGAGGTAGTGGACGCCGGTCGTGAGACAGGCCTCGACGAACGGTTCCGCGGTGTGGACGAACGGACCGGCGCAGTTCAGCACCACGTCGACGCCCTCCAGGTAGTCCGCCACGGTCGCGGGGTTCTCGGCCTCGAAGACGCGCTCCCGGCAGTCGAGCTCCTCGGCCTGTGCCTCGACCGTCTCGCGCGACCGACCGGCGAGAATCGGGTCCAGCCCCTCCCTGACCGCCTTCTCCGCGACGAGTGCGCCGGTGTAGCCGTACGAGCCGTAGACGAGGAGTTCGCTCATGGATACCACGCCGCGCGCCGGGAGCATAAAGTCCGGCGGAGACCGTGGCGTTCAAACCGGCTGCACCGGTACAGCAGTGCGATGGACGAAACACGCCGCATCGCACCGGTCGAGGACGTGCCCAGCGAGTCGACGCTCCTGTTCACCGTCCGGGAGCTGGACGCCGACGAGGAGCGCGAGGCCATCCTCCACCGCCGCGACGACGGGGTCGTCGCCTGGCTCAACTACTGCCAGCACCTCACCCACATCAAGATCGACAAGGGCTCGGGTGCACCGATGCGGGACGACGAGCTCGTCTGCGCGAACCACGGCGCGATGTTCGAGTCGGAGAGCGGTCTGTGCACCTACGGACCGTGCGAAGGTGCGTACCTCAACGCGCTCGACGTGACCGTCGCCGACGGCGCGGTGTACCTCGACGAGGAGGACCACGAGCTCGTCGGCCTCGGCGGCGTCGACGCGGACGGGTCGGCCGACCTGACCTCGACGTCGAACGTCGAGTTCTGATCGGCTGCGTCGGTTCTCACCGGTACCAGTCGGCCGTAAGAAACTTTATCCGCAGCACTGACTCTCCTACTGCGGTCGTGGCCTCGGCCACTTCGAACTCCCCCCTTTCCCCCCTTTCTGACCGCACTCGCGACACCGACGGACGCGCTACCGGACGGTGAACGTCGGCTCGGCCACCGACTCGCTCTTGCACTCGGGGCAGCGCGACGGTCGGTTGAGCAGGTCGTCGAAGTCGGTGAACCCGCATTCCCGACACTCCGGCGGCGCGACGAGCAGCTGCTCGTCTGTCGGCCCGAGCGACTGCGAGATGTGTTCGACGTGCCGGAGCGCGGCACCGGCAGTCACGTCGAACTCCGTCGCCAGCACGCTCGGCGTGGCCGCCTCCGCCCGGAGCCGATCGGTGATGCGCTGTCGCGTCGTCTCGTCTGCTTCACGCATACCGTGCATTCGGAACCGGCCGGATAAACGTCTTTTCGGGCGGACGGGTCACCGAGAAAGACAAAGGACTTACTACCGGCTACTGAAACCGGGGGTATGAAAGCAGTCGTCCTTGCTGGTGGGTACGCGACGCGTCTCTGGCCGATCACGAAACATCGGCCGAAGATGTTCCTCCCGGTCGGTGACTCGACGGTCATCGACCAGATATTCGAGGAGCTCGAACGGGACGACCGCGTCGACGAGGTGTTCGTCAGCACGAACGAACGCTTCGCCGGCGAGTTCGAGACACATCTCGCGGAGAGCGAGTTCGAGAAGCCGACCCTCTCGGTCGAGGAGACCACGGAGGAGGACGAGAAGTTCGGTGTCATCGGCGCGCTCGCGCAGCTCGTCGACCGCGAGGGCGTCGACGACGACCTGCTGGTCATCGCCGGGGACAACCTCATCAGCTTCGACGTGAGCGAGTTCATCGACTTCTTCCAGGCGAAGGCGGCCCCGACCATCGCCGCCTACGACGTCGGCTCGAAGGAGCGGGCGAAGTCCTACGGCCTCGTCGACCTCGAGGGCGACCGCGTCGTCGACTTCCAGGAGAAGCCCGACGACCCCAAGAGCACGCTCGTCTCCATCGCCTGCTACGGCTTCACCGCCGAGTCCGTCGGGCTGCTGGAGGAGTACCTCGCCGGCGACAACAACCCGGACGAGCCGGGCTGGTTCGTCCAGTGGCTCCAGGCCCGCCAGCCCACCTACGCCTTCACCTTCGAGGGCGCGTGGTTCGACATCGGCACGCCCGAGTCCTACCTCGACGCCGTCGCCTGGTACCTCGACGGCGAGAACCACGTCGCCGAATCAGCGACGCTCTCCGGGAGCAGCCTCGGCGAGAACGTCCACATCATGGGGGACGCCGAACTCGTCGACAGTCACGTCGACAACTCGGTCGTCTTCCCCACCGCGACCATCGTCGAGTCCGACATCCGCGACTCCATCATCGACGAGGAGACCCACCTCGACAACCTCGACCTCGCCGGCGCGCTCATCGGTGCGCACACGAGGATCACGAACGGGCACTGAACGTCGACGACCGCCAGTTCGCCACTTCTGCGGCCCCCCACTCGTCGGCGGAACACTGTGCCGAACAGACAGCGGAGTGGACGGACAAGGACTACGCCAGCCGCGCATCAGTGATCTACGCCAGCCGCGCATCGGTGATCTCGATGTGCCCCCGCGTCCCCTCCCACACCGTCTCGTACGTCAGTTCGATGGCCCGCTCCATGTGCGGCCCGTCCGTCACGAACGTCTCGAACTCGCCGCCCTCACCGAGCACGTGGACGCCGTATTCCTCGTGGAGTTCCTGCAGCTCCGCGAACGCCTCGCCGTCCAGCGTGCGCCCCAGCCAGGACTCGTCCAGCCCGTGCGCGGCGACCTGCAGGACGGTGATCTCGAAGCCGGCGTCGAGCATCGCCTCGGCGAGTTCGACGGGGTCCTCCTGCCAGAGCGGCGCGAACACCTCGCACCCGAGCCGGTCGGCCATCGCCTGGATGCGCGAGGTCTGGAACTCGCTCTCGACGGCCCCGGCAGTGACACCCGCCAGCCCGCCGTCGAGGTCGGCCGCGAGGTCGGTCAGCGCCGCTTCGAGCGGTTCGAGCTCGGCGTCGCCCTGGGCACCGGCGTCCTCGGCGCTGGCGGCGTCGAAGTCGTCGGGGGAGACGTTCACGTGCTCGATGCCGATGCTCTCGGCGGCCAGCGCGGTGAGCTCGGTCGCCGGGACGTGGTACATGTAGGAGTCGCCCTCGGGGTGAACCGTCAGCAGGTGCGAGACGGGCAGGCCCTCCGCCAGCGCACGGTAGACTGCCCACGAGGAGTCCTTCCCGCCGGAGAACAGCCCCACCCACGAGCCGGTGTCGGTCATACGCTCCGTAGCGCCCGGGTGGGTAAACCAGCTACGAACCGTGTTCGAGCTCGGCCTCGGCTTCCGCCTCGTCGACGGTGTTGCTCGACAGCACGGAGGCGACACGGACGCCGACCAGCGCGAGCAGGACCGCGGCGACGACGTACGAGGCGAGGCGCTCACCAGCGCTGAGGACGAACGGCCCCAGCGAGCTCGCGCCGACAGCCAGTTCGGGGATGCGGACCGACCCGATGTACGCCGCGCGTTCGAGGAAGTACGCCGCGAAGCCGCGGACGACCAGCCCGACCGACACGAGGAGGAACGGGATGTTGATCGTCGCCCGTGGGACGTCCTCGGAGCCGATGGCCTCGTCCAGCAGACGGCCGACGCTCGCGGTGACGCCCGCCATCGCCAGCCACGGGACGGCGTCGAAGACGAACTGCATCGCCGGGATGACGACGCCCTCGGCGTTCTCCAGGTCCGAGACGGCGAGCGCACCGACGAACAGCCCGACCATCGTCAGCCCCGCCGCGACGACGTAGGTGACGACGGAGACGTTGCCGGAGTAGAGCGCGGTCTGTGTGCGCTGGGCGACGCCCTTCACCACGTCGTCGACCGCGAAGCCCTTGTACAGCAGGAACAGGCCGACGACGGCGGTGATGGTCGCCGCACCGACGGCGGGGCCGCGCCAGAGCGCCAGCACCGGGAACGCGACGAGCGCGACGCCCAGCGGCACGAGCACCGTCTGTCTGAGCTCCTCGTCGGCGAGGAACTGCTTCAGCAGGTAGTACGTCGACTCGATGTCCCGGGCCTGCCTGACGACGACGCGGTCGACGCTGTCGACGCGGAGTCGTGACTCGACGACCGGGACGAGCCGTTCGTCCTCCGCGCTGTCGATGACGACGACCGCGGACTCGATGTCGTGGGTCTCCAGCAACCCGTCGAGTTGCTGGCCGACGGCGCGGTCGGCACCGACGACCGACTCGCTCGCCCCCGAGACGACCGCCACGACCGTCTCCTCGTCGGCGTCACGGAGGTCCCGGGCGACGCGGAGGGTCTCCAGCAGCGTGTTGACGCTCGAATCTTCGGGGTCGGCGAGCCCCACGTCGGTGACCAGCGACCGAACGGCCTCCCAGCCAACGACCGGCGTCTTCAGCCCCGTCTTCCGCCCGATATCGTCGGTGCGGTCGACGCAGACGACCAGGGTAGCCACTACGTGTAGCGACACACGTTGGGAATAAAAATCTGCCTCCCGCTACAGCCGTAGCTCGACCCCGTCGTCCCCACCGACGACGCTCGCGACGCCTGCGCCCGCGGCGTAGGCCACCCGCGTGGCACCCAGCATCGCCCGGGCCCGGAGGCGGCGATGCGGGCGGAACTCCTCGACGGTGACCGGCTCGCCGAGCAACGTCTCGACGCGAGCTTCCACGTCGTCGCTGGTGCCGAGGTCGTCCACGAGCCCCAGCTCGCTGGCCTCCTCGCCGAGGTACACCCGCGCCTCGGTCTCCCGGACCAGCTCGTCCTCCAGCCCGCGGCCCTCGGCGACCACGTCGACGAACTCGTCGTACCAGCTGTCGACGAGGTCCTGGAGGTACTCCCGGTCGTCCTCGGTGAACTCCTCGAACGGGGAGCCCGCGTTCTTGTACTCGCCGGCGGTCAGCTCGTTGTAGTCGATGCCGACGCGGTCGCCGAACTCCTTGAGGTTCAGGTTGCCCATCCGGACCCCGATGCTACCCACGAGTGTGCCGTCGCGCGCCCACAACTCGTCACAGCCGCTCGCGATCCAGTAGCCACCACTGGCACAGAGGTCGTTCGTGTACGCCACCGTCGGTCCCTCGAACCGTTCGGCGGCGAGTCGGATGTCGTCGCTCGGTACCACCTCGCCTCCGGGCGTGTTCAGCTTCACCAGCAGTGCGTCGACCGCGCCGTCGTCGTCCGCGCGGTCGATCTGCTCGACGATCTCGTCCGCCGTCGCCCCGACGGGCGAGCTGACGAGCGAGCCCCCGCCGTCGCGGGTGATCGGCCCCTCCACGGCGACCTCCGCGACGTTGTACGCCGGGAACGCGTTCCGGGCGAACCGCCCCGAGACGACCGCGAACGCCAGCGCCGTCGCCAGCGTCAGCAGTACCTCCACGGTCCCGAACCCCGTGTCCGGGAGGACCTGGAACAGGAACAGTCCGACCAGCACGCCGAACACCGTCCCGAGAACCGTCACAACCAGCCGCCCGAGCCGCGTCGTTGCACTCATGGGCGTTCCTTGGGCCAATCGGGACAAAGCCGTTGTGCTGGTTGGTAGCTCGTGACAGCTGTCGGGATGGCCGGGCTCCCCCACGAGTCTCCGCCGCAGCGACACCGCTCGAACCGGAGCCGAGCAACAGCAGGGGCTATGAACTCGAAAAATAACGGGAAAGTAGACCGCAGAACTACCGGACCGGAATCAGAGACGACCCGCCTTCTGCAGCTTCATCAGGTCCTCGGTGTCGAGGGTCTCGCCCTCCTTGAAGCGCTGGTAGATCTCCTCGGCCTCCTCCTCGGCCTCCTTGCGCTTCTGGTCACGGCTGGACTGCTTCTGCTCTTCCTCCTGCTTGTCCAGCTCCCGGAGCCGCTTCTGGACGCGGACGAAGTCCTCGTGGTGGCGGTCGGCCGCCTCCTGGGCCTCGACGAACTTCTCGTGCATGTCGTCGGCCTCGTCACGGATGTCGTCGGCCTCGCGGTAGGCCTCGATCATCTGGTTGTGGTGCTCCTGGGCCTTGTCGGCGAGCTCCGTGACCTTCTGGTGGTGGGTTGACGCCTCGGAACGGACCTCCTCGGCCTCCTCGACGAGGTCGTCGAGGCCGTCGTTGTCGCCCATCTTCTCCTTGCGCGACTGGTACTCCTCGCGCTTGGCCTCGATCTTCTCGATGAGCTCCTTCTCCTCCTCGGACGAGAGCACCTCGGTCTGCTGCTTGAACTCGAGGTCCTCGATCTCGCTCTCGAGCTGTTCGAGGTCCTTGCCGTCGTCGAGCTCGAGGTCAGACTTCATCTCCTCGACCTTGTCGAAGAGCTCGTTGGCCTCGGCGTTCAGCTCGTTGCGCTTCTGCTTGTGTTCCTGAACCAGCTCGTTGAGCTCGTCGCGCTTCTCGCGGTGCTCCTGTGCCTCGTCGACCTTCTCGCGAGTCTTCGCGTTGAGGTCGTCGCGCTCGGAGGCGCGCTCAGAAGCCATCTGGTTGAGGTCGTTACGTCGGTCCCGAAGCTGTCCTGCGAGCTTGATAAGCTGTCCTTTGGATTTGTTCTGCAGGTCGTCTTCGGTGAGTTCTACGTTCTTGGATGTCTCTATCGATTCTGCCATGGTTGTATTCGTACCTCGATTCCGTCCCGCACCGGAGGGTAGGCATCGCTGTCGACTGCAGACGTCGCGGTGATAAGGTTCCGTGTCATTCTGGTCGGCGTGCGATGCTACCGGAACACCGGTGGCGTTCTGGTATCAACTACTACCACCTTGTGTAATTTAAATCTGCCGATTGCGAGAACTGCGGAAATCGGGAGACGGAGCCGAGCACACCCGTGTAAACGACTACCAAACCACCCGTTCACAGGTTATAAACGATATCGATTTACTACGGCCGTAGTTCCGGTTTCGAGCGCGAGCTCGATAGCCGTCGCGTCGGCAGGCACCGCCACCTCTCCGGCGGCGACACTGTCGAACGCCGGTGCCGCGACCGACACCGCGTCACCCGCCCCGGAATCGCCACCTTGCGGACCGTCGAACGACCAGCGGACCGTCCCCTCGACCTGCGCCGGCGCGTCGTTGAGCAGTCGTGCCTCCACCCGACTCCCCGGCGTGGGCACCTCGCGGAGCACCGGCACCACTGGCCGCAGCGAGGTCGCCAGCGCGTCGTAGGCTGGCTTCGCCTCGCCGTCCACGTCCAGCACACCCATCCCGCCACCGGCGTCGGCGTCGCGCAGACAGAATCCGGCGAGCACGTCCGCCCCCTGAAGCCGGAGCGTCTCCGCCACGCGCTTGAGCGTCCGGGCCTGGGTCGCCTGCGAGACAGCCGGGTCGGCGCTCCCGACGACGGTGTCGTGGATATCGCGGTCGAGCCCCGTCGGCTCCGCCCCCGACTCCGTCAGCGACCCCGCACCGAACTCGGTGACGACCCGCGCCAGCTCCGGCACGGTCGCACAGAGCCAGTCCACGGCGTCGGGGCCACCGAACGTCCAGCCCGGGTAGAGGTGCGCCGCGTCGGGACCGATGCCCGGCTGGCCACACACCGGGAACACCGGCCGGTCGGCGGGCAGCGCCCCCGCGATGTGCTCGGCCGTCTCTCGTGCGTCCGTCCCCCCGCCGACCCGCCGCCGGAACCGCAGGCGGTCCATCCGCCCGCCACCCATCCGGGCATCGAACGGCGTCTCCGGGTCGTCGTGGACGCCGAACAGCGCCACCGACGGGTGGTGGTCGACCGTGCTCGCGAGCGTCCGCGCGACCGCCCGTCCGCGCTCCGGGTCCACGCGCACGCTGCCCGAGAGCGGGCAGTCCTGCCAGACCAGCACCCCGGCCTCGTCAGCCGCCTCGTACAGCTCCGGCGGCGCGACGTGGGCGTGCAGCCGCGCGAGCGTGAACCCCGCCTCGTCGACGCGGTCGAAGTCCGCCAGCGGCTCGTCGCTCGGGAGCAGGTTCACCCCACGGGCCCGGACCCGCTTCCCGTTCACACGGAGGCCGCCGCCATCGGCGTCACCGTCGGCGCTGTAGTCGACCGTCCGGAGCGCCGTCGTGGTCGTTATCTCGTGGTCGCGGAACTTCGCGCGGACGACGTACCGGTGCTGGTCGCCGTGGTTCCGCGGCCACCACAGCGACGGCTCGCGCAGCGTCAGCGTCCGCGTCACCGTGATGCGGTCGCCCGGCCCGGCCTCGACCTGCTCGCGCTCCATCGCCCCGCCACCGCGGAACCCCTCCGGGCGCAGCGACAGCGTCACCGGCTCCGCGACCGGCTCCGCGGCGTCCACCGACACCGCCACGTCGATCGCGCCGCCGTCCTCGGTGAGCCGCGGGTTGACCACCAGATCCCGCAGGAACGCCGGTGGGCGCAGGCGCAGATGCACGCCCCACCAGATGCCCGGCACCGCGAGCGCGTCGCGCACGTGGTCGGTCTCGTACACCCCGCCGAAACCGTCCGCCGGTCTGTGGCACTCGACGACCAGTTCGTTCTCGGCCGCCGGCTCGAACTCGAATCTGGCCGGTTCGAAGTACGCCCGGTGGCTCCCGAGCAGCTCGCCGTTCAGCCACACCCGAGCGTGCCCGTACAGCCCCTGGAATTCGAGGAGGGCTCGCTGTGCGGGCGTCGACCTGGGGTCCGCGAACTGGAGCCGGTACGCCACCGCGTCCGCGCCCGCGAACCGCGCCGGTCGCCCCGGCACGGAGACCGGCTCCCACGACCGCACCGCGGGCGGCCCGCCCCCGACCGTGTCGGCGAGCACACGACCGCCCTCCCACTGACTCGACATACGAGCGCAATCACCGACCGCGACGAGGAAAGGTCTTCGGCCGGTTGCAGGAATTTTCGGAGATCACGACCCGTGTTCGTCCCTTCGGTTCGCCGACGGACCGTTCCGAGAGCAAACCTGAACCACGCCGAACCCGGACCCGTCTGGCATCCGTTTCACTTTCACTTTCACCGAGGGGTTGGCTGCGGTTCATAAGGGATGCCGACACAGTACCAGACATGCTCGACCAGCTCACGGCCGCCTGCGAAGGCTGCGACCGCCCGCTCGACGGCGACCAGTTGATGCTCACCATGCGGACCGACGCGGGAACCCGTCGCGCCTACGAGTGCGGCTGTGGCGTGGTCACCGTCACCGTCGTTCGCGAGGATTAAGGCCGCCCGTCGGATACGGCGGGCCATGGAGGAGGTCATCCACGCCCGCGGCCACGAGAACGTCACCGCCGAGCACGCCAGCACGTTCGAGGTGACGACCGACGACTACCTCACGCCGGCGGGCGACTGCATCCTCGCCGTCGACGCCGACCGCGCCCCCGCCGACTTCGCCGACGGCTTCGTCGCAGCCTGCCGCGAACCCGGCGCGACCATCACCTGCACCGTCGAGGCGGACGGGCACACGGACACCGCCGTCGGCGTCGGCCACCCCGACCTCGAGTTCGAGAGCGAGCGCAGCATGGTCGGGCGTACCTCCGACTACGTCGACGACCGGACCGTCATGCTCGCGAGCAGCATCTCGGCCGAGGGCTTCGACCGCGAGCTCGTCGCCGCGCTGGCCGACGGTGCCGACGTGACCGTGACGCTGGCCGTGGAGTGACTCACGTTCCGGGGAGGATGTCGCCCAGCGCCGCCCCGATGGCCATCGGCACCCACGCGATGGTGACAGACGCGAACGCGAGTTCCGGGTCGCTCCAGACGACGCGTCCCCACGCGGTCATCGCCGTGATGGCGAACACGAACGACCCACCGAGGACCCCCACGAGCCGTCGCGGGACCACGCCCAGATATGCGTCGGTGACGCGCACGTCCTGGATGTCGCTCACGTAGAGGATGCCGACGACGAGTGCGACTGTGAACGCGAGCGTCCCCGCGACGTACACCGGGTGCGCTGTCATGTACTCGCCGACCTCCGTGGTGCCACCTTCCACGAGCATCGGGATGCCGAAGAGGGCGCTGCCGAGCAGCACCTCGGCGAGGTCGCCGCGCCCGAACCCCTGTACGACCCGCCCGAACACGCCCTCGGACTCGACTGCGGCGGCGGTCCGCATCGCCGACGCGACCCGTTCCTGTTCCTCCGGGTCGTCCACCGTCGCCGCGAGCGCCTCCAGTTCGTCGTAGAGGTCGCCCATGTCCGGCGGCCCGTCCGCACCACCGTCGCCCGCTGGCACCGACTCCGCGTCTGAATCGCTCATACCTGCTTCGTGACGGGGCGTGCCCGTAATGGCGTCGCCCTCGGCCCCGCGGTCGAACCGTACTTGGCCCCGTCGGCCCAACGGGCACCCATGAGCGACGACGACCGGGAACCCGACGTCAACATCTCCGGCGGCGCCGACGGCGGTGGCGTCGCCGCCGAGTTCGCCCCCGGCGAGGCCGCGACCCGCGCCGAGGCCGTCGTCGACCGCCTCGGGGAACGGTACTGGCAGAAGACCTACGGCGGCAAGAACGGCTTCGAGTGTCTCGTCCGCACCATCCTCAGCCAGAACACCAGCGACGTGGCGAGCCAGCCCGCCCACGACGACCTCGTGGCACGGTACGGCCCAGTCTCCGAGCTCGCGACCAACCTCGCCGACATCGGCCACGACGAGCTCGCCGAGACCATCTCCTCGGCCGGACTGTACAACCAGAAGAGCGAGGTCATCCGCGACGCCGCCGCGTGGGTGCTCGACGAGTTCGGCTCCACCGCGGCGTTCGACGAGTTCGTCGCGGCCGGCGACCCCGGCGAGGTGCGCGAGACGCTGCTCTCGGTCTCCGGCGTCGGCCCGAAGACGGCGGACTGCGTGCTCCTCTTCGCCGGCGGGCGGGGAGGTGTCTTCCCCGTCGACACGCACGTCCACCGCATCGCCCGCCGGATGGGGCTCGCGCCAGCCGACGCCGACCACGAGGAAGTTCGGGAAGCGCTCGAGGACGCGGTGCCCGCCGAGAAATGTGGGTTTGGACATACGGCCATGATCCAGTTCGGCCGCGAGTACTGCACCGCACGACGGCCGGCGTGTCTGGACGACCCCGAGGCCTGCCCGCTCGCCGACCTGTGCGACCAGGTCGGCGTCTACCCCGAGACGGGCGAGCTCGTGGACCCGGCGGACGCGGCCGAGGCAGACTGAGCCGGCGCGAGAATCACACCGTGCTAACTGTTTTCTCCCCGCACGGACAACGAGGCTCGTGAACGTCGACCCAGTCACGCTCGACGGCGACTACGTACGGCTGGAGCCGCTGTCCGCCGACGAGCACCTGCAGGACCTGATTGCTGCCGGGAGCGACGAAGGGGTTTTCCGGTGGTTCGGGGCACAGCACGCAGGACCAGAGGCGATGCACAGGTTCGTCACGGACGCGCTCGATGCCAGACGGAAGGGGACCGCGCTCCCGTTCGCGACCGTGCGCCAGGACACCGGTGAGGCCATCGGCTCGACCCGCTTCGGGAACATCCGACGCGAGAACCGGTGCGTGGAGATCGGCTGGACGTGGCTCACCCCCGACGAGCAGCGGACGCCGGCCAACACCGAGGCGAAGCTCCTGCAACTGCGGCACGCGTTCGAGCAGTGGGACTGCGTCCGCGTCGAGTTCGAGACCGCTGCCGCGAACGAACCGGCGCGAGCGGCGCTCTCCCGAATCGGTGCCGTCGAGGAGGGCATCCTCCGCAAGCACATGCTCGTGCAGGGCGAGCCGCAGGACAGCGCCTTCTACAGCATCATCGACTCGGAGTGGCCCGACGTTGAGCGCGACCTGGAGTCGAAGCTCGACCGGTGACGCCGCGGTGACGGACGACCCGATTCGAACCGCTACAGCGTGTCCAGCACGCCGAGCACGCGCTCCTCGTTCTCGCGGCCGGGGTCGTGCTCGCTCCCGTCCCGGTCGGAGTCGAGATGGTCGTCGACGGCCGCCTGCATCGCCTCGTCGACGGGCGTCGACTCCCAGCCCAGCGCGGCGAGCTTGTTCGTGTCGAGCACGTGCGGGTAGTCGCGGTAGAGGACGTAGTCGTCGAGCGAGAGGTCGCCGATGGAGAGCTCGCGCTCGGAGGCGTGGACGACCTCGACCTCCGTGTCCAGTGCGTCCGCGATGAGCTCGACCATCTCCTCCAGCGTCACCATCCGGCGGTCGCCGACGTTGTACGCCTCGCCGGGGTCGCCAGCCTCGGCGACGACCCGGAGCGCGCTCGCCACGTCCTCGACGTACGCCCGGTGCCAGACGTTCGTCCCGTCGCCGGGGACGACGACCCGGTCGTCGTTCCGCACGCGGTCGATCCAGAAGTCCAGCCGCTCCGTGTAGTCGTGGGGTCCGTAGACGATGCAGGGCCGGACGGCCATCGCGTTCACACCGTCCTCGGCGGCCGCGAACACCGCCCGGTCGCCTTCGGCCTTCCGCGGGCCGTAGCTCTCGTGCGAGTCGTCTTTCGCCTGCTCCGCGGTGCAGTCACAGAGCGGCGTCTCGTCCTCGCGCTTCGGCATGACCTCCGCGCCGTAGGCCGACCCCGAGGAGATGTAGACGTAGGCGTCCACGTCGTCGAAGATCCGACACGCCGTGCGGACGTCCCGCGGGTAGTACGCCACGCAGTCCACGACGACGTCCGGTTCGACCTCGCGCGCCGCGCCGGCGAGCTCGGCGTCGTCGGTGCGGTCGCCCTGCACGTGGGCGACGCGGTCGTCCGACTCGAAGGGGTTGTCGTGGTTCCCCCGATTGAACACCGTGACCTCGTAGCCGTGGTCGAGGAACTCCTCGACCGCGTGGCGACCGATGAACCGCGTCCCGCCGATGATGAGTGCCGTCTCCATGTGCTGTGGGTGGGTCGGTCGGGGGATGAACGTGGTGATTGCGGTATCGTGTGGGAGACCGGTCCGTGTAGCTGGTGGTGACGGTGTCGAACCAACCGGGTGGCCCTGTGGCGATGACTGAATAGGGCTGTGGCTTCGTCCCCCTCGGAAGTTTACGTATCGTGTAAACTCTCCATCGATGTCGAGACGCGCGGCCGCAAGGGAGCACGTCTCGCCGACCGACGGGAGAGGGACCGCCTCGGCAACTAGTCGTCGCTCGACGCGAAGCCGGTCGCCCCCGCCTCCGCGACGGCCGAGGCGCTCTCGGGCAGCTCCTCGCGCACGTCGGCGGCGTCCTCCTCGGTGAGCACGCGCTCGTAGGCGTCGGGCATGACCTTCACGAACGAGTCGAGCGCGGCGTCCCAGTGCTCCAGGAGCGCGCGGCCGCGCTCGGAGTCGGTGTAGGCGACGTGGTTCTCGACGAGCCGGCGGAGCATCGTGCGGTCGCGCTCGTCGAGGTCGCGTTCGAGGTGGACCATCCCGGTGTTCAGGTCGGTTTCGAGCGAGTCGTCCTCGTCGAGCACGTAGGCGATGCCGCCGGACATGCCGGCGGCGAAGTTCTTCCCGGTGTCGCCGAGGACGGCGACGACGCCGCCGGTCATGTACTCGCAGCCGTGGTCGCCGACGCCCTCGACGACGGCGGTCGCGCCGGAGTTGCGGACGGCGAAGCGCTCGCCGGCCATGCCGTTGACGTAGCACTCGCCGTCGGTCGAGCCGTACAGCGCGACGTTTCCGACGGCGACGTTCTCGGCGGGGTCGAAGCCGGCGTCGGCCGGCGTCTCGACGGCTATGCGGCCGCCGGAGAGGCCCTTGCCGACGTGGTCGTTCGCGCCGCCGACGAGGTGGAGCGCGACGCCCGAGGCGAGGAACGCGCCGAAGGACTGCCCGGCCGTGCCCCGCAGCGAGACGTTGACCGTGCCGTCGGGGAGGCCTGCCTCGCCGTACTCGCTCGCGATGGCGTTCGAGAGGATGGCCCCGACGGTGCGGTCGGTGTTCGACACCTCGGTGGCGATGCCGACGGGCTGGCCCCGGTCGAGCGCGGGCTCGGCCCCTTCGAGCAGGTCGTAGTCGAGGTGACCCGCCAGCTCGTGGTCCTGCTCGCGGACCTTCCGGCGCGGGCCGTCGCCGACGTCGGCGAGGACGGCGGAGAGGTCGAGCTTGCCGGCCTTCGGGTGGTCGGACTCCTGCTGGGTCAGGCAGTCGACCCGGCCGACCATCTCGTCGACGGTCTCGAAGCCGAGCTCGGCCATGATCTCGCGCAGCTCCTGGACGACGAACGTGACGTAGTTGATGACGTGGTCGGGGACCCCGGGGTAGCGCGCCCGGAGGTCCTCGCGCTGGGTGGCGACGCCGACCGGGCAGGTGTTCTTGTGGCACTGGCGGGCCATCACACAGCCGCCAGTGACGAGTGCCGCGGTGCCGAAGATGTACTCCTCCGCGCCGAGCAGCGCGGCGACGGCCACGTCGCGACCCGTCTTCAGGCCGCCGTCGGCGGTGAGCCGCACGCGGTCGCGCAGACCGGTCCGCCGGAGCGTCTGGTTCGCCTCCGCGAGCCCGAGCTCCCACGGCAGGCCGGCGTTCTTGATGGACGTGCGCGGCGACGCGCCGGTGCCGCCCGAGTGACCGGAGATGTGGATGACGTCGGCGTTGGCCTTCGCGACGCCGGCGGCGATGGTGCCGATGCCCGCCTCGGAGACGAGCTTGACGTTGATGTCCGCGTCCGGGCTGGCGGCCTTCAGGTCGTAGATGAGCTGCTTGAGGTCCTCGATGGAGTAGATGTCGTGCAGCGGCGGCGGCGAGATGAGCCCGACGCCGGCGGTCGACTTGCGCACGTGGGCGATCATCTCGTTGACCTTCTCGCCGGGGAGGTGGCCGCCCTCGCCCGGCTTGCTGCCCTGTGCCATCTTGATCTGCAGCTCGTCGGCGCTGGCGAGGTACGTCGCGGTGACGCCGAAGCGGCCGGAGGCGACCTGCTTGACCGAGCACTCCTTCTCGGTGTCGAAGCGCTCCGGGGGCTCGCCGCCCTCGCCGGTGTTAGCCTTGCCGCCGAGACGGTTCATGGCGACGGCGTTGTTCTCGTGGGCCTCCGGCGAGAGGCTCCCGAGGCTCATCGCGGCCGTCGAGATGCGCTCGACGATGTCCGAAACCGGCTCCACCTCCTCGATGGGGATGGGGTCGCGGTCGCTGTCGAACTCCAGCAGCCCGCGCAGGGTCTGGAGCTGCTCGTTCTGGTCGTTGATGAGCTCGGCGAACTCGCCGTAGCCCTCGTAGTCGCCGGCCCGTACGGACTGCTGGAGCGTGCCGACGGTGCCCGGGTTCCACTGGTGGTGGAGGCCGCCCGAGCGGTTCTCGTACTCGCCGGAGCGTTCGAGGGCGGGTGCGCCCTCGGCGTCGTAGGCGGTCGCGTGGCGCTCACGCAGGTCGCTCTCGATGTCCTCGATGCCGATGCCCTCCGTGCGGTTCTCGGTGCCCTCGAAGTACTCGGCGACGAAGTCGGAGTCCAGCCCGACGGCCTCGAATATCTGTGCGCCCTGGTAGCTCTCGACCGTCGAGATGCCCATCTTCGCCATCGTCTTCAGCAGCCCACCCTCCACGGCCTCGATGTAGGCGTCGATGGCCGCGGCGAGGTCCGCGCCGTCGGGCCCCTTCGTCACGTCGGCGATGGTGCGGAACGCGAGGTACGGGTTGATGGCGTCCGCGCCGTAGCCGACGAGCGTCGCGGTGTGGTGGACGGTGCGGGGGTCGCCCGACTCGACGACGAGACCCGCGTGGTTCCGCAGGCCGTTGCGCACGAGGTGGTGGTGGACCGCGCCCGTCGCCAGCAGGCTCGGGACGTGGAGCCGGTCCGCACCGCCTGCCCGGTCGGAGAGCACAACCACGTCTGCGCCGGCCTCGATGGCGGCAGCGGCGTCCGCACGGACGCGTTCGACGGCCGATTCGAGGTCGCCGTCGACGGAGAACGTGATGTCGACGACGTGGCTCTCGATGCCACCGCTCGCCTCGCCCCCGTCGAGGTCGCGAATCACGCCGAGTTCGGCGTCGGTGAGGACGGGCGAGTCGGCGACGAGCTGGCGGGCGTGGTCGGGCGACTCGCCGAGCAGGTTGCGCTGGAACCCCATCCGCGTCTCCAGCGAGGTGACGAGCTCCTCGCGGATGTAGTCGAGCGGCGGGTTCGTCACCTGCGCGAACAGCTGCTTGAAGTACGAGAACAGCGGCCGGTTGTAGTCCGAGAGGACCGACAGCGGCGTGTCGTCGCCCATCGAGCCGACGGGGTCTTTCCCCTTCTTGCTCATCGGCTCGATGAGGTTGTCGAGTTCGTCGCGGGTGTAGCCGTAGACGGTCTGGCGGGCGCGCAGCTCGCTCGCGGCGTCGTCGTCCGCGGGCGTCGGCCGCGGGTCGTCGTCGGCGTGGTCGGCGAGGCTGACCTGCTCCTCGGTGACCCAGTCGCCGTACCGCTCGTCGGCGAGCTCGTCGAACACCTCGTCGTCGGGGACGACGCGGCCCTCCTGGGGGTCCGCGAGGAACAGCTGGCCGGGCTGGAGGCGGCCGCGCTCTGCGACCTCGCTCTCGTCGAGGGAGAGCGCGCCGGCCTCGCTGGCCATCACGAGCCGGTCGTCGGTCGTCACGTCGTAGCGGCAGGGGCGCAGTCCGTTCCGGTCGAGCACCGCGCCGACCCGGTCGCCGTCGGTCGCACAGACCAGCGCGGGGCCGTCCCACGGCTCGACCAGCGACGCGTGGTAGTCGTAGAAGTCCTTGCGGGCGGGGTCCATCGAGTCGTCGCCGCGCCACGCCTCGGGGACGAGCATCCGCAGCGCGTGGGGCAGGTCCCGCGTCTGGGTGAGCAGTTCGAGTGCGTTGTCCACGCTCGCGGTGTCGGACTGGTCCGGGTCCTGGATGATGGGTCGGACGGCGTCGAGGTCCAGTTCGGCCGATTCGAGGTCCGTCTCCCGGGCCCGCATCCAGTTGACGTTGCCCTGGATGGTGTTGAACTCGCCGTTGTGGACGATTCCTCGATAGGGGTGCGCGAGGTGCCACGCGCCGAGCGTGTTCGTCGAGAAGCGCTCGTGGACCATGACGAACGTCGAGGCGACGCGCTCGTCGCGCAGGTCCGGGTAGTAGTTCGGGAGCTGTTCGCCGGTCAGGAGCCCCTTGTAGACGAGCGTCTTGCGGTCGAGCGAGCAGACGTAGAAGCGCTCACGTCCCTCGAACTCGGCCTCGTCGACGGTCTTCTCGACGACGCGTCGTGCCTCGTAGAGCGCTCGGTCGAACGTTTCGGCGTCGGTGTCGGAGCCGGCCGGGGCGACGACCGCGTGCCGGACGTCCGGCTCGGAGTCGAGTGCGGTCTGGCCGAGCCCCTCGTTGTCCGTCGGCACGTCGCGCCAGTGGAGCACGTCGACGCCGCGGTCGGCGAGTGCGGTCTCGACGAGCTCCTGCATCGGTTCGCGTTCCTCGGCAGCCTGCGGGAAGAAGAAGGAGCCGACGGCGTACGTCTCCGGCAGGTCGACCGGGAGCTCGTCGGCGAGGAACGCCTGCGGCGTCTGGAGCAGGATACCCGCCCCGTCGCCCGTGTTCGGCTCCGCGCCGGTCGTCCCGCGATGCTCGAGGTTCTCGAGGAGTTCGAGCCCGTC
Source organism: Haloarchaeobius litoreus (assembly GCF_024495425.1). Taxonomy (NCBI): domain Archaea; kingdom Methanobacteriati; phylum Methanobacteriota; class Halobacteria; order Halobacteriales; family Halorubellaceae; genus Haloarchaeobius; species Haloarchaeobius litoreus. Next base: position 642,590 of record NZ_JANHJR010000002.1, on the reverse strand, counting down.
GGCGACGACCGAGTGGTCGCTGCCGCCGCCCAGATCCATCACCATCCCGACCCCGCAGTTGGACCGCTCGTCGTCCGGCTCCGCGAGCCCCCGGCTGGCAGGGGTGACCCGCTGTGGCTGATTCATGTGTACACGGCACACTGACTGGTATAAGAGGCTACTCCTGAATGGTTAAGGGTATTAATAACACATATAAGGCAAATTTAACTGTGGATATCCCTCCCCGGTGGGAGACCACGGAACGGGCGGCTGCGAGCAGTCTAAACCGTGATTCGACGGAGAACTGGAACGAATCGGGTGGCCGGCCAGTCAGTACGTCTTGGCGAAGTACGCGACCTCTTCGGCCGGCTCGCCACACATCGTACACTCGTTGCTCTCCAGTTCGAGCGCCTCACCGTCCTCGAGCTGGGCCTCCGGCACGTCCTCGTCGTCCATCGGGACGAGGACGATCTCGGCGTGGACCTTCTCCTTGACGGCCTCCTCGCAGGCCTCGTCGCCACACCACGGCGTCTTCACGTAGCCGCCGTGCTGGCCGATGGTGCCGAGGATCTCGTTGACGTCCTCGACCGCGCGGACGTTCTCGACGAGGTTCTCCTCCGCCGCGGCGTACAGCTTGTCGAACACCGCGTCGAGGTGCTCGTCGACGGCCTCGGCGATGTCGGCGCGGTCCTCGACGACCTCCTCGCCGTCGGGCCGGTGGACGACCGTCACTTCCTCGTCCTCGACCTCGTAGCCGCCGATCTCGAACCGGACGGGAACGCCGTTGAGCTCCCACTCGTTGAACTTGAAGCCGGGGTTGCGCTCGTCGCGGTCGTCGAGGTGGACGCGCACGCCCGCCTCCTGCAGCTCCGCGGCGATCTCGCTGCCGTACTGGAGCACCTCGTCCTTGTTCTCGTCGTTGTAGATGGGGACGATGACGACCTGCTCGGGCGCGAGCGCGGGCGGCAGCACCAGCCCCTGGTCGTCCGAGTGCGTCATGATGAGCGCGCCGAGCGCCCGCCACGACAGCCCCCACGAGGTCGTGTACGCGGTCTGCTCGTCCTCGTCCTCGTCGGTGAACGTCACGTCGTACGCCTTCGCGAACGACTGGCCGAGGTGGTGGGACGTACCGCCCTGTACCGACTTCCCGTCGGGCATCAGTGCCTCCACGCTCGTGGTCGTGTCCGCGCCGGGGAACTTGTCGTGGTCGGGCTTGCAGCCCCGCAGCACCGGAATCGCCAGCACGTCCTCGTAGAGCTGTGCGTACTGGTCCAGCCTGGTCATCACCTCGTCCCACGCACCCTCGTCGGTGGCGTGGGCGGTGTGGCCCTCCTGCCAGAGGAACTCCTTCGTCCGGAAGAACGGCTTCGTCTCCGTCGCCTCCCACCGCACGACGCTCGCCCACTGGTTCAGCCGCATCGGCAGGTCGCGGTGGCTGCGCACCCAGTCACTGATATAGGGCGTGATGATGGACTCGCTCGTCGGCCGGACCGCGAGGCGCTCCTCCAGCTCCTCGTGGCCGCCGTGGGTCACCCACGCGACCTCCGGGTCGAACCCCTCGACGATGTCCTTCTCCTGCTCCAGGTAGCTCTCCGGGATGAACAGCGGGAAGTAGGCGTTCGTGACGCCCGTCTCCTTGAACCAGCCGTCGAGGTGGTCCTGCAGACGCTCCCACAGCTCGTAGCCCCGCGGCCGCGTGACGATGAACCCGCCCATCGGCGCGTAGTCCGCCAGCTTCGCCTTCTGGACGACCTCCGCGTACCACTCGCCCGTGTTGTACTCCTTGGACTCGGTGATGCCGAGCTCCTGTTCTCCACTCATTGTCTGTACGGACTCCTGTCTGGATTATAAACCCCTTGAAGGTGTGCGACTGCGTCTGCTCGGTGACTGGGTTGTCGGAAACGATAGCACTTCGAATAGCCGGATAGCCCCGCTTGTCGTGGGAATCGGTTGGGCTGCAACCAGCCAGAAAGCCCCGAGACGCTCGGCTCCCGCGACTCGCTGCGGTCCTCACTCCGTTGCGGTCCTTGCGTCGTCGGGGTTCGCCGACCGTCTCGCCCCTTTCAGTCCCGCCCCCGCACCGCCCCCCGCCCTCACACCTCCCCAGCCTCCTGCGATGCTCGCTTCGCTGCGCTTCTCGTCCCTCGCGCGCTGGCGGCTCGACGTGCTCGCTGCGCTCGCACAGTCTCGCCAGCGCGCGCCGGTGGTGGGATGGCCAGCCGTGCGCCGCTTTCTGGCGTGGTAGGCTCACCTATCCACCCCACCCCGGTGACCATACCCAAGCCGGTTGCAGACGTGTAGACGCACGATGACATCCGGGGGAACGATGACAGGGGAGGGGTCGGCGTGAAGGTACTGACCGGCGAGTGGCGCGTCCTCGGCACGCGCTCGGACGGGAAGACGATGCTCGTCCACCCGCTGTTCGAGACAGAGATTCCCGCCGCGGTCCGTGTCGGCGAGGCCGTCGCGGTCTCGACGACGAACTACGGCGGCGGGATGCAGGACGTGGTCGACGAACTGGAGCCCGGCAACCGCGTGAAGGCGGGGGTCTACCCGGGCACGCCGGGACGGTTCACGACCGTCGAGCGCACCGACGACCAGCGGCTCGTCCTCGGCTTCCGGCCGACCCGCACGCCGGACTTCGTGGTGAACCTCTGGAACGAGGCCGTCGCGGGACACACCGCCGACGGCCCCGTCGCGGCGAGTCGCTCGCTCTCGGTCCCCGAGGGGGTCGCCGAGGTGTACGTGGCGCAGTCCACCGCGCGAGGAGACGACGACCTCTGGTGGGCGTTCGTCGGCGGAAGTGTCGACGAGTCGTTCTTCGAGTCGTTCGACACCGCACCGGGTCGCCCGGCAGAGTTCGTCGCGGGTAACCCCGGCGGCACCCCGTACTTCTGGGTCGTGAAGTTCTCGGCGCACGACACCGAGACGGCCCGGACGCTCGCCCACGCGGCCGGGCTGGTCGGGGAGGACGTCGACATCGACGCCGAGCTGGCCGAACTGGCCGACGGGCTCGGCGGCAGAGTCGTCGCATAGAGTCCGCTACTGCTCGCCGAACTCGACACCCTCGCGTAGCTCGTGGTCCAGCAGCTCGTCGCCGCCGTCGTCGAAGTGGAACGTCGCCCGGACGGTGCCGCCGTCGAGGACCTGCGGGAGCCACAGCTCGTCGTCCGGCCACATCTCGTCGTAGGGCACCGACTCGCGGGGACGCCACTCGGGGACGGCTTCCGGCGTGGTCTGGGGCGTGCCGGCCACCTCGCGGGCGACGTAGACGTGACAGAGGAAGATGTGCTCGTCGCCGAAGAAGAAGTCGAACTCCGCGCGCTTCGTGAGATCGGAGACGTCGAGCCCGGTCTCCTCGCGGGTCTCGCGGATGGCGCTCTCGCGCGGCGTCTCGCCGGGTTCGACCTTCCCGCCGGGCCCGTTGTAGAGGTCGGCCCCGAGCCCGCGTCGCTTGCGGATCATCAGGAGTTCGTCGTCGGGCGCGAGCGGGAGGTCGCTCCGGACGGGGTAGCAGACGGTCGCCTCGTCGCGGTCGTCGGCCATACCTGCCTGACGGCGCGTCGCTCAGTTAGCTCTGTCGCCCTCGGAACGGTCACCGCTGGTCGGCCGCCGTCCGTTTCCGTGGGCCTGCCCGCGCCGGTCGACGTACCAGACGAGCGCGGCGACGGGGACCGCCACGAGCGACGGCCAGAGACTCGAACTCAGGTAGACGTCGAGCGACGGCAGTCGCGCCCACGTCAACGGGTAGAGGTACGGCGGGGCGACGCCACCCGCGCGGATGACCATGTAGTCCATCGAGACGTGGAGCCACGCGCCGCCGAGCAGTGCGGCGAGCGCGACACGGCGTTCCGACCGGTCGACGAGCATCGCACCCGCAACCGCGAGGCAGGTGACGACGCCGACTGTCTGGAGGGCGTCCCACGATCCGGTGACGCCCGCGAGCGTCACCTGTGTATCGCCGGTCACGAGGGAGCCCTTCGCGAGGTCGGGGGCGACGGCACCCGCAACCGCGAGCGGAACGTGCCGACGGGCCAGCCACGGCAGGTACCACGAGGCGACCGTGGCGACGACGAACGCGGCGAGGACGTGGGTGAGCAGGTCGCTCACTGCTCGTCACCTCCGCCCACTCTCGGCGTGAGCACACCCCGGCCGAGGTCGGGCCGCCAGTACAGCAGCAGGGACCCGAGCGCCCACAGTGCAGCGAGCGCGGACGCCACGAACATGTACGTGCGGTTCTCGCCGTGGGAGACGACGACGCGCTCGGCGGCGATGCGGTGGTCGGGACGGACAGTGCCGGCGACCTGCACCTGGTCGTTCGACCCGATGTCCGCGCCGGGGTCGACGCCCGTCACGACGACCTCGGTGTCCTCGGGGCCGAACGTGCCGACGAAGCCGTCGTCGGTCACCTCGACGACGACCAGCCAGAGGAACACCGCCTCCCCGTGGAACGCGTCGAAGTCGGCCGTGAGCGCCCGGTCGCCCGGGTACGTCCCGCGCTCGTCGGCCTGACTCGCGTAATCGACGGCCAGCCAGCCGGCGGCGACGAGACAGCAGACGACCACGAGGAGTCGGACCAGCGGGCGCTCCATCTGTCTCGCTCCTACTCGCGGGGGGCTGGTAGCTCCTTCGGGTCGGAACCGGGTCGGCGGTGTCAGTCGACCGCGAACGGGCTCTCGCGCTCGTTCCAGCCCCAGCCCGGGATGCGCTCCTGGGTGCCGGCGGCGAGCGCGGCGTCGAGGTCGTCCGCCCCGGCAGCCTCGCCGGCGTCGCCGTGGGTCACGATGTCGGCGTAGTGGAACGTCGCCTCGCCGAGCATCCGGAGCGGCTGGCTGCCCGCGATGGTCGCCGCCAGCTCCCGCCCGAGCAGCTCGTCGACGACGAAGCCGGGGTAGTCCCCCTCGACGTCGAGGTCGCGCAGGAGCCCGACCAGCGCGGCCACGTTAACCGCCCGGTCGCCGTCGGCGAACGTCTCGTCGACGACCGCGACGTACTGCTGTTCGGTCACCGGGTCGACGTCGATGTCGAACGTCTCGCCGAGGTCACCACGCACCCGGTTCGTCAGTGGGACGACCTCGTCGGCCCGGTCGCGGACCCACTCGTACTCCCGCTCGACGACCGCTTTCGTCACCTGCATGGTAGGCGGTACGGACGGCCCTGCCCTGAGTATTGCGAAGGCTTTTATAACATCGGTGGCATACGACCGAGTAAGCGGGTTCTCCCCGAGACCTCCCGACCAGCAAGCGCCCGGGACGGACTCGAACCGCAGTTTCCACCGACAATGTCTCGATACGACACGCGCGACAACGCACGTCACCAGTCCGACAGCAGTGCGGACCACGTGAGGTGTGGCGGTCCCGTCCGAGTCGGACGGGGTGGGTCGTGCCGACGGTCGGCCGGAACGGGCGGACAACGCCGCCTGGACGCGAGCGAATTTCTCGACATATGAGTTCCGTAGACCGACAACTCGAAGAACTGGAAGCAGAGATCAAGAGCGAGATACCGAGCGACATCTCGGTGTCCGCCGTCAAGTACGAGGGACCGGAGCTGGTGGTGTACACGCGCGACCCCAAGAAGTTCGCCCAGCAGGGCGACCTCATCCGCCGGCTCGCCTCGAAGCTCAGAAAACGCATCACGGTCCGACCGGACCCCGACGTGCTCTCCCCACCGGAGTCCGCACGCGAGCAGATCATGGAGGTCATCCCCGAGGACGCGGGCGTGACCGACCTCGACTTCCACGCCGACACCGGCGAGGTCGTCATCGAGGCCGCGAAGCCCGGCATGGTCATCGGCCGCCACGGCTCGACCCTGCGCGAGATCACGAAGAAGGTCGGCTGGACACCGGAGGTCGTCCGCACGCCGCCCATCGAGTCCTCGACGGTCTCGAACGTCCGCAACTTCCTCAAGCAGGAGCGCGACGAACGCCGCCAGATCCTCGAACGCGTCGGCCGACAGATCCACCGCGAGGAGATGTCGAACGACGAGTACGTCCGCATCACGACGCTGGGCTGCTGTCGCGAGGTCGGGCGCGCCGCGTTCGTCCTCTCGACCCCGGAGACGCGCATCCTCATCGACTGCGGCGACAAGCCCGGCGCAGAGGACGAGGTTCCGTACCTCCAGGTGCCCGAGGCGCTCGGCGCGGGCGCGACCAACATCGACGCGGTCGTCCTTACCCACGCCCATCTCGACCACTCCGCACTGCTGCCGCTCATCTTCAAGTACGGCTACGACGGCCCCATCTACACGACCGAGCCGACCCGTGACCTGATGGGCCTGCTCACGCTCGACTACCTCGACGTGGCCGCGAAGGAGGGCCGTGCGCCGCCGTACGAGTCCGAGATGGTGCGCGAGGCCATCAAGCACACCATCCCGCTGGAGTACGGCGACGTGACCGACATCGCGCCCGACGTGAAGCTCACGTTCCACAACGCGGGCCACATCCTCGGCTCCGCGGTGTCGCACTTCCACATCGGCGACGGCCTCTACAACGTCGCGTTCTCCGGCGACATCCACTACAAGGACACCCGCCTGTTCAACGGCGCGGTGAACGACTTCCCGCGGGTCGAGACGCTGGTGCTCGAATCCACCTACGGCGGCCGGAACGACTACCAGACCGACCAGGAGGACTCCGAGCGCAAGCTCATCGAGGTCATCAACGAGGCCCACGATCAGGACGGGAAAGTCCTCATCCCGGCGTTCGCCGTCGGGCGCTCACAGGAGATCATGCTCGTGCTGGAGGAGGCCATGCGCAAGGGGAAGATTCCCTCGATGCCGGTCCACCTCGACGGGATGATCTGGGAGGCGACGGCCATCCACTCCACCTACCCCGAGTACCTCCGCGACGACCTCCGCGACCGCATCTTCCACGAGGACGAGAACCCGTTCCTCGCCGAGGAGTTCAACCACATCGACGGCGGCGAGGAGGAGCGCCAGGAGGTCGCCGACGGCGGCCCCTGCATCATCCTCTCCACCTCCGGTATGGTCGAAGGTGGCCCCATCATGTCCTGGCTCCGCCACGTCGGCAGCCAGGAGGACTCGAAGATGGTGTTCGTCGGCTACCAGGCCCAGGGGACGCTGGGTCGCCGCATCCAGAACGGCTGGGACGAGATCCCCATCAACGACCGCGGCGGCAACGGCGGCCGCTCGAACACGCTGAAGCTGAAGATGGACATCGAGACGGTCGACGGCTTCTCCGGTCACGCCGACCGGCAGGGCCTGGAGGACTTCGTCCGCACGATGAACCCCCGCCCCGAGAAGGTGCTCTGTGTCCACGGCGACGAGTCCTCCGTACAGGACCTCTCTTCCGCGCTCTACCACGAGTTCAACATGCGGACGTTCGCGCCGAAGAACCTGGAGACGTTCCGGTTCAAGTAACGCGTTTCCGCGACCGACGGTCCCGGCAGAAGACACTTACCCGTTCTCGCAGTTGCTCGACGTGATGCCCTCCAGACGCGCGTTCGTCGCGAGCGTCGCCGCGGCCGCGACCACCCTCGCCGGGTGTGCCGGCATCGGCGACGACCGACCGACCGGCGACAGTCCGCCGTCGACGGAGCCCACGACGAGCGCGGCCCCGACGACGGGACCGACGACCGTCGACGACCCCGCCGTCCGAGCGACGATAGTGGACGAGTTCGGCGCGTACGACTCCATCCGGGTCCTGCCCGAGGGGCTGCGGACGCTCCTCCTCGACGCCGCGCACGACGACGAGGCGGTCCGCGGTCACTACCCGATGCTCGTGAACCAGCCGCCGTCGCCCGACCTCGCCGCCTTCGAGACGGTCGAACTCCGCAACACCGACGGCGTCGACGGCACGTACTCCGTCGACGTGCAGGCGGGCGGGCGCTACCGGATGCAGTTCGATGCCGCACCCGCCGAGTCGGTGCCCGACGACGCGACGGTCGTCGACGGGAGCGAGCTCACGGGCGCACAGCGCGAGTTCGTCCGGAGCGCGACCGGGAGCGACTCCGCCGAGGTGTACCCCGAGACCGAGCTCGGGACGTGGGCCCGGACCGTCCTCGACGAGGGCTACGTCCGCCTCGACGGCGAGGTGTACGCCGGCCGCGAGCGCCAGCAGACCGACGCCGAGTTCTTCGCCGACAGGGTCTGGTACGTGCTCTCGCTGGAGCCGACCGACGCCGCCGACCCGCCGGTGCTCGACTGCGAACCCGTCGAGTCGGGGCTGGCCGAGGCCGTCGCGGGGGTCTTGGAGGACGACCAGGGCGAGCCGAGACTCGTCGAAGGGCCGTCGTACGCCCTCGTCCAGCTCGCCAGCGAGACCGACGCCGTCATGCTCCACAACCTGACCCTCCGGCTGAGCGTCGAATAGTCCCGACGCTCAGCCACGCGTCGCCTCGGAACGTTTTCGACCCCGGAGCGTCTCGCCGGGCGTATGTCCACCTCGCCAGTCGTCTTCGCCCTGCTCGCGATGGTCACGTGGGGGCTCTGGGCGGTCCTCGCGGACGCCGCGACGCAGAGCACCTCGCCGACCGTCGCGATGATCGTCTCCTACCTCGTCGGCACCGCGCTCGCCGGCGCGTACGTCCTCACCCGCACGGACCCGGTCACGTACACCCGCGAGGGGGTCCTGCTCGCGGTCGCGGCGGGCGTGTTCTCCGGTATCGCCGCCGTCGCCTTCTACGCCGGGCTGGAGCGCGGCAGCACCGGCGTCGTGACGACCGTCTCGGCGCTGTACTTCGTCGTCGCCGCGGTGCTCGGCGTGCTGCTGTTCGACGAGCCCGTCACCCTCCAGCGCGTCGGCGGCGTCGGCTTCGCGTTCGCCGCCGTGGCGCTGCTGGCGAACTGACCCGGTGGCCAGGACTCGTCAGTACGGGGTCGATGCCCGGTTGCTCCCGAAACCCACAAGTGCGAACTGACCCTCGCTCAGGTAGTGCGACGAAGATACCGGCAGGTGGCCGTTCTGGTCGCAGTGCTCTCGCTGCTCGTGCTCGCACGACTGACCGTCGGGGGCGACGTGCCGGGCCTCCTCGCGGCCGTCGAGAACGACGTGCTGTTCGTCCTCATCCTCGCCGTGGGCTACGTCGTCAGACCGTTCCTCGCCGTTCCGGTGACGGCGTTCACCCTCGTCGTCGGCTACCGGTTCGGCTGGGCCGGCCTCCCCATCGCGCTGGCGGGCGGCGTGCTCACCGCTCTCCCGGCGTACTACGCGGGCCGGTGGTACAAGCGCGACGACGGGGTCCTCGGCTGGCTGCGGCGCTCCGGCGACGAGATCTTCGACGCGACGGGCGACCTCCGGGGCACCATCGCGGGCCGGCTCTCGCCAGCGCCCGCCGACGCGGTGGCCTACGGCACCGGACTCGCGGACGTACCCCTCGGCACGTTCCTCCTCGGGACGTTCATCGGCGAACTCCCGTGGATCCTCACCATCATGGCCATCGGCGTCTCCGCGCGGAACGTCACGACCGGCAGCTCCGTCGACCCGCTCGTGCTCGTCGGTGCCGGCGTGCTCGCCCTCGCGCTGGTCGCCCGGCCGCTGTACCGCCGGTTCCTCGAACGTCGCGCGTCGTAGCAACTATTAACTCGAATCCGCGTTATCTTGCACACATGGATTCCAACGCTCCCGCGCCAGGCACTGCCGACCCGCTCGGCATCCACGGCGTCGTCCCACCGACGGTGACGGCGTTCCACGACGACGAGTCGGTCGACTACGAGGGGACGGCCGCCCACGCCCGGTTCGTCGTCGAGGGCGGCGCACACGGCGTCTTCCCGCTCGGCACCAACGGCGAGTTCGCGATGCTCTCCGGCGAGGAACGCGACCGCGTCGTCCGTGCGGTCGTCGAGGAGGTCGGCGACGACGTGCCCGTCATCGCGGGCGTCGGCGCACCCAGCACCCGCCGGACCGTCGCCCGCGCCGAGGCCGCCGCCGACGCCGGTGCGGACGGCATCGTCGTGGTGACGCCGTTCTACTACCCGCTCGACGGCGAGGGTGCCGTCGAGCACTACCGCCGCGTCTGCGACGCCGTCGACCGCCCGACCTACGTCTACCACATCCCCTCGAAGACCGGCAACTCGCTCGCGCTCGACACCGTCGCCGAGCTCGCCGAGATTCCGAACCTCGTCGGCGTCAAGGACTCCAGCAAGGACGTGCCGTGGCTCGGCCAGGCCATCGACGACAACCCCGAGCTGACGTTCCTCTCGGGGTCGGACTCGCTGCTGTTCCCCGGGCTGGAGGTCGGCTGCTCGGGCATGGTCTCGGCCGTCGCGAACGCCTTCCCCGAACTCGTCGTCGACCTGTACGAGGCCTACGACGCCGGCGACGAGGACCGGGCGCAGGAGCTCCAGAGCAGGGTGTACGACGTTCGGTCGGCACTGAAGCGCGGCCCGTACATGGCTGGCGTGAAGGCCGCCCTCTCGCTGCAGGGGTTCGACGCTGGGCCGTTGCGGAGCCCACTCCGGCGGATGGATGCTGCTGACGAGGCGGCGCTAGAGGACGAGCTTCGTGAACTCGGACTGCTAGACGGCTGAGTCTGTGCGGCTGTTTCGGGTTGGAGACCGAGACCGACTTTCCTCGTTTCAGTCGTGGGAATCGCTGCCGACGCGAACGCCCTCGCTTCGTTCGGCACGCTCGCCGGCCGTGCGCCGGCGGTGAGGGTTTACGATAATCGTAAACTTTCGCGGTGGGGACGAATCCACAGCCCCATCCGGTCCTCGTCACAGCGCCACGTGGCTGGTTCGGAAGCGATTCGCCGACTCGAGCGCCTCTCTCCCCGTTCCACGGCACCTACGCACGTCGCGTAACTCCTTTCCCGGAGGGGGGTGTCGATTGGGGTATGTTCACCAAATCGACGTGGATCCGGCTGCCCCGCAACGTGGTGGTCGGCCACGGCGTCGTCGACCGGACGGCGGAGGTCGTCGAGGACCTGCACCTGCAGGGGCGACCGCTCGTCGTGACGAGCCCGACGCCCTGGAAGCTGGTCGGCGAGGCCGTCGAGGCACAGTTCGCCGGCTCGGAGGTGGTGGTGGTCGAGGAGGCGACGTTCGAATCAGTCGAGCGCGTCATCGAGCGCGTCGAGGCCGCGGAGCCGGGGTTCCTGCTCGGCGTCGGCGGCGGGAAGGCCATCGACATCGCGAAGATGGCGGCGGACCACGTCGGGCTGGGCTTCGTCTCGGTCCCGACGGCCGCGAGCCACGACGGCATCGTCTCCGGCCGGGGGTCGGTGCCGGAGGGCGACACCCGCCACAGCGTCGCGGCGGACCCGCCGCTGGCGGTCGTCGCCGACACCGAGGTGCTCGCGGAGGCCCCGTGGGAGCTGACGACGGCGGGCTGTGCGGACATCATCTCGAACTACACCGCGGTGATGGACTGGCGGCTCGCGAACCGGCTGAAGGACGTGCCCTACTCGGAGTACGCGGCGGCGCTCTCGGAGATGACCGCCGAGATACTCGTCGACAACGCGGACTCGGTGCGCCCGGGGCTGGAGGAGTCCTCGTGGGTCGTGACGAAGGCGCTGGTCTCCTCGGGCGTGGCGATGTCCATCGCGGGCTCGTCCCGTCCGGCGTCGGGCGCGGAGCATCTGTTCTCGCATCAGCTCGACCGCATCGCCCCGAACCCGGCGCTGCACGGCCACCAGGTCGGCGTCGGCTCCATCCTGACGGCGTACCTCCACGGCGGCGACCGCGGCTTCTGGACGGACATCCGCGACGCCCTCCGGAGCATCGACGCCCCGACGACCGCGTCGGAACTCGGCATCGAACCCGGGACGGTCGTCGAGGCGCTGACGACCTGTCACGAGATCCGCGACCGCTACACCATCCTCGGCGACGGCATGAGCGAGGAGGCCGCCTGGGAGACAGCCAGGAAGACCGGCGTCATCGAGTAGCCTACTCGCCCGCCGGGCCCGCGTCGCCGACGCCCTCCTCTATCTCGTCGAGTTCGTCGAGCGCCTGCGACCCGGGGCCGTAGCGGCCGAGCACCGCCAGCCCGGCGGGCCCGCCGACGACCAGCCGGAGCCAGAACGTCGCGACCCGGAACAGCACGACGCCAGCGCCGACCCTGGTCACCGTATCACCGCTCATCACGGTGACGAGCGCCGACATCGTGGCCTCCACGCCGCCGAGGCCACCCGGAAGCGGGACAGCCGTCGCGACGCCGGACACCGTGACGGCGAACCCGGAGACCGACAGCGGCGCGGGGCTGCTGACAGCGGCCAGCGAGAAGCTCAACGCCGCCGCGGTGCACACCCACGCGAGCACCGCCGCGGCGAACGACGCCACGACGGCCCGTGGGTCTCTCGCGATCACCTCGCCGGTCTCGACGAAGCGGTCCAGACGGGCACGGACCTTCGTCGGATCGACGACCGCGCCGACGCGCGTCGACAGCGCCGCAGCCGTCGGGTGGACCGCACCCGCGAACCGGACCGTCGCCCGCCGGAGGATGCCCGGCCAGATGGCGAAGGCCGTCACGACGGCCATCATCACGAGCAGGGCGATGGCCAGCGCGACGGTCAGCTGGAGTATCCACTGCGGGACGGGCCGCGTGAGCAGGACGAACAGCAGTCCGACACCGGCGACGAGCGCCGAGGCGATCGTGCTGAGGAAGCCGGCGACCGTCGTCGCGAGCAGCGTCCGTTCGATGGTCGTATCGGAGTACCGCGAGATGATGTACGCGAGGACGGCCGCGCCGCCCGCGACACCGAACGGGATTGCCTGCTTGACGAAGACCGCAGCGAGGTAGAGGTATCCGAACCGCCGAGCTCCCGGCGCGTCCGGAATCGGGCGAACGAGTGCGTAGACCGAAAGCCCCCAGGCGACGATGGAGCCGAAGCCGGCGAGCAGCGCCAGCCCGAACAGGGGTTTGTCGGCGGCGAGCACCCGGTCGAGCACCTGCTCCCAGCCGACACCGACCGCGAGCAGGGCGACGACCACGAGCCCGGCGACCACGCCCGCGACGTTCTCGCGCAGTCCCATGTGCGGTCAGTCGCGCGTGTCACACAAGAGGGCATCGGGTGTCCGAGGGCTGCCGAACGGGTCACGTGGACGGCTCGACCGGTGACCCGGTCCAGCATCGACCCGGCGCGACCCTCCACGAGCAAGGGGTGTTTTGTCCCCCGGGCCCCAATCGGTGCATATGTCCGGGGATGCAGCCGGGGAACCGTCGTATCTCGGGAACCTGCTGTTCCTCGTCGGGAGCTTCTTCGCCTCGGCACTGGTCGCCGCAGCAGTCACGGAGGTGGTGGTGACCTGGACTGGCCTCGGCCGAGGTCTCCCGGTGGCCATCCTCACGGGCGTCGTTTTCGTCGTCGTGTTCATCGGGCTGTTGGGTTTCTACGACCGCCACTATCTCGGCGAGTAGCGGTCCGGATGTCGCGTGTGGTGTTCGGGTCGGCATCGCGGGTCGCCCGGCACACGCCGAGACGGCGGACACTCAGGGACAGTCGCTCGCGTCGAACGACCGGGGCTCGGTGCCCTGGTCGACCCGTCGCGTGGCCCCCGATTCGAGGTCGACGAGCATCGCGACCCCGCCGTAGCCGTGCGTCCGGTCGTGACCCCGGACGACGACGCAGGTCACCTCGCCGGGAATCTCGATTGTCTCGGACCGCGTGAACGGTTGCTGGGAGTGTGCGTGCAGGAGCTCGCGGCGGCCGAGCTGGGTGCCGTCCAGGCGCTCGACCTGCCACCAGTCCGCGTAGCCGTCCTCGCCGTCGTCGTCGTGGTGGAGCGTCACATCGAAGGTGTACGTCCCGTCTTCGCCGTCGAACGAGACGCCGACGACGTTGGCCTCGCGCAGGTCGAGGTCGTCGGTTCCGTGGCTGTCGCCAGTTCCGGTGCCGTCGGTCGTCTCCGTCTCCGGACTGGCGTCGTCCCCGTCCAGACAGCCCGCCAGCGCGCCGAGTGCCAGGAGACTCGACTGGCGGGTCAGCAGACGACGACGAGGGAGTCCGTCCATGTCGGGCCGTTCGCGGGCCAGCGGGATAATGGCACGTCCGAAGCGGACCCATCCCCGGCGAGGGTTTAATCCCGAACGATTGATGTAAAATGATGGCAGAACCGGTGTATGGGAAACATCGGTGAAACGCCGGTTCGGTCGATGGACTACGTTCGCCGGGTGCTCGCGTTCACGGCGACCAGTGTCCTCTGTGCCGTGATCCTCGTCGCCGGCGCGGCAGCACTGCCTGTGCCGCGCGTCGTGGGAGAGGTCATGCTCTCGGTCGCTATCGGTGGCGTCGGTCTCGGGGTGCTGGGCTTCGGTCGCATCCGCAACACGCTCGACTACGAGGGGATCGAGAACAGGGACGACGCATCGCTCCCGCTCCAGATACTCCTCGTCATCGTCGACTTCGTGGAATGGCGGACCTGGGGCAACCTGCTGGGGCTCGCGTGCTACGTCGTCGGCGGACTCCTCGTCTTCCTCTCGATCGCGTCGGTCATCGGCGTAGTGGTCGGCTGACCGCCCGGTCGCCCGCCCCTGCGTCTCAGACGTGCTCGTCGAGGAACTCCGCGACCGCGGTGTGGGCCTCGACCTTGTTCTCCAGCTTCGACAGCCCGTGGCCCTCGTCGTCGAAGACGAGTTCGCGGACGGTGACGCCCTGCTCGCGTGCGCCCTCGACGATCTGGTGGGCCTCGCCGACCGGGACGCGGGGGTCGTTCTCGCCGTGGATGACGAACAGCGGCGACCGGATGGCCTCGACGTTCTCCGTGGGCGAGATCGACTGGAGGAACTCGCGGTCGTCCTCCAGCGAGCCGTACTCTGCCTCGCGGAGCTCGCGCCGCCACTCGCCGGTGTTCTCCAGGAACGTGACGAAGTTGGCGATGCCGACGATGTCGACGCCCGCGGCCCACCGGTCGGGTGACTCGACGAGGCTCGCGAGGACCATGAAGCCGCCGTAGGAGCCCCCCATAGCGACGAGCCGGTCCGCGTCGACGGCGTCCTGCTCCTCCAGCCAGTCGACGCAGGCGTCGATGTCCGCCACGGAGTCCATCCGGTCGCGCACGTCGTCGAGGTGGCTGTACGCCTTCCCGTAGCCCGCCGACCCGCGGACGTTCGGCTCGAAGTAGCCGTAGCCGCGGTTCAGGTAGTACTGCTTGACCGGGTTGAACGACGGGCGGCGCTGGGCCTCGGGGCCGCCGTGGATGGAGACGATGACCGGGACCGGGTCGTCCGCGGACGCGCCGTCGGGCAGCGTGAGGAAGCCCGGCACATCGAGCCCGTCGAAGCTCTCGACGTGGACGAGCTCGGGCTCGCGGAACGACGATTCGGGGATGCCCGCCGTCGCAGCGTAGGTCCAGCGCTCGGTCTCGCCGGTCTCCGTCTCGACGACGTAGACGTTCGTGTTCACCGCCGCGCCCGTCGCGGTGATGGCGAACTTCTCGGCGTCGGGGCCCCAGGAGACGCCGCCGGCGATGCCACCGGGGAGGTCCGGCGACGGGAACTCGTCGATCTCGGTCTCGCCGGCGAGTTCGCCGACGGTGAGCTCGGTATAGCCGTCGACGTTGCGCGAGTAGACCAGCCGCCCCGTCTCGTCGTCGAGCGCGACGCCGTCGATGCTCCAGTCGCCGCCGTCGACCACGGTGGCAAGGTCGCCCGTCTCGATGTCCAGTCTGGCGAGGTACAGCGTGTCCGAGTCCGCGTCGGTACAGAGGTAGAGGGCGTCCCCCTCCGGCCCCCACGACGCGCTGGTGTAGCGGACGTTCCCCTCGTGGGGAGTCAGGTGTTCCAGTTCCTCCGTTTCGAGGTCCAGCACATAGAGGTCCTGGTCGTAGTTCGAGTACGCCTGCGAGACGATGAGCCGGTCGTCGTCCGGGCTCCAGCCGCCGACGCTCAGCCAGCCGTCGCCCTCGTGGACGCGCGTCGCGTCGTTGCCCGTCTCGTCTCTCCCCTGCACGTAGAGGTCGAAGACCGACTGGTCGCGCCGGTTCGACGCGAACGCGAAGCGCTCGCCGTCGTGGCTCCAGCCGCCCCAGCGGTGCTTGGCGTCGGGGTGGGCCGTGAGCGGCACCTCCTCGCTGCCGTCGCCGCTCATCCGGAAGAACTGCATGCGCTCGTTGCCGCCCTGGTCCATCCCGTAGACGAGCTCGTCGCGCTCGGGCGACCACGACGCGAAGCCGACGCGCTCGTCCTCGAACGTGCGCTGGTGGGGCCACTCGCCGGGGCCGTCGACCGACCAGACCTGCGGCGTGCCGGTCGTGTCCATCAGGAAGGAGACGCGCTCGCCCTCGGGCCCGAACGACGCCCCGTAGGCGCTCCGGACGTTGAGGTAGCGCTCGATGTCGTATGGCATACGACGGACGTGGCGGCGACGAGGCTAATGGGTTCTGGTGGCGGAAGCGAGACGACGATATCCGACTAGCCGACTGGCGCAGGAGAAATGGTGCCTGGCTGTCGATTCAGGCCCGTCGAAAGTTTACAGATATTGTAGATTTTTGCGTGCTTCGGCAGCCGATCAACCGACTGGCGCGCGGCTGGCGAGACCGCGAGCGCAGCGAGCGTGTCGAGCCATCCGCGCGAGGGATGAGCACCGCAGGGAGCGCTAGCGACTGAGGAGCGCAAGAGGCTGGGGAGGCATGAGGTGCGGCGCGGAGCTGTCGGGGGGGGACTGAAAGGGGCGGGCCTGTCGACGAAGGCGGACGACGCATGCACCGCAGGGACGAGGAGTGCAGCGAGTCCTCCGAGTCGACAGGTCCAGGGCTTTCTGGCTGCTTGTGGTCCGGCGGGTTCCCACGACAGACCCGGCTATAGTGTCGGTAGCGACCAGACCAACTCCGACGAGAAAGTACCCACAAATCAGGCCGAACCCAAAAGACACTTTGGCGAGTCCGTAATTATATCTCATTACATGAGCGAGTTCCCCGACTACCTCGACGTCGACTACACGGACGGTGAAGGCGAGACACCGGCGACCTACCCGTCCATCGAGCACAAGATTGAGAAGGCGCTCGAAGTCACCCAGCAGGGCCTCGAACAGTACGAGAACCCCGCCGTGATGTGGACGGGCGGGAAGGACTCGACGCTCACCCTCTACTTCGTGAAGGAGGTCGCGGAGCGGTTCGACTACGACCTGCCGACGACGGTCTTCATCGACCACTTCCAGCACTTCGAGGAGCTGATGGAGTTCGTCGAGCACTGGGCCGACGAGTGGGACCTCGAAGTTGTGTACGCCCGCAACACCGACGTGGGCGACTACGTCGACGAGCACGACCTCGAACCGGGCGACGACATCCCGGTCGACGCGCTCTCGGAGCACAACCAGCACCACATCCGGAACATCCTCGAGTACGAGGAGGACACGTTCCCGTTCCTGCTCGACACCTACGTCGGCAACCACCTGCTGAAGACGGTGGCGCTGAACGACACGCTCGAATCGGAGGACATCGACGGCATCATCTCGGGCATCCGCTGGGACGAACAGGAGGCCCGCGCCGACGAGACGTTCTTCAGCCCGCGCCACGACCCCGACATCTACCCGCCCCACGACCGCATCCAGCCCATCCTCCAGTTCGCCGAGGCCGACGTCTGGGAGGCGTTCTGGCACTTCGTGGTGCCGGAGACGGTCGAGGGATTCCCCGAGGAGGGCTACGTCCCGCAGGACTACGACGACCTGCCGAACGGGCTGACCCACGAGGACATCCCCGTCTCGCCGAAGTACTTCGAGGGCTTCCGCAGCCTCGGCAGCGAGGTCTCGACGGAGAAGGCCGAGCAGGAGCCCGCCTGGCTGCAGGACCTGGAGAACACGACCGAGCGCGCCGGCCGCGCCCAGGACAAGGAGGACCTGATGGAGCGCCTGCGCGACCTCGGCTACATGTAACCGGCCGCCTGTGCAGCACTGACGCACGGCCAGGGTACGGTTAATCCGGCACTCCCCCTTCTTCCCGGTATGGTATCGAATCGCACGCGACGCCGCGTGCTCGCCAGCGGCGGCGCTACACTCGCCGCGCTCGCCGGCTGTCTGGACGCCGGCTCGGGCGAGGGCGACGGCGGCGGAGCCGCGACGGATTCGGCTCCGTCGACCACCGACGGTGGGGCCGGCGACGCCACCGGCACGCTCCCGCTCGCGAGCGAGTCCCTCGTCGTCGAGGGGTCGTTCGCCCAGCTGCGGGACTGGGTCCGCTCCGGGGGCCCGCCGAAGGACGGCATCCCGTCCATCGACGAGCCGTCGTTCGAGCCGGCCGGCGAGGTCGGCGACAGGATCGGCGGCGGCGACCCCGTGTTCTCCGTCGTGGTCGACGGCGACGCCCGCGCGTACCCCCAGTCGATTCTCGTCTGGCACGAGGTCGTCAACGACACCGTGGGCGGTGACCCGATCGCGGTCACGTACTGCCCGCTCACCGGCACCGCCATCGGCTACCGCCGGGCCGGCGTCGAGTTCGGCGTCTCGGGCAACCTGCTCAACTCGAACCTCGTGATGTACGACCGCGGGACCGACATCCGGTGGCCCCAGGTACTCGGCACCGCCATCGAGGGCGAGCACGAGGGCCGGAGCCTCCAGCACGTCCCCGTCCGGTGGACGACGTGGAGACGCTGGCGCGACGCCCACCCCGACGGCCGGGTGCTCACCCGGGACACCGGCTACGTCCGTGACTACGACCGCGACCCCTACGGGACGTACAATCCCCGTGGCGGCTACTACGCCCGCGAGAGCACGCTGTTCGACCCCCAGCGGGCGGACAACCGGCACCCCGCGAAGGA
This sequence comes from Haloarchaeobius litoreus, assembly GCF_024495425.1. Classification (NCBI taxonomy): domain Archaea; kingdom Methanobacteriati; phylum Methanobacteriota; class Halobacteria; order Halobacteriales; family Halorubellaceae; genus Haloarchaeobius; species Haloarchaeobius litoreus. Next base: position 623,971 of record NZ_JANHJR010000002.1, on the reverse strand, counting down.
CGTCTTCCACGGGGCACGAACGCCGTCCGGCGCGAGCGCGGTCCACGGACGACTGCTCCGCGAGCAACGGGTCGTCAGCGGCACGGCGGGCGAGGTGCCCGTGGTCTTCGTCCACGACGACGTGCTCGATACGGGTCACGGCTACCGGCTGCCGTCCACCGACGCGCCCGCACCGACAGCCGTCGACGGCGGCTACCGACTCGACGGGGAGACCTACGTCGCGGGCGACCTGCCGCTCGAACCGGTGCCGTCGTTCGACGCGATGTGGTTCGCGTGGTTCGCGTTCTACCCGTCGACGGAGGTCCATGCCTGACCGTCTGCGCCGGACCGGTCGCTCGCTCGGCCTGCTCGGCCGGCAGCGCGACGCGCTCGCGGTCTCGGTGCTGCTCGCGGCCGCGTACCTCCTGGTCTACCTCGTCGCACTCGGTGACCTCGCGGTCCGGACCGGCCTGCCGGTCGAGGTCGTCACAGTCGTCGCCGACCCCGTCTCGCGGATGCTCGAACGGACCGGCCCGTTCGCCTGGGAGCCCGTCGCGCTCGTCGACCTCGGCGTCGCCCGCTGGCTGGTCTCCCCGCTGAACGTCGCCGTGGGCGCGGTGCTCGCGCTGCTCGTCGGCGCGAACGTCGGGCTCACCTACCTCGCGTGGCGCTACCCGCGGGCCTGCGGCGTCGAGCGCTCGCGCGGGACCGGCAGCAGCGCGCTCGCTTCCATCCCCGCGCTCCTCTCGGGGACAGCCTGCTGCGGGCCGACCGTGCTCATCGCCGTCGGGGTCTCGGCGTCGGGGACGCTGCTGACCGTGTTCGAGTGGCTGCTCCCGCTCGGTGTCCTCCTGCTGCTCGCGAGTCTGGTGTACACCGGCGGCGGGCTGCAGCCGGGCACCGGCCGGGCCGAGGGCGCGGGGACCTGAGCGTCGCTACCAGTCGAGGCTCCCGCCGCTCTGGTACTCCGTCACCTGCGTCTCGAAGAAGTTCTTCTCCCGGTTGAGGTCGACCTGTTCCGACAGCCACGGGAACGGGTTGTCGGTGCCGTACTGCTCGGGCAGGTCGAGCTGGCCGAGCCGCCGGTCCGCGACGTGCTCGACGTACTCGGCGAACTGGTCCGGCCCCATCCCGAGGATCTCGTCGGGGCACGCCTCGCGGGCGTATATCTGCTCCAGCTCGACGGCCGTGGTGATGAGGTCGACCACCTCGTCGCCGAAGGCGTCGGTCCAGACGCCGGGGTGTTCGGTCCGGAGCTGCTGGATGAGGTCGACCCCGAAGCCGACGTGCAGCGACTCGTCGCGCATGATGTACTCGAACTGCTGGCCGATACCGACCATCTTCCCCTGGCGCTTCAGGCCGAGCATCATCGCGAAGCCCGCGTAGAAGAAGACCCCCTCCATGACGACGTAGAAGCCGACGAGGTCCCGGAGCAGTGCGCGGATGTCCTCGTCGCTCTCGATGGTGAACCCGGGCTCGTCGAGTACCTGCGTGAGGTCGACGACGAACTCGTCCTTCTCGCGGATGGAGGGCACCCGGTCGTACATCCCGTAGAGGTAGTCCGGGTCGAAGCCGAGGGTGTCACAGCAGTAGATGAACGTGTCCGTGTGGATGGCCTCCTCGTAGGCCTGCCGGAGCAGGTACTGCCGGCACTCCGGCGCGGTGACGTACTCGTACAGCGCGAGGACGATGTTGTTCGCGGTCAGCGACTCCGCCGTCGAGAAGAAGCCGAGGTTCCACTCGACGAGCTGGCGCTCGGCGTCGGTGAGCGCATCGCCGTTCCACTGCGAGACGTCGTCCTGCATCGGAATCTCGGCGGGCACCCAGTTGTTGGCGACGCCCGCGGTGTAGTACTCGCGGGCCCAGTCGTAGTCGATGGGCAGTATCTTGTTCGGGTCGTGTTCGGCGTCGGTGTCGATGAGTGGCATTGTGGATGCGGTGGAGTTGGCTGGTCACTGACAGGCGTCGCAGGTGGGGTCCTCGACGCGGCAGAGGTCGGACGAGTCCTCCGCGTGGCCGGCGGTGGCCACGTCGCGCCCGCCGTCGGCGGCGGTTCCGTCGCGGTCACCGTCCCCCGGGTCGCCACCCCCCGCCCCACCGTCGCGGTGCTGCGTGCGGCCGTACTCGCCCATGTCGAGCGTGGTCTTCTCTATCTGCGACGCGCCGAGGGTCCGGAGGTAGTACGTCGTCTTCAGGCCGAGCTCCCACGCGGTCCGGTAGACGTCGCCGAGCAGCGAGCCGTCGGTCGATGGGAAGAAGACGTTGTGCGAGACGGACTGGTCGATCCACGTCCCTCGGTGGGCCGTGAGCCGGAGCTGGTGGCGCGGATCGATCTCGAACGCGCCGCGGTAGCGCTCCCGAATCTCCGCCGGAATCTCGCCGATCTCCTGGACGGAGCCGTCGTGGAACTTGATGCGGTCGATCAGTTCGTCGTCCCAGAGCCCGCGCTCCCTGAGGTCGGCGACGAGCTGGTCGTTGACGACGGTGAAGTCGCCGGACATGTTCGACTTCACGTAGAGGTTGGAGTAGATGGGCTCGATGGACGGCGTCGTCCCGTTGATGGTCGAGATGGTCGCCGTCGGCGCGACTGCCATCGTGTTCGAGTTGCGCATCCCGTGCTCGGCGACGTGCTCGCGGACGACCGACCAGTCCAGGGTCTCAGTGCGGTCGGTCGGGACGTCGCGGCCACGCTCGTCCTCGAGCAGGTCGACGGTGTCCTGCGGTAACAGCCCGCGGTCCCACTTCGAGCCCTCGTAGCTCGGGTACGCGCCTCGGTCGGCGGCCAGCCGCGAGCTGTTCAGGATTGCGTGGTAGGAGACGAACTCCTGCCAGCGGTTCGCGAGCTCGACCGCCCGCTCGCTCGCCATCGGGATCTCCAGGTGCATGAGCGCGTCGTGGAAGCCCATCACGCCGAGGCCGACCGGTCGATGTTGCATGTTCGCGTGCTCGGCCTGCTCGGTCGGGTAGAAACAGAGGTCGACGACGTTGTCGAGCATCCGCATCGCCGTCTCGACGGTGTCGGCGAGGCGGTCGCGGTCGAGTTCGCCGTCGACGACGTGCGTGGCGAGGTTCACCGAGCCGAGGTTGCAGACCGCGTGCTCGTCGGCGCTCGTGTTCAGCGTGATCTCGGTGCAGAGGTTCGAGGAGTGGACGGTGCCGACGTGGTCCTGCGGCGACCGGACGTTGCAGGGGTCCTTGAACGTCAGCCACGGGTGGCCCGTCTCGAACAGGCGCGTGAGCATCGTGCGCCACAGCTCCGCGGCGTCGACGCGCTCGAACTGCCGGAGCTCGCCCGCGTCGGCGGCGTCCTCGTACTCGCGGTACTGCGCGGCGAACTCGCTGCCGTAGAGTCCGTGGAGCTCGGGCACCTCGTCGGGGCTGAACAGGGTCCACTCCTCGCCGGCCTCGACGCGCTCCATGAACAGGTCCGGAATCCAGGCAGCGGTGTTCATGTCGTGGGTCCGCCGTCGCTCGTCGCCCGTGTTCCGCCGGAGGTCACAGAACGCGGGGAAGTCGAGGTGCCAGCACTCGAGGTAGGCACACGCCGCGCCGCGGCGCTTGCCCGACCGGTTGATGGCAGCGGTCACGTCGTTCGATATCTTGAGGAAGGGGACGGTGCCGGTGGACTCGACGCCCGTGCTCTCGATGAGCGCGCCGGCCGCACGGAGGTTCGTCCAGTCGTTTCCGAGGCCGCCGCTCCACTTCGAGAGCTGGGCGTGGTGCTTGTACGAGTCGAAGATGTGCTCGAGGTCGTCCTCCACCGTCGTCAGGTAGCAGGAGGAGAGCTGCGGGTGGACCGTCCCGCTGTGGAACAGGGTGGGTGAGGACGGCGTGAACGCCAGCTTCGAGAGCACCTCGTAGAACTCCAGCGCGCGGGCCTGTGGATCGTCCTCCTCGACGGCCAGCCCCATCGCCACGCGCATCCAGAACGCCTGCGGGAGCTCGAGGTGCTCGCCGCCCTCCTCCGTCTTGAGGAAGTAGCGCTGGGCGAGCGTCTCCATCGCCATGTACTCGAACAGTTCGTCGCGCTCGATGACGAGTTCGCCCGCCAGGACGTCGAGGTCGAACCGCTGCACGAGGCGCTCGTCGAGCAGGTCGAGTTCGACCCCGCGCTGGACGTTCTCGACGAACGTTCGGCGGTAGGCCCGGTGGAGCTCCTCGCCCGTCTCGTCGGCCCCGATGAGCTCTCGGTAGTAGCGCTGCCGGAACACGTCGGCGGCGACCCGCTTGAACGCCGGTTCGCGCTCGATTCGGGCCGTGAGCGACTGGATGGTCGCCTCGTACACCTCGTCGCGGTCGGCTCCGTCGTACAGGTTGCGCGCTATCTCGTCGGCGAGTCGGTCGACGCTGTCGTCGGTCAGTGCCTGTGCGTCGTCGCGTCGCGCCCGGTCGAGGATGGACCGGACCGTCGTCGTCCGTGTAGATTGCTGACTCATGTGTCGGATTCCGTCTGGTCGCGTGGCTGCCCCGCCCCGTCGTCTGCAGCGGCGTCGCCGTCCACGGCGTCGTCGGCCTCGTCGAGCACCGCGTCGAGTTCGCGCCGGAACGCCGCCGGGTCCGAGAACGCACGGTACACCGAGACGAAGCGGACGTAGGCGACACCGTCGAGCGACCGCAGTCGTTCGGAGACGAGCGCGCCGACGCGCTCGGACGTGACGACTCGGCCGTCGTCGTCCAGCAGGTCCGCCTTCACGGCGTCCACGAGGGTCGCAACGTCGTCGGCGCCGACGGGTCGCTTCTCGACGGCTCGCTCGACACCGGCGCGGAGCTTCTCGCGGTCGAACGGCTCGACGCTCCCGTCACGCTTCTCGACGCGGAGCGAGTCCCACTCGGTCCGCTCGTAGGTCGTGAACCGGAACGAACACGTCGTGCACTCGCGCCGCCGACGCACCGCGGTCCCGTCGGCACTCGTCGCCGTGTCGACCACGCGCGTCGGCTCGTGTCCGCAGTCCGGGCAGTCCATGGTTGTCACTACGGGTCGCTTCGAGCCCCCACATCCGGGGGACGGGGCGGGGCAGTCGCAATATGTGCTGTCAGAGGCGGACGGTATAAAGATTCCCCAACAGAATTGAACTAATACAAACTAGCTTGTTTTGTGGCTTCCGTCCACCGCGAGCTCGCGCCGCCGCTGCCGTCGCTCCGCCAGCGCGTCGTCGCGGAGTTCGCGCTGCTCCTCGGTCGGGCACCGGAGCGCCGGTATCTCGGTCGGTCGCTCGTCGGCGTCGAGCGCGACGAAGCTGAAGAACGAACTCGCCGTCTCGGCCGTCTCGCCGTGACTCGGCCGTTCGGCCAGTACGTCGACCTTCACGTCCATGCTGGTCCGGCCCGTGTCGAAGACGTAGCCCGTGACGGTGACGATGTCCCCCAGCTCGATGGGTGCGATGAAGTCGACGTGGTCCATCGACGCCGTGACCACCTGCCGCTGCGAGAACCGGCGCGCGGCGATGGCCCCACAGATGTCCATCCAGTGGAGGACGGACCCGCCGAGGGCGCGCCCGAGGTTGTTCGTGCTGTTCGGCATCAGTATCTCGCTCATCTCGGTGAACGACTCCCGGAGTGTCGTCTCCCGGCCGCACTGCTGTGGCATAGAAGGGACTCCACGGGAACGGCACAAAACGCTAACTAAGTTGAATTAGAACAACTTCACTTTCCTTACGCCTCGTCGAACTCGGAGGATCGAAGATTCTCCTGCTCGCCGAAGCTCCGTTCCACTACGCTTCGTCAAACAGCGTCTCGCCCTCGACCATGTGCTCCGCGACGGCGTCCATGTCGAGGGTGACACCGAGGCCGGGCTCCTCGGGAACCTCGATGTAGCCGTCCTCGATGACGTCCTCCTCGACGAGGTCCTCCCACCAGCCGAGCTCGTAGGAGTGGTACTCGACGGCGAGCGCGTTCGGGATGGCCGCGCCGACGTGCGCGCTGGCCATCGTCGCGACCGGCGAGGAGACGTTGTGCATCGCGACCGGGACGTAGTACTGGTTCGCCACATCGGCGATCTTCCGCGTCTCGCGCATCCCGCCGACCTTCGGCATGTCGGGCGCGACGATGTCGACCGCCTGCTCCTCGATGAGGCGGCGCTCCTCGGTCACACGGTACCGGTTCTCGCCGACCGTGATGGGGGTGATGGTCGACCCCGTGACCTCCTTCTGGACCTCCAGGTTCTCCGGCGGGACGGGGTCCTCCAGCCACCACACGTCGTACTCCTCGATGGCGCTGGCGAGGCGCTTCGCCGACCCACCCGAGAACGTCCAGTGGCAGTCGAACGCCACGTCCGCGCGGTCCTTCACGCGCTCGGTCACCTGCTCGACGATCTCCGCCTTGTGGCGGATCTCGCCCGGACGGAGGTGCCGGTTCGCGCGGTCCTTCTCCAGCCCCGACGGCACGTCGAGGTCGAACTTCAGGGCGTCGTAACCCAGCTCCTCGACGACGCGCTCGGCCTCGTCGGCACAGGCCTCCGGGTCGGCCTCTTCCTCGGTGTGGCAGTCGCAGTAGACGCGCATCTCGTCGCGGTACTTCCCGCCGAGCAGCTGGTAGGCCGGAACCTCGAGTATCTTCCCGGCGAGGTCGTGCAGTGCGACCTCGATGCCGGCGATGGCGGTGACGGTGATGCCCTCGACCGACCCCTCGCCGGACATCTTCTGGATGAGGTGTTCGTAGAGACGGTCGATGTCGAGCGGGTTCTCCCCGACGACGAACGGTTTCATGCGCTCGATGAGTTCGGGGACGCCAGCGCCCCAGTACGCCTCGCCGGTGCCGACGACGCCGGCGTCGGTGTAGATCCGGACCAGGGTCCACGGGAAGTTCCCGTCGACCATCGTCGTCTGCACGTCGGTTATCTCGACGTCCCGGTCGCCGCCGCGCTCGCGTGTCACGCCCATCGTCTCCGCGGAGAGGTCCCGCATCGTGTACTCCGCGTTCGGGTCGTGTAGCTGCGTGTAATCGATGCCCATGGTGAGTGTGTTTACTCGCTCCTTAGTAAAACTTTGCTCCGCTGGGTCGCCACGATGCGCTCGCTAGCGCTCGCTCCGAACCGCCCTCCTGCTCGCGGGTCGCTCCGCTCCCCGCTCGCGAATCGGAGATTCTCGCTCGCTGGCGCTCGCTCCGAACAGCGCCCTGCTCGCGGGTCGCTCCGCTCCCCGCTCGCGAATCGGAGATTCTCGCTCGCTGGCGCTCGCTCCGAATCTCCCTACTCCTTCGGTTCGCGCCGCTCCCACTCCTCGGGCGGCTCGCGAATCTGGGAGCTCTCCTTCGTGATGACGCGGAGATAGACGATGGCGATGCCGGACAGCAACAGCACCGCGGAGATGACCAGGTAGATGGCCGTCGTCGCGGTGTCACCCTCGACGACGAGCGCGAGCAACACCAGCAGCAGCAGCCCAAGCCCCACGATGGTCGCGAGCAGGCGTTTGAACCCCAGCATGTACTCGAAGAGGTTGCTCATGCCCGGCGTTTCGGCGGCTTCGGGTTTGACTGTTCGGAATAATTTTCGGCCGCAGATTCAGGGGAACAGAACAGCGCGAGACCAGGGCGACGACCCGAGAACGACGACGCGCCGGGCTCAGTCCAGGCTCGCGAGACAGTTCATCGCGTACGCGGTCCCGAGCAGCTCGGCGGACTTCCCGCGGTCGAACACGAGTTCGTCGGTCGAGAGGACGTGTTCGAGCACGTCGGAGGAGGCGTGGTCGGGGGCGGCCGCGATGCCCGCGTGATTCTCCTCCGCCCAGCGCATCACCCGCAGGTCGGTCTTGGAGTCGCCCATGACGAGGGCGAAGGGGTCGTCGACGCCGAGCACGTCGAGGGCCGCCTCGACGCCGGCGACCTTGTTGAGCTCCAGACTCGATATCTCGGCGGCGTCGGCCTCGTAGTAGGCCACGTCGACGCGTTCGAAGGCATCGTCGAGGACCGGGGGCAGCTCGTCGAGGTCACGGGCCTCGTACTCGCCCTCGCGTTCGAGCACGCCGCGGATCTCGGGGTCGGCGTCGGCGTAGTACGCCCGCGCCCACCCGACGGCGTCGTCCTCGTCGACGTCTTCGTCGGCAGCCCGGGCGACCGCGGTGCCGAGCAGGTGGAGCTGGTAGACGAGCGCGGTGTCGATGATCTCGCGGGCGCGCTCGCTGCCGGTCTCGTAGTTCGGCTTGAGCGTGACGTTGAACTCGTTCCCCTGGAGGTGACAGCCGTGGCGGACGTCCTCGGGGGCCTCGGTGAGGGCGCGGGCCCGCACGTCGTCGAACACCTCGCGGACGAACTCGTCGAGGCCCTCGTAGAGCAGGCGCTTCGTCTCCGCGCCGTGGCCCGGCGTGAAGACGCCGTTGCCGGACTCGTAGACGATGCTGAGGTCGCCGGAGTGGACCACCTCGCTGCCCAGCCCCTGGATCATGAAGCCCTTGACGTTCTCCAGGGTCTGGCCGGTGCAGATGACGATGGGGACGCCGTTCTCGTGGAACTCGGTGAGCCGGTGGAGCGTGTCCCGCGGGATCTCGTTGTCGGTCTTTCCGGCGGAGCGCAACGTCTCGTCCACGTCGAGCACGAGGACGTTGATGGCGCGGTCGTAGGTCGAGAGGAGGTCGAGCGCGGTGAACGCCTGGTCGCGGGTGGCGTGTGCGGCGACCTCGGCGAACGTCTCGCCGGGCACGAACGCGTCGCGTATCTCGCCCTTGCGCGCCTCCAGTTCCTCGCTGGCGTCCTGCCAGTGTTCGAGGGCGACGCGGGAGTCGACCGCCGGGAAGAGGTCGACGAACTCCTGGTAGTCCCGGAGCGTCTCGGTGTCGAACTCGTCGTACAGCCGGTACAGCAGATCGTATCGTTCCATGTGACTGTGATCGGGTGGAAGTGGTATGAAACCGGTTGGGGGAAACCGGTGGGCGGTCGGAATGGCACGGGATGTGACTGGAGTGGCTGTGGGTGCTGCCGATGTCTTGCTCGCGTCACAGGTGGCGACCGTCCACCGTGACAAATCCTTTACTCGCAACAGAATAAATCTTTTGTCTCAGGGGGTCGTTGGGGGTGACATGTACGCAGTCGCAGTGCGTCGTGACGGAAGCAAACCCGAAGTGCTGGAGAAGCCACGTCCGGAGCCGGGACCGGGCGAGGCGCTCGTCCGCACGCTCCGGGTCGGCATCGACGGGACCGACCACGAGGTCATCGAGGGGGCCCACGGCGGCTACCCCGACGGCGAGGACCACCTCGTGCTGGGCCACGAGGCGGTGGGCGTCGTCGAGGACCCGAACGGCACCCGGTTCCAGGAGGGCGACGTCGTCGTCCCGACGGTTCGCCGGGAGCCCCCGGGTGGCACGAACGAGTACTTCGAGCGCGGCGAGCCCGACATGGCCCCCGACGGCGAGTACGTCGAGCGCGGCATCGTCGGCGCGCACGGCTTCATGAGCGAGTACTTCACCAGCCCCGCGGACTGTCTCGTCTCTCTCCCCCGCGAGCTGGCCGACCTCGGCTTCCTCGCCGAGCCCATCAGCATCTCCGAGAAGGCGTTCGAGCACGCGTTCGCGAGCCGCTCGGCGTTCGAGTGGGAGCCCGACTCTGCGCTCGTCCTCGGCAACGGCAGCCTCGGCCTGCTCACGCTCGCGATGCTCGACGGCAGCGAGCAGTTCGAGCGGCTCTACTGTCTCGGTCGCCGTGACCGGCCGGACCCCAGCATCGACATCACCGAGGAGCTCGGCGCGACGTACGTCGACTCCCGCGAGACGCCCGTCTCGGCGTTCGCGTCGACCCACGAGCCCGTCGACTTCGTCTACGAGGCGACCGGCTACGCGAAGCACGCCTTTGAGACCATCGACGCGCTCGCGCCCAACGGCGTCGGTGCGCTGCTCGGCGTGCCCACCGACTGGCAGTTCGAGGTCGACGGCGGCCGGCTCCACCGCGAGTTCGTCCTCCACAACAAGGCGCTCGTCGGCAGCGTCAACTCCCACGTCGGCCACTTCCGGGCGGCCATCGACCGGCTCGACTCCCTGCCCGACGCGTTCGTCGACGACCTCGTCACCGGCGTGTACGGTCTCGACGAACTCGACGCCGCTTTTGCGACCGACGACAGCACTATAAAAACCGCGGTCGAATTCGGTTCCATATGAAGAACGTCGACGACCTCATCGAGAGCGCCGCGGAGCTGGCCGAGCACGGTCACTCCAAGGGCGAGATCGCGGACGAGCTGAACGTCTCCCGCGAGACCGCCTCCTGGCTGGTCGAGCGCGCCGGTGGCTCCGCGACCCCGGCCACGAACGACACCGCCGCCCCCGCCGGCGGCCCGCAGGACATCCACGTCGACTGGTCCACGGTCGGCCGCGACAGCTTCCGGCTCGAAGCCGTGACCAGCGCGATGGCCGACCTGCTCGCGAAACAGGGCGAGGACGTCGACCTCACCGTCGGTATCGAGAAGGCTGGCGCGCCCATCGCCACCCACATCGCCAGCGAGCTCGACACCGACCTCGCCAGCTACGCCCCCAGCAAACACCAGTGGGACGAGGGCGAGCTCGACACCGACGTCGGCGGCTCGTTCTCGCGGAACTTCGCGCAGATCCGAGACCGCGACTGCTACGTCGTCGACGACACCATCACCTCGGGGACGACGATGACCGAGACCATCGAGGCCATCCAGGACGAGGGCGGCAACCCCGTCGCGGCCTGCGTCCTCGTCGACAAGCAGGGACTCGACGAGGTCGAGGGCGTGCCCGTCTACTCGCTGTTCCAGGTCATCTCCGTCGGCAGCGAGGAGTAGCTTAGACCCGCAGCCGCTCGGCCAGTTCGTCGAGCGCGTCCCGGCCGTACGCCTCCGGGCCGAGGTCCGGGACGACCTGAACCGCCATCCCGTCGAACCGCTCGCGTATCTCGTCGAGGTGGTGCTCGTGGCTCTCCGCTCGCGCCCGACAGCGCGCACAGTCCGTCTCAGCCGACTCCAGCACCCGGTTCACGACCAGTGTCTCGACCGGTACCGCGAACTGGCGCAGCCGTTCGACCAGCCGCGCGGTCTCCTCGATGGCGAGCGTCTCCGGCAGCAGCACCACCCGGAACTCGGTGCGTTCGGGGTCCCGCAGCAGTTCGGCCACCTCGCGCAGGTCCGCACGGAACGCCTCGATGTCCTCGGCGTCGTCGTCCCGCCCCCAGAACGCCGCCGGGCCGAAGACGACGCTGCGCGCGCGGTCGACCAGCTGGCGCACCTCGCCCCGGATCTGCATCGCCGTCGAGAGCCCCTCGCCGAGCACGTCCGGGAGCGTCAGCAGCCGCAGCGTGTGCCCGGTCGGTGCCGTGTCGAACACCACCCTGTCCCAGCGGTCGGCGTCGTAGTCCAGGAAGAACGAGAGCGACGCCACCTCGTCGCTCCCCGGGACGAACCCCGCCTCGAACAGCCGGTCCACGTCCGCCTCGGAGAGGTCCAGCCCCGCCCGCCGGAACTCCGCCGCCAGCGCGCGGACGATCCGCTCGTACTGCTCCTGTCCCGCCGCAGGGTCGGCCTCGACGGCCCACAGGTTCTCGGTGACCGCCGTCGGCTCGCCCCCGAGTGCGACGCCGAGGGCGTCCCCCAGCGAGTGCGCGGGGTCGGTCGAGACGATCAGCGTGCGCTCGCCACGTCGGGCGAGGGAGAGGCCCGTCGCGGCCGCACACGAGGTCTTCCCGACGCCGCCCTTGCCGCCGTAGAGCAGGAACTTCGCCATGGGGATGGCTACGACGTTCGGAGACAAGTATCTGGATTCGGGCCGGGTGCGCGAGGCCAACGCTGCCGCCTGTCCGAGCGATTCGACCGGGGAGAGTTTACATATACTGTAAACTTCTGCCGGCGATAGCGTCGTACCAGCCAGGTGGCGCGCGGCCGTGCTGCGTGTCGAGGAACGAGATGCCCAGCACACGCTCGCGCGAGGGATGAGCACCCGCGAACCATCCACGCAACCGATGGGAAACGCGCCGACGGGGCGCGACACGAGCCAGCAGACCACCCGCATCTTCCGACGCAACTTCTTTCCGCGCGCCACCCCTACCACCTGGCAATGACGTTCGACCCGAACCAGAGCCTCCCGCAGGAGGAAGTCGACGAGCGCGTGCGGACGGCCATCGCGGAGAACGAGGTCGTCCTGTTCATGAAGGGCACGGAGATGATGCCACAGTGTGGCTACTCGGACCGAGCGCTCGGGCTCATCGGCCAGTACCGCGAGGAGTTCGCGACGGTCGACACGCTCGAGTCCCTGGAGGAGTTCCGGGCGGCGCTCTCGGAGCACTCGGGCTGGGAGACCATCCCGCAGACGTTCGTGGACGGCGAGTTCGTCGGCGGCAGCGACGTGCTCGCGGAACTCGACGAGCGCGGCGAGCTCGAAGGCACGCTCGAAGGCACGCTCGACGCCTGATTTGTCGAGTTTTACTGAGGAATGCAAGGAAATAAACAGCAGGTCATTTAAGCGCAACGCCCCTAGTAGAAACCGAGCGAACGGCCAGCGGACACGTCGTCACACCCCCATTTACCATGTCAGCAGAAAACTCCGGTCAGGTATTCAGGCTCCACTCGACACTGGAACTTCCCCTCGAAGACGTTCGAGAGTTCCTCTCGAACGACCCGGAGCTTCCAGACGGTATCGAATCGGTAGACATCACACGACGCAACAACACCCTCATTCTCAAGGCGATCTCGGCCGACAAATCGGTCAGCAAGTACACGCCCACTGCACAGCTGAAGGCCAGTGTCGTCGAGAACCGAGTGTACGAGGAGGAACCCGATGACCAGCATCGCGGCCCGCGCTGGGGCGACGAGGAAGAGGAGGAGGAGGAGATTCCCTCCGAGCTCGTCGAGTTCGCCGCGTTCAAGGGCGACCGCGAGACGGTGCTCCAGAACTCGCTGCTCCAGTACGAGATGTTCCTCGTCCTGTGTGCCATCGCCCGCGAGGCCGAGAAGGGGACGCTGACCGCCATCACCGCCCACGACGGCGACCTCGACGCGACCCGCATCGTCGACGGCGAGGACCGCCCGGCCTCCATCGAGGTCGTCGAAGGTCGGTCCGAGGGCCAGGCCGCCAACAGCGGCGTGAACTGGCGGGACAACAAGTTCATCAGCGACTAAAGGTATAGAAGCCTTCTTTACCAACCCGCGTTTCAGCGGATCGACTTGTTGCGATGGAACGCGACTTATGAACGCGTTCCATTATCGACTAAAAGTAGAAAATGCGCCGACGTAAAACGAATTCATCACTAGGTCTGTCCACACCACCAGAATGTTTCTACGGGTTGGCGGAGTATATCACAAAAACAAAGCGGCCATAATCGTTAGATAGCCCCCCCTTGGCAGCAAAAGGATTCTGACGAGCAATTCTAGAGAACCTGTCTATCTTCCTTGATGCAAAAATATAGACTCCGTGTGTAGGATAAAGCGGAGAGTATTACTTCTAATGAGACTTCGGGTTCTACTTGCCACGTCTCCAGAGTCTCTGATTCCTTACCGTGGGCGCCAGGAATCCGCATTGCACCCAAATAGTTAGCACCGTGCAATTGTCGCTTCAAAATTAGGCCATCTCCCCGCATCATGTTCGCCAAACTTCCGATACCGTTTGCGTTAGAGTAATCAGTAGTCTTGTCACCTTCATCGACCGCCAGTTCCCTCGTTATATTCTCCGCACCGACCACCGCATTTACGATTGCGTTGTCAGGCGACTCTCGATAGGTAAGAAGCGCCTCTTGGAACTTTTCGATAGACTCGTCATCAGCATATGCTACTACCCTGTCTCCCAGCTTTTCAACAATATACAAGCGGGCTTTCGCTTCCGATTGGAGTGCAGTCTGTAGGTCCTCAACATAACTCGTAGGAACCGAATCTACTTCTATTGTCAGAGATAACCCGTCTGAGTCGTCAAGTAGGTCTGCTGCCTTACCTAAATATGAGAACTGCTTTCGTATCACATCTACGCTGGTATCCATGTCATAGACCGTCTTCACTGTTTGAGCAGCTCGATCGGGCTCGTACTCCTTGTGAATAAACGAGAGAAATGTCATAAAAGGATTATACCGTTGAGCATATCTATTAATCAATACGAACCCCTGATCAGGACTCATCTTCCGTGCCTCTTCTTCTAGCCCTTTCACGACCTCAAACTGCCCGTCCTGTTCCACTACCATGTTGAGTTCCTTCGCCAACCGTAATGCGGCCTTTGCGTATGGCTCACTCATATCAATTATTTCAGCAACTTCAGAGCTGCCAAGTCTCTGAGGAGAATTGGACAGGCCGATTACTGCATCAATCAAAGGCTTAGGTTTAACAGGCCTTGAATGGAGATAGTATTCCTCAGTCATTAGCTCTCAAATTTATCCAGAGACTTGTGTTCCTCAGATTTTCCATTGCTCACTGCTTCAGATTCCTTCGATAAGTCATCATGGAGGCCTTTCCGGATGGCCAGAAGAAGAGCCTGGACATTGTCGGGGTCATCATCCCCTTTCAGTTCGATATCGATCGTGATGTCTCCTGAGATGCCTTCCTCCGTTTGGACCTTGTGTGTAGTTTCCGGGACTGAATGTCCTGGAACCTGTTCTTCAGGAGTTGGTTCAGATAGTGATTTGGTAGTCGGCGTATTTTTTCCTGACTCCTCTACCACGTCGGGAGTAGAGGTTTCTTCCACAGTTTGATCTTCACTTCGTTCAGTATCCGGATCTGACAGCTTGTATTTGTTTTCGCCTGCTTGTGAGAGTATCCCAACCCATCTATACAAGTGTACCAGAGCAGTGAGCCCGGTCTTCTTCCGGCCATTTGGATCTGTTTCAGTTAAATAAGCTAAAGAGTCTACAAGCTCTTCCTCGCTCTTGACCTCTCCGTCAATATCCGATATCAATTGTTCAGTAACTTCCCAACCGTCTAATAGATCATACAGTGCCTCAACAGCGTCATCATTACGGTCAAATGCTAGTCCCCGTCCGACTTCATGTCCTTCTTCTAGAAGCGTATAATCGTAGCCATCTTTCTCTAAGAGACCGATATCAGCTAAAAACCGCTTTTGCCGTTTGATTACGTCACTACTCAATTCTATCTCTTCGGCTACATCTTCATCCTCAACTTCCTCTCCAACGGCCCCTGCCTCATAGTAGCCCTCTATAATAGTCTTCAGAGAGTCGATCTGAGTCTTAGGAACAGGATGGTCTGTCATATGGTAGCTATCGAGTAACTGGAGAATAATAAATCCTCATTTCAAATATATCCCTCCAATTCATTTTTGAATTAACAAATGGAATGACCGATGGTTGAGCCAAACTCTTGGCAAGTAATCTCTTGGCACTTGAGACCAGATATCGGATATGGAAACGACCCACCTCGTCATATTTGGTCCAGTTAATGATGAAGTAAATGAAACGGCTGATCAAATTCGAACTCTATGTGAGCGAAAAGGAGTAGAATACCAAGGACCACATACGTTTGAGGTAATTAAGGATTGGACACCAGACAGAGATGACGAACCCCCGTACGTGATTAATGGCCGTGAGATGGCGAAAGAAGAGGTCGAACCGTTGCTGAACAGGTCAATATATACGCGAAAGTTCGAGTTTTACCGATACGGATCTGATGATGTTGTCAAACAGCTCTCTTTTAGGGATTACCCAGAGAGCATTTTTGTTTCAATAGCCGTCAACCAATCAGAGTTTCAGGGCTGGAATCAAGGCTACGCACCTCATACATATGATCCAGCAACGGATTACAAGACTGACCCCTGAAATTCAAAAAGGAGTACTAACTCCCCGGTTCGTCCCTGTGGGATGGCTTCGTGGAAGGGCTTCTCGTCGGAGCAGCAACTCTGGACCGCCCCGACGAATCCGAGCGTGTTGGCGACTGCGACAATAGTTGACCGTGTTTGGTTACTTAACCTTGTAAAATCCTAGAGTACACGCAGTATACGCTAGATCGCGTTCTTGGGGTCTCACTGTATGGGGTTGAGGAATTTACAAGGTTAGACGAGATTAGAAATCGGCCCGTTCGCTACTCAGGGAACGGTAGCTGGTCGGGCCAAGCGAAGTCAGCTGCCAGCACGAATACCGTCGTATCACGGCCGGTGTTTCTCTTCGTCACAAGTCCGATATCGAGGTCGTTCAGTAGGTTCATCCGCTTTAATATCGTCTTCCGCGATGCTTCTGTCGCGTCGTGGGTTTCAATTTCCGATGCGGTCATCTCGGGCGCTGTTGTGGGATCCACGACGGCCCTAATGATGCCGCGGCGCTTTCTGTGCATGGTACTCAATGCGACCCGAGCGCACACTTCGACGTCGTCCATCTTCACCCTTGTACGACCGCACAGAAAGGCATGACCCCGGGCCAAATGCTTGAGTGCCATCATCACTCGATGGGCACCTTCACGTTGGGGTTCGACCTGCCCGCCCACTTGCTCAACAGGCGCTCGAGCATGGCTGACCAGGTTTGCGAGGTACGCGATAGCTTCCTGTACCTCGTTACTTGCTTTTGTTTGCCATGAGACACTGCCGTATCCGCCGTGGGTCTGCCACAGCTCCTTCATGAAACTCCCCACGACCGACCGGCATCTCGCTACCTTCTCTTTGTACTCGGTGTCTCCAAATACGTCATCCGTCACTGCCTCGAGATTGTCCTTGCGTGGCATTTCGTGGAACAGCAGCCGGTTACCGACGTTGCCCATTACGTCCCAGACGCGAGACTGAATGGGAGTGGTCGCGCCTGCGAGTACAAACCGATAGTCACCTTCGTAGCCACGTTGGCCGTGGCCCCCTGTGTTTCGAGTGAGGCCGTTGCCATCCATCACTCTCGCGAAATATGATAGGTTTTTCTTGACTTTCTCTTCACTTCCCGAGAACCACGTGTTCATGTCCATCGCGGCCAAAGTCAAATTCTGAATTTGGGGTAGTAAGTCGATCTCGGCCAGCTCCTCTTCATCTTTGGACGTATCATGGCTCACAAAAGCGGCGTGAGTGAAATCATCGCACTTGTACACGAGATCCTCGCCGTCGTAGGTCATGTCCTCGATGAAGCGAAGCAGGGTAGTCTTACCCGTTCCACTCGCTCCCGTAATCACGATACCAGTACATGCCTCAACGTCGGCGAGCAGGAGCGTGGCCTGTGCTGAAAGCACTCCTTCAAGAGCCAACCAGATGCGGTCGTCAAACTCGTCCAATACCGTCGTCCGGATGGTATCGAAGGACGGTGATATATCTCCATTGGCAGTTTTTTCGGCGGAATCACCGAGATTGTCGCTCTCCTCGTTGGTCGAATAGCTCCAAGTAGAGTCTAGTGCATCTGTTATTTCGGGGTGTTTCTCACTCATCTGTATCACCAAGGCACCCGATTAGGTAGACGATAGGTTCGCTGTCGATTTCACCGAGCAGTTGGAGGTGGATCGCGTGTCCGATAACGTTCGAGGCAGTTTCAGGTTGGATATCCCGACGGTCGGTCATCGTCTCGATGACGGCTGTCTTGAACGCATTGCCATCAGGTAGTGCGTCATTGTTGGCCTCAGCGATAATGTCTTCCCACCGATACGTCTCGGGCGCATGGTCATGGTGAGTAGCTGACCAGCGCGTTTTCGAACTCTTAGTATTTGATTGTTGCAAGTTTCTATTCGTTGTAGTTCATACTCAAGGGTACACAGCAGGACCAAGCACTATAGCCGATGATGGCTTAGTACAGCCTGCTGGGGCTTTGCCTCAGGAGTTCAAGCATCGATCAACCACACGGGCCGTTCTTGGGATCAGCTCGTGTGAATCGACCATTCTTACCGTTGGCGTCGTAGTCACCTCGTGTCGGTAGAATGAACGTCGGCCTCCAACGTAAATGTAGGTAGCGTGATGGTTACTGTGGCTTCTTTGGAAGTGGTTCGGGTAGTTACTCTCGAAGCGTATGACTCGCAGAAGTCTGGCGAATCAGCGGATGAAGACAAGCCATGTCCATGATAATGGCCTGTACAAACACAAGCGAAAGAAGCCGCTGTCGCTCCTCGAATCAGCTATCAGGGCAACCATGCAGGACACCATGTTCTGAAGGATAGTCTATCTCAACCGGGAGTAGTCCTTCTTAGGTAGAAGGGAGTTTCTGCCATGCTTGGTGAAACTCTTCTAGCTTCTTGTTTATGTCTCGCATTTCACCCGGTCTGATTCGACTGATGTCGTCGTAGATTTTGAGGCGTCGCTTGTCTTGCTTAGCGGTCTTGTATGGAATCTGGCCTGCCTCATCTGAGGTGAATACGAAGTATTCGGCTTCTGAATAATCATCTGCCAGTCTTACGCAAATCAAGTAATCGAACTTCTTCACTTTGACACCATCGAACAACCATGCGCTCTTATCGTCGTTGAATATTGAGGACTTGACTTCTACGCCACATCCATCGCTCAGAACAATGTCGACTTCATGTTGTTTTGCCTTGAACGTGGGAGTGTATCCTTGCTGGATGAGCTTATCCATCACCATCCATTCTCCTATCTTCCCCGTAATTTCCTTGCGAGGAATCTGAAGTGACTGGTCTTCCAAAAAATGAACGAAGTCGATCATCTTCTCTACCGCTTCTCTGTATTTACTCATGTCTCAACTGATTCAACCAACTCAATATATGCGTTTGGGGCACTGTTAATGGACTCCAAAGTATAAGCCGGGAGAGGCGACGGCGCTTTATGTAGGGTGTATCCCAGTATGCCACCATCAACGGATTCCAAACAACAGGCGACTGTATGGCTGAAGCCCGAACAGGTTGAAGCTATGCGGAACCACATCGTCAGAGATTCCCGCAGTGTACTCAAACAGCGAAATGACTCACTCATACAATTTCTGTATGATACAGGGCTCCGAGTCGGCGAAGGCATGCAAGTTGACACAGAGCATCTTGACATGGATGAAGGAGTATTAGGCCTTCCCGCCGGCCTTCAGAAAGACTACCCCACTGACGGGTCTCCAACGTACACCGAGATAGAGCTGGCAGAGGAAACGACCCGAGTCCTTGACCAGTACCTCAGTAACAGATGGAAAGCCTCGCCAGCTCTGTTTCCTTCGCTACAATCGGAGCGGATGACCACTGAGGCCGTACGAGGCGTTGTGAGACAGGCTGCAGAAGCCGCTAAAGTCCAACCGCATACTGTTCGGGGTCGAGGAGAGCCAACGGACGTGACGCCGCATACTCTGCGACACTCAGTTGCCTACCGAATGCTAAACCACGAGGATGGGAATACTCTCTACAACGTGCGGAACCGGCTCCGTCATGCAACGATTCAGACGACGGAGAAAGTGTACGACCACTTCGACAGAGTATGACCATGCTAAATCAGAAACCCGTCAAGCCCGGCGGCGAGTGGATGTGCGAAGTGGACGAAACCGGTCCTGAAGGTCCCCAACCATACAGATACAGGGATTCGTGGTCATCCTCGACGAGTGCCTTGCGAAGTAGGACGATGTGGTGTATTTCGAGGTTCAGCGGGTCAGGACAACTAGGCTATCGCCGAGGAGGTATTACTCAGGAGGAGCCGCCCGCCTTGCTGGGAAATCAAGCTGTCGGCGCAGGCCAGTGAGTAACGATTGATAACTCGTTCCTGGATGGTCACATATTCTTCTACCAGCTGATTTGCTACAGAAGTTGACCTCACAAGCTATCCAAGAATCCCTTAAATACAAGAGACCGGATTGAATATCCCATTCAAGATGGATGAGTCGACTCGGGAGCTTTGGGGTGACACACCTGAGTGGGTCCAGGAGGAATTAGATAAGGCCCTGGCTGTTCCAGAGGCGACATCCAGCTTTACTTTAGTCGCTCTCCCACAGTCCGCATCGGTGAATCCTGGTGACGAACTCCACATCCCTCTGTTTATTTGTGGATATGGACTTCCAGACAGACACAAACTAACTGTTTATCACCACCATCCGGATATTTTCGATGGCGCTCATGGCGCAGCTGTTTCTCCAGTAAACGGAATTGTTGACTCTGAGGAAAACGAGATCAGGCAAATTATTCTAGGCAAGGAGGCTTTCAGACAGGATATGGCCGAAACCATCCAGTTCCACGCCGTTGGGACTACTTTCGGGGTCCCGGATGTTTTCTTCGTTGATGACATTACCTGGGGGCGCAATATGGAGACTCCAGAGAATCAAATTGAGGGCGCGGAAGAGATTCTCCCCCGGCTTTTCCCACGTACAACCGCTGAGGCGATGACTCCAGATGGCGAATACCCGCTATTATTGACGTTCGATATTGATGAAGACGCCGAACCAGGTGATTATGACATCCATCTCATATTCACATATGGGGATGAGGAGGAAGTTTCCAACTGCCACAAGATAGAAACCATCCACGTCAACAGTCGGCGAGAACGTCTGGAGCCATGGCCAACGAGAATCGCCATGTTAGCCGGAATAGCAGCCGTTCTTTCATTAATCTACAACACCGGCGTGATTTCAGCAATCATTGAAGCGGTCTTAGGGCTGCTATAGAAAATTCCACTCTCTCAGACATTTAGCGTGGTCGCTTCCTTGTCTCCATCCGGAGCGTATGACCACTGAGGCCGTACCAGATGTGGTGAGCCGGGCAGCAGTAGGGGCTGAAGTCCGGCCACATACTGTTCGGGGTAATGGTGAGCCAACGGACGTGACACCGCATACCCTGCGGCATTCAGTTGCCTATAGAATGCTCAACCGCGAAGATGAAAATACCCTTTACGACGTGCGAAACCGCCTCCTCCACGTAACGATCCAGACCACCGAGAAGGTTTACGACCACTTCGATAGAGTTTGATTAATGCAATTCTCAAGCAACGAACTGAATTACGGTTATGATATTTGCGCCAACAGAGAGTACTTTCAAACTATCGTCTGTTGATATTTGATTCGCTAAACTCGACGCTCTTGGGTCCGATTTTTCACTCAATTCACGCATATTCGAGATTGCGATCTGCAGTATCTCCCAAGCTAATCGTTCCGATTCAACATTATCCAAGTGAACTACAACGGCTTCATCGGCCTCTTCTGGATGGATTGGTAGGATAAGATAGGCTGGAAGTCGAGTATGACTGACGTGCTCTTCAATTTGTTCAGTCAGCTGTTGTTCTTCGGTCCGATTTCCGGTTCTGACGTACCACTCTCCGATTCCCAACTCATCACGAATCCGGTCTCGATCTATCTGATTTGCTGGGTGGTTAGTCCCCTCTAACCCAACCTCAACGATGTACCCACTTCCCTCTGGTACTTCTCCGAGGGTATTTACTGTGATTGCCATAACGACAACTATGTTGGTAAGGACACCGTCACTAGATTATCAATTTAACCTATCAGCTTGGATAGCCAACTCCGATCTTCCTGTGCTTGTTCGCGCTCTTTGATAATACGTCGCTCTGACTGCTGTTCGGAGAGAAGTCGCTGTTGCCATCCCCCTCGAGATCGAGTCGCCCGTTCGTAGGCAGCGTCGAACGAATCTCGGAGCTGGTGTATCTGTTCCGGAGTAAGCGCAGTTCGTCCGTCATTTAGACCCGCTTCCATTCGCATATCCCGCCCTTGCCAAATCGACTCTTGAGGTGGGTGTGATGCAAGAACCATCTCAAAATTATTCAGCAACGTATACCGTCACCACGTCAGTTCAACCTCATTGAGATTAGCAAGAATGTGATCCTGGTTAAGCTCGGATCCAACTAGCCGTTCGACTTCTTCAGGAATGTCGCTGTCCACCAACGTTTCAATGAGGCTCGGTGCCTCGGCTTGTGCATAGCCCGGCATGGATAGAGAGATGCCAGCAGTGCCATGAGGCCGCGTTCCTTTCCCTGCTCCGTTGTCTGGCTTATCCGACGTATTGGAACCGTGTTGTCGCCGCTGTCTCTTGGTCTGATTGTCTGCAGTGCTATCGCTGGATCGGGGATTACTTCGGGTCATTTGCCGGAGTAGTCAGGCTTGATTCGTCGAAATCGTTCGCTCTACGTTCCAAGGCTCGCCGCAGACCAGTCGGGATCGCGACTTGCTCGTTGGCTTCGTCCGTTTTCAGCACCTGCTGTAGGATGAACTGGTGCATCGACTCGTATTCATGGATCTCACAAACGCGCTTGAGGGCAAGATGTGTATCCTCGTGGACTGTGACTGTAGTGTGGTTCTTCATATTGACCCAATGCTAACTACCGGCTAACCTAGATATTACATTTATGCGGAGAACAGTCCCACCTCCTCTTGTGGATCTTATCTTCCCTACATGTAGAGAACTAAGCTATACACAATCGTTTCAAGGAAACCGCCACACTGCACAGGGCCATTATTCCATTTACAGGCGTTTGTGTAAAGGCCATAATTATCTATACCCGCGTTAAGGCTCGCGACCATCCTGCTACAAACATTCCTACAGGGAACTGCACCGGACCAATCAAGTTATGGGAAGATTTGACCCTCAATATCAGCTCCACGATTAGCTACTGGAAATCCGTCGAGATACGCACGAAACGTTGCGACGGCCGCCGTGATGCTATCGTGTGCATCATCGGATTTTCGGGCTTTGTCTGCAACCGACTTGCTAATCTGAGCACCATGGCTTCGTAATCCATTGATATTTTCCGCACGTCGATCTGATGACTCAGGGTGATTTTTGTACCCCTGTCTATACAGCCCTAGCGCGCTCAACGTAGCTGCAGGATAGACCTCTATGAGCCAGGGATGGTTGTTAGACCTATTTTGCATCGGCAGGGCCTTGGCTTCCTGGTTCGTGATTAATGGCCGGAGCAGATCTTTCTGACCATAGAACGTCTGGGACTGGAGCTGCGGTTGATATGGGCATTGGCCTCCGTAACGCCAGTCCGTTTCACGTCGGAGATATCCAGATTGACCAGATTTGACTGTTGCTCGACCAACGCAATTCTTCCGGAATTCTTTGGCTGATTTGTTCGCAAGCCGTTTTTCGAGATCTGCTAAATGTTGGGGCCAGGAAATGACGTGGTTGACTATTGGCTCTGGAAGGCTGAATGGGAAATCAAAGCCAAAAACCGCTGCAGGATGCGACTTGACCAAGTTCCGAAGTTCTTGATATACATCATCTCGGGTCGATTTGTTAAAGCGATCACTTGCGGGTTGGCAGTCTATTATGTCCAGATTCTTATTCTGAATTTTTCCCTCTGTGATCCAGATAGATCTGCCTGGCCTTTTCGACCCGCTGAAATCTATACCGAATATTCGGTCGCGGCCTGACGACATAAGCAACCCTGAGTAAGCGGACTGAAATTACTTTGGATGAATCAGATTGATCTGCCGGTCAACCCCGTCCACGATCCCTACGGATTTCACATCGTGGGCAGATACCGGTCCGGTTACTTGAGCGCCAATTGAACAGCTCTTCGCACTCGTCACACACGGCCAGTGGTTCGTCACTCCACTTGTCGTACTGCATGGCTCTATGTCTCCCGCTCCGTCTTGACTCGGTAACCACCGGAGTCCACTTCGCTATCAATGTACCAACCAGCTTCTTCGAGCATTTCTTCCAGCGTTTCACGGTCCTGGTCGGTGTCCCAGTTGGCCTTGCTGAAGTAGAACGTCCCGAGATGCACTTGTTCGGAGCCGTCGTCCTCCTCGCCGGATTCGTCGTTGGGTTCGGCGTCGTGGTGCTCCTCCCACGCAGATTCTACGTCGGACTTCTTGATGTCCTCCACCTCGCCGTCATCCGTACGTGCTTTGTAGCTCGTAGCTGAGCCACTTCCTTCGGTGTAGTATTCCAGCTCTCCGAGGACTGCGCCGCCATCTCGGACGGCCGCGAAGAACGCTTCTTTGCTGTCGAACTCTGCTTCCGCGGATTCGGTTTCGCTTTCGCTCATGGATTTTCTCTTGAGTTGAGGTTGTCTGATTGGCGCTCTCAGTTTCGACCGGAACGGGTGTTTTCGTCGGTGAGTCCCTATCACCTCCGGAAAATCGAACCGCCAAGACTAACTTATAGTTCATGTTTCTTACCAATCCTCATTGAGATTTCGTCAAATTAACAAGAGAAATGCACCCAAAGTACTCTATGGTTAGTTATCGAACGAAACAATATTCGAAGGTTGCAGTTGTAACAATCTCAATCATATCCGCCATTTGGATACTTGAGGCCTGTATTAACTTACCTGATGTCGTAATTGGTTCATTGCTTGGTGCGACACCTCTAGTCCTATTTGAGGTCCTCAGTTTGGTTAGGAAACCGCATATGAAAATTGAGGAGCCAGAGGTCACACGTTATCCTAAAAACTGCTACAGCGTCGAGCAGGAACGGAGAATTACCAGCCAAAATTTGATTGCGGTTAGAATCCCAGTCAGAAATAATGGTCTAAAGAATGCACAGGATTGTTCGGCCAGAGTAGAATTTAGTAATGTCTCAAATTCGTTTGAGACAAGGTGGAACGAAACTAGCTATCCTCATTCAATATCAATATCCAGAGATAGCAGAAGATTGTTAGATGTGTTCTGGTTAAGGCCGGAAGATAATACGATATTGACTGCTTCGCCGGAGAGAGAAACGTCTTTTGACTATCCGAAAGAGGCTCGTCACGAGATCCGTCCGGGAGAATATATCATCACAATCTCAGTGTCCGCGGCTAATATGCCTGAGCAGGAGTTTAAGCTATCGCTGGGAGGTGAAGCCGTTGAAATCCCCAATAATATTCTAGACTTCAGTAAAGATGCAGACATTATTGACTCGATTCGGATGGAGGAGAGGTATGCGATTGTATATAGTGAAGAGCAGGCCACTATATTAGAGGTTCCTAATGGAATGGACCTGTCTGAATTAGAGGTCTTCAAGGAATTTGGTGTGAAAGACCGGGGAAGACCGTTCGCAGCTTGGGCAGGTGAAAAATATGACATTCGCCGGAAATAGGTGGGCAAAATTGTTTTCACGGATTAATTAGAATGCTTGTACATGGCAGATTACGAGCCAATGCAAGTTTGCGCTGAGAATGGCCATCAGATTACTGTATACTACGATTCCCAACCAACTACCCGACAAGATTTCTGCGAACAGTGTGGGTCTGAAACAATCCACCAGTGTCCAGAATGCGATTCAATTATCAGAGGAAATTATCAGGTTGATGGTGTCGCTGGCTCGTTTGATAAGGATGTACCCTCATATTGTCACGGATGTGGTGAAGCATATCCGTGGGTACAGCAGAGTTGAGGCGATTCCTAGTTTGTTCAGTCTTTCCTACCGAACCGGTCGTATGCTTCCTTTACGTCCTCGTCAATAAATTGGAGATACTCCATCGTGATGTCCAACGAAGAGTGACCTAGGTGTTGTTGAACGCGGCGCACGTCGATATCCGATTTCAGTGCAGTCACTGCATGGCCGTGACGAAGCGCATGAGGCGTGACCCGATACCGTTTGCACCCGCCTTGGTCCTGGTACATCACTTCTTGAATCCCGGCCGCTTCGGCGGCAGGCTTCACAACCTTGTCCGTCACCGTCGAATCGTGGAGCTGTTCGGACCGCTCGGTTACGAACAAGTACGGGGACGATGCAGCGGGCATGTAGGAGTCCCGGTGACCGTTATCTAGCCATTGGTCGAGCAATATATCGAGTGACGGCTGATAGAACACCGAACGCCATTCCTTGCTCTTGTTTGACCAGACTTCTATCCGGCGTTCTTCTCGATCCAGGTCATCAAGTTCGATTTCGTTGAGTTCGACTTTTCGAATACCAGTCTGCCACATCAACCGGATAATCAGTTCGTTTCGTAGCCTCGGTGCCGGTGCGTTCTCACACATCGCTTCCTTCTCGTCAGGAGTAACGTAGACGAGGTCGGCGTTGTTGTGTTTCTTGGTGTCCTTCTCAACGAACTCCTTTCGCTCCAAATCCTCGAATGGGTTTTCCTCAATAGCTTCGAACCGGCCTGAGAGTCGATTGAACAGCGCCCGCACTGACTCGTAACGACTTGCGATAGTGTTTGGTGCATAGCCCTGCTCCATCTGCTCTAGGAAGTAGTCCTCAAGATCGAGCGTCCTGAGTTCTGTCAACCGCTCGTCCTGATTCTCCAGCCAGCAGTTGAAGTTCTTGAGATTGGAGTAGTGCGTTTCGTAGGACGATTCTGCTTTCTTTGCCTTCACCCGTTCAAGGTGCCGGTCAATCCAGTCGTCCATGAGTTATTCCCCCTTGTAGTAGCGCGTCTCACCGTTCCAGTCTGTAGTGTGAACTTGGTGGGTGTCCTGCTGAAGCCGGTCGAGAGCAGCTTTGACCTCGTGTGGCTCAATATCGAGCGAATCAGCGATACCCTCGACCGTTCCTGCCTGTGCTCTCGGCGCTATGTGTTCGGGTGGGGTTGCACCGTCAGCGATGTGAATTTCGTAGTGCTTGATCTCGTCCATAGACGGAAGTATCTCAAACACCTCGTTAGCAAGCTGCCGCACTTGTGGGTCGTCCCTCACCTCCCTCTCAATTCCAGACAGCCGCTTCTCGGCTTCCTGCATGACTTGCTCCAGTTCGGCAATGCTGTTCTGGAGGTTATCGAAGTGGCCAACAACATTCTCAGATAATTCGACCGCCTTTCCATCGTCGTCACTCTGCTGGATTTCGCGCTCAACTGCTTTCCGGATGAGTTGAGACAAGTACTGGAAGTCGCTTTCCTCGTCCACGAATTGCTTCCAGCGTGCTTTCCGTTCTGGATCGACCCATAGGTTCACACTCTCCTTATCGTACTCTTGGTCGTTGTCTGGCATTGTCGCCAGGCTGGTTAGCCTCTTGGTGTATAACGTTCATGCACCATCGATGTGGAAACAATTCTGTGGTTCAATTCGACAACTGCCGACAGAAGTATTGTCCTGAATAATCTACCAAAATCCAGTGCAATCTCAATGTCCAGAATGTGGAGGTGAAATCAACCGGTCAATAGCCGAACCAACCACTGACGAAATAGAAGTTTGCTTCTCATGCTTTCTCAGCGACGCTGGTTATCATCGGGAAATATCAATATCCGAGTCCGACGATAGTATCGAGCTCTGGATTGAGACGGATTCGGATGATCTGAACTGGGCGATTTCCTATCGATTCGACACCATGCAAGCAGCGATGGAAATGGGAGAGTTGCTTGCTGAAAAGATTCAGATAGTACTGCTCTTGGAGCTGGTTTTCGACGACCAATACATAGTATTCGGCACACGAAATAGAGACGATTCAAAGCGTCTACAACAGCTTGTCCAAGAGGATCCACTTTCAAACTGGGTACAAGAGATACACCTTGCTGATTTAGAAGAACTGTATTCCGAGGGTCGTACCAGGTACGACGGCGAGCCAATACTGAGTAGAAAACTTTGCTGGCAGTTCTCGATATGGCGTGCATCAGATTATCCAGACCGTTTTGGGCCAGGTGGTGCACGATCTCCAAGGGAAGATAGAATCAAGTTGAAGGGTGTCCCTTGTATTTTCAACTCGCGTCGAGGCCTTTCGCATGATAGAGCCGACCAGTTACAGTCCGATCTCGCAGATCAATTCGTTGGGATGGGCGGATTTGACTCAGTCGAAACACTCGGAGATATTCGAACAGCTACATCAGAATGGATGCCTGTTACGGCACATGTATTTCCCAGAATAACACAGCGATTGCAGGACTATGCTCGCGACAATATGCATGTCCTGAGCCCGCGAAGTAGAGCAGGGATTAAAGCAAATCAGGCGGGACAAGAATTTGAATCTACGTTCAGAAATCTCTGCGAGCAATACAATCTATCCTGTTGGAGTGCAAGTAAATTGTTTAGCGTTCGTTGGCAACTTCACCACGCCAGGAAAGGGCAACCAGAATACTTGGACAGAGAAAGCTATGAGGAACGACTTGCTCAATTAGAAGCCGAATATGCCAAACCGCCAGACAGGGCAAAAGAGATCGCCAATGAAGTAGCCGACAGCAGTGGATTCCCAGACTTCTTGGTCTGGGGCGATGCCGACGACCTTACCAGATTTGTTGAAGAATATTCAGACGGGCTTCGGCGGGAGGATTCGGTACTGATTGTCGAAGTTAAGTATACGACTGACCCAGATGACACAGCTTACTTTACTGACGATCAAAAAGAACGTATTCCTGAAATACGGGAGGTTGGAGCGGACGTGTACATATTTAGAGGAACTCCAGAAGAGTACTGGTTGAAACGCGCTTCAATTTAGAGGGACAGACGTACTGGTACATCCCATAGACGCACCTAAGCCACAGAAACAAGTTCATCAGCGACTGAGGTTCTTCTCCCCGGCCACCGTTGGAGTCGACCGAATCACCGTCGGAGTCGACCGAATCACCGTCCGAGACTCGACAGCACCCGCTCCGTGTCGGAGAGGAACACCAGCCGTGCGTCCGCGCCCTCGCGACGCCGCAACCGCAGCACTCCCGTTCCGTAGCCGAGTCGGTCCCCGAGGAGACCGTCACTCGTCCGGGTGTCCACCACGTCGTGCCTGGGGACGAACCACTGTGGTTCGTCGAGCAATCGGTCGTAGGCGAGGACGCCCTCGTCGTAGATGCGGTACTCCAGGTGACCGTAGAGCACCTTCTGTTCCAGGACACGGACGAGGACGCTCCCGCCGACGACCGCGACGCCGACGACGACAGCGCCGGGTGGTCCGGCGACCACCCACGCGAAGAAACAGCCGGCGAGTAACGCCAGCCCGGACGGTGGCAGCACGGCGTACACCAGTCCGAGGCCGACGCCCCGGAGCCTGACGGCGGTCGCGTCGGTCCGGACGCGGTCGGTCGGCTCGCCGTCGGGGACGTCGACCGCCGCTGGCGTCGGGGACTCGGCGGCCCTGTCGACGAGTCGCGAGAGCCGCGGGACCGACCCAGTGGCGGCGAGCAGCCCGCCGAGGTCGACGAGCAGCTTCGCACCCACGACGGCGACGAAGACGAGAGGCGGGCCGGAGACGGTCGCGTCCCTCGGGGGGTTCGCGAACGCCGCAGCGGCGAGTAGCAGGACGAGCAGGCCGAGGATTCGCCCGCGCGGGATGGCCGCGTGGACGGGGCGGTCGGTGTAGCGCCCGGACCGCACCGCGTCGGCGAGGTCGACGGCGTTGGCGAGGACGATTCCGACGAGCGCGAGCGCGACGGTCCCCGCGGTCCCGGCCGCCAGCAGACGGTCGGGACCGAGGACGGCCAGGCCGACGCCCCCGAGGGGCCAGAGGAGGAGCAGCACCCAGAGGGTCCCGACGACGGCGGGCACGTTCCCGGGGGACACCGGGGGGAGTCCGGCAGGGAGGTCGATGCCGCCGCGCTTGTCGGCGAGGTCCTCGAAGGGTGCCCAGAGGCCGGCCTCGGTTGCCGGAGGACGTCCCGCGAACAGGCCCGCCACCGCGCCGCGAGCGAGGACGACCCCGGTCTCCAGCCAGTAGAGTACGAGCACCGTCGAGACCGTCCAGTCGAGCGCGAGGACGCCGACGACGGGGAGGGCGTTCGCTACGACGAGCGCTGCGAGTTCGAGCCGTCTCGTGGTGTGGTCGTCTGTCGGAGACATGGGTACGTCGGGGGCCGCGGACGGACCGGCGGGTGACGGTCGGTGGTCGTCGAGGCGAGCCGCGGCCGGTCAGCAGATGTCCAGTGCGTACGGGACGTCGTTGGGCTGGCCACACATCGCTTTCGCATCGGGCAGGGCCATCGAGGCGTACGAACAGGCCGCGCCGAGGACTGCGCCGCAGGCGACGCCACCGAGCCCGGCGGTCGGGAAGCCGACCGCCCCGCAGACGGCAGTAACGCCGAGGGTACAGACGCCGACGTCGATGCCGAGGCGGACGACGCCGATACACCCCGCACAGTCGTAATCGCCCTGGTCGATTTCGGTGAAGACGCCGCTGCCTGCCAGCGAGACCACGGAGGTGTAGCCGTAGAAGCGGAGCTTCCAGACGGCCTTCACCCAGCCGTTGTCGATGAACTCCTCGGCGAGCTTCTGGATCGCAAGCAGGGTGTCCGCGACAATCTTGCCGCTCTGGATGGCGATGTCCTCCACCGAGACGTTCGAGGCGGCGTTGACGGCGGCGTCGATGGCGGAGTCGAGCGCGCTGGCGGTCACGCCGGCGAGGTCACTCGCCACGTCGGTGATGCCGTCCCAGAGTCCTTCGAGCCAGTCGCCGGGGTCGAGCGAGAGATTCGACTCGACGTCCTGCTGGGCTCGCAGTGTGGACTCGGAGACGTCGTAGTCGTAGGTCTCCGTCTCGATTCCCGCGCTCTCAACCTCGCCGTCGAGTACGAGTCCGTCGTAGCGGAGCCTGTCCAAGGTGTCGTACTCGGTGTGCCACTCGTAGGTGTTCCGCGCGTTGTAGAGTGCACCCGTGTCGTCGAAGCGACCGAAGGAGAGCAGTCCTCGGTCGCCACGGTCGAGGTCCGCGAACTCGTAGCCGACGAACGTCCGTGGGCGGGCGTCGTCGACGGCCGTGCTCCCGACCGAGATGGCGACGAGTCCGGCGGCGTCGTGGCGGATGCGGGCATCGGTCGCGCGGGCGAGACGGTCGAAGGCCGGGTCGCGTTCGAACTCGGCCGCGGTCTGAAGCTGCATGGAGCGCTCGGCCGCCAGATCGGCGTCGTCGTCGAAGGCCACCGTCACGTCGTCGACGCCGAGCTCGGTGACCGTCCCGAAGTACTTGATACGGGCCGTCTCACCGGCGTCGACGGTGACGGTCGGCTCGTCGACGACCGCGCCGTCGTGGATGAACGTCTCGGTCGAACGCAGGGTGAACTCGGCGGCCGCGTCGGCGGGAGCCGTACAGACGACCCGTCGGGCATCCGGAACGAGTTCGGCGGTCGCGCCGTCGTGTTCGACGCTCTCGAGACGGCCGCTGTAGCGCACGGTCTCCCTGCCCTCGACGACGTCCGAGACGACGCCGCTGCCGTCGTGCGTCCCGACGCCACCCGTGTGGTCGGTCTCGCCGGTGACCGTGACGGTGTACTCGCTCCGCCGGTCGCCGGTCGTGACGGTGAACTCGCCGGGCAGGGTCGACGGGAGGACCTCCTCCGGGGTGACTGTCGTCCCGTTCTTCCGGAGACGCGCGTCGCCGTCAAGGACGAGGTAGGTCAGTTCCCCGGCGTAGGAGAGGACGACTCTCCGGCGCGCGGTGCCGGTTGCCCGACGGGCACCGGGTCTGTCGGCGGAGCCGCGGGTCACCTCCACCGCGCCACTGGCCGAGACGTCGAAGTCGACCGCTCCGTCCGGGACGATCTCGAGGGTCTGCTGGGGGAACGCGTCGACGTCGAAGGGTTGGTCGTCGACGGTGACGCGGGCAGTACCGTCGAGTTCGAAGGCGGTGAACTCGCCGGAGAACCGGAAGGTGTGCGTCCCGCCGTCCAGCCGGTTCGACGCCGTCCCGCGCTCGACCGCGTCCGCCGGTGCGCCTGTCGGTGTCAGCACACCCGTCACGCTGAACTCGTAGTTCACCGTGTCCGTCGCGCGGATGGTGACGACGCGGTCGCCGGTGTCGACGACCTCGTCTGCGTCACCGAAGACGGTCACGTCGTCCGACGCCGGCGTGTTCCCGGCGGCGGCAGAACCGGCACCGAAGGCGGCCGCACCGGTCGCAGCAGTGGACTTGAGAACCTTCCGTCGCGATACCCCATTCGAACGGTGATTACCAAACATACAACGGTCGGAAGTAACTCTCTCGTTTTATGTATTTCTATTTTATAATTCTCCAGTTAATTCCGGAGGGTCCGAACGAATACCGTATCACACTGGACCAGTATTTTGGATTCCATTCGCACTAACGGCGACTGGTTCGAGAATCGAAGTTCACGGCGACCGTCGATAGCGTGTGCCTGACATCCAATATATGTAAATCGGTACGAAGGAAATAGTTCTGTTAGCACGAACGTCCTCGCGGATGCTGGATGGACGGGTGCTCGACAGCGGGGTCGGCCCGGACAGCTCGCCGAATCCACAACCCCTTTCCACGTCAGACGCCTCCTTTCGGGTACGATGTCTCAGGATACACTCACCCCGGATAGCGTCCCCAAAGCCGACGGGATGCCGGTGCTCGGCCTCGGCACGTGGCAGAACGAGGACCACGACCAGTGCGCCGACAGCGTCGCGACCGCACTGGAGATGGGCTACCGCCACATCGACACCGCGCAGGCCTACGGCAACGAGGCCGCCGTGGGCGACGGCATCGCTCAGGCCGACGTCGACCGCGAGGACGTGTTCCTCGCGACGAAGGTGTGGATCAGCAACCTCGAACACGACGACGTGCTCTCGAGCACCGAGGCGAGCCTGGAGAAGCTCGGCGTCGACTACGTGGACCTGCTGTACGTCCACTGGCCGTCGGGCGAGTACGACCCGGAGGGAACGCTGTCGGCGTTCGACCAGCTCGTCGACGAGGGCAAGGTGAAGAACGTCGGCGTCTCGAACTTCGAGCCCGAGCACGTCGACGAGGCCATCGACACCCTCGACGCGGACGTGTTCGCGAACCAGTTCGAGTGCCACCCGCTGCTCCCGCAGGAGGAGCTCCGCGCGCACTGCGACGACGCCGGCGTGAACGTCGTCGCGTACTCGCCACTGGCCCGCGGGAAGGTGTTCGACGTACCCGAGATCCAGCGCATCGCCGAGAAACACGACGCGAGCGCGGCCGCGGTCAGCCTCGCGTGGCTCCGCCGGAAGGGCGTCACCGCCATCCCGAAGGCGACGAGCGAGGAACACATCCGCGACAACTGGGCGTCGCTGTCGGTCGACCTCGACGCGGACGACGTGGCGGCCATCGACGCCATCGACGAGCGCGAGCGCGAGGTCGACCCCGACTTCGCGCCCTGGTAGCGACCGACTACGCTCCCGATACCAGCCGAAAAGTAAAACGCCACGGGGCCGAACCGAACTGGTATGGCCGGGTTCGTCGGAGCAGTGGGCGTCGACCTGAAGCGACTGCACGAGACCTGGATGGAGCTGTTCTTCCCGCGACAGCGCGGTGCCGACGACTCCGTCCTCGGGAAGTGGAAACCCGAGACGACGGGCGGCAAGCTCGCGTACAACGGCTGGGCGGCCGTCGGCGCGCTCGCCGTCGCGCTCGTCTACCCGTTCGCACTGGCTGGCGTTGTCGCCCGGTACAACGCCTACCGGCTGGACGACCTCTCCTCGGCACTCGGGCTCGTCGGGACCGTGCTCCTCGTCGCGCTGCTCTGGGGTGCGCTCTCGGCCGCCGCGTGGGTCCGGTTCACGTTCACGGGCTTCCTCGCCGTCGTCGTCGCCGCCGGCGTCGCGACGCTCTCCGCGGGACTCGCGCTCGCCTTCGCCCGCGTCGGCGGCCGGGTCACCACGGTCGTCCTCGCGTACCCGTTCGCCACGACCGCCGTGTTCCTCCCGCCGGTCGTCGCCGCGTTCTACTCGCCCGCGCTCGGCGAACTCGTGTTCACCGAGAGCGAGTCGCTGGCCATCTGGTTCCTCGACAACGTCTTCGCCGTCGGCGGCATCAACGAGTACCTCCGCACCGAGTACGACCTCACCGGCGTCGCCTACGTGCTGCTCTGGCTCGGCGTCTCCGTCCCCGTCGGCTGGGTGCTCGGCGTGCTCGTGACGCTCGCGAACCTGGTTCGGCCGACCGAGTAGGGGGACTCGGCGGACCGGTTCGGGTGTCTCCGGTGTGAACTCTCCGGCCCGGAGTGGGACTGGCGAGACTGCGCGACCAGGAGGAGGGCGTCGGATCGGTCCCAGCGCCTCGTGCTCAGACACCGCAGGCACGACGAGCCCAGCGGGGCTCGTGGGGGCCGCAGCACTCACAGCGAACATCACTGGCTCCGTACCGATTATCTATCTCCGGTCCACAGGCCCGGGTATGGAACTCGACCAGACGAAGACCGCGGTGGCGTTCCTGGCACTCATCGTGGTCGGGACGGGCGCACTGCTCGCCATGCAGGTGATGCCGACAGAGACGACACTCATGATGGTCACGCCGTCGATGCTCGTCTTCGGGCTCGTCTGCCTGGGTATCGGCGTGGCCCACGGGGAGTACCGGGCGACGCACTGACCGGCCGAGTCGATACGCGACCGTAACGAAACCCATTCCTCGCAGGCGTTCGACGCTCCAGCCATGAGCGACGCCACCGAAGCCACGGGACTCCCCGTCGACCCCGAACTGGTCGGGCGCGTCTTCGCCGCGCTGTCGGGACTGCTCGGACTGGTCTTCATCGCGATGCCGGTCACGTCGGACCTCGGGTCGCAGATAGACCCCGCAGCCGTCGTCCCGGTGGTGTACGGACTGGCGGTGGCCTTCGGGCTGTGTCTGGTCGCCATCAGCTGGCTGGGACGCGACGGACGGCGGCCGCTGGCGACCGTCGCGCCGGCGCTGCTGGCGGGCGCGCTACTGCTGCTCGGCCCGGGACTGGGCTACCCGCTGAGCGGGTTCAACTGGGCGGGGCTGTTGCTCGCCTCGGTGGTGTTCGGGGGGCTCGGGGGGCTGTGGACGCTCCTGTACGGTTAGTGGTCGTCCTCGCGCCACTTGTGCTCGCACTCGGTGCAGATGAAAAAGCGCGTCTCGGACTCGTCGGCCGAGCGGATCTGCTGCATGTACCAGTAGGCCTCGTCGTTGTCACACTTCGGGCAGTGTGACTCCGTCGTCGGCAGGCCCTTGTTCTCGGCGTCGGAGACGTCGACGACCTCGGACTCCTCCTGTCCCTGTGTGGTGACCATCGCCTGTTCGGACTGGGCGTCGCGGGGCTTCGAGAAGCCACACTCCTCGTTCCCGCAGACCCACTCGTCGCCCTCCGTCTTCATCATTGAACCGCATTCATCACAGAACTCCATCGTACCCGTCCGTTCGCCGTCGAACGGACTTAAGCGACCCGCTTGTCCGGTCAGCTGACCAGTCCGTTGCAGCGACGCCTCAGACGCCCTCGACGAGCCGTTCCAGCTGTTCGGGCGGCACCGCACCGCGGGCCTGATGGCCGTCGTGGACGAACGTCGGGACGCCGGTGACGCCGGCGGCCTTCGCGGCGGCGAAGTCCTCGGCGAGCGCGTCGCGGTTCGCGTCGTCCGAGAGTGCGGTCTCGACCATCTGCTCGTCGATGCCGACCGCACGCGCCACGTCGGCGAGTACGTCCGCGTCGCCGATGTCGCGGCCGTCGCGCCAGAGCGCCGCCAGCAGCGCCTCGTCGAGGGCGCGCCAGGTGTCGTACGGCTCGCGCTCCTGGACGTACCGCGAGAGCAACTGGGCGGAGAGCGAGTCCACGTCACGGGAGACGTCGACGGTCATCTCGACGCCGTACTTCTCGCGGAGGCGCTCGACGCCCTGTCGGGCGCGTTCGTAGTACGCCTCGTCCTTCCCGTCGTCCACACTCAGGTCCAGCTCGCCGTCGGGGCCGCGCTGGGCGGCCCGGAGGTCGAACGGGTGCCACTCCACCCGCAGGGGCTCCTCGCGGGTGTCCTGATACAGCGACAGCGCGTGGCGTCCGAGGTAGCAGAACGGACAGACGTAGTCGGCGTAGACCGTCACGGTGTCTCCGTGCTCGCGTGTCATTGTCCGGACTACGGGCCCGAGCGTCAAAAGCGAGACCCAACCGTGCGTGGCTTGCGGACGACCGTCCTCGGCACCCGAGTTCGAGACGGTCTCACCCCTCGTCGCCATCGGTTTCGGCGGCGGGCGCGCGGACCGCCTCGTTCGCCACACCGACTGTGTCCTCGAGCTCGACCAACAGGTCCTCCGGCGTCCGGAACGCGTCGCTGTCCGTCTCCGAGACGAGCACCCCGAGGTTGGTCTCGTCCTCGGCGAGCACGAGCGTCACGTCCTCGAGGTCCGCCGCGGCGTCGGGCCGGAGCACCGGGTAGGAGAGGTCGTCGAGCACGGCCTCGATGTGTGCGTACTCCACATGCCGTGTCATGTGTGCCCGTTTGGATCACTCCCCCTTGAGCGTGGCGTCGACTCACCCGGAGACAGAACGCCCAAATAGTGCCTGACCGTACCGACGCGCAATGACCCTCTCGGATGAGGCGCGCGAGCGTCTGGCCGACATCGTCGAGCTCCAGCCGACGAAGAACGGCGAGCTGCAGGAGCGGTGGGGGATGGAGAGCGGGAGCGAGGTCCACAGCTTCCTCGAAAGCGAGCTGAAGGAGTACTACTTCCGGGACGACAACAGCCTCATCCGGGCGACCGCGGAGGCCGCCGAACTCGTCGACGTCGAGCCGGGCGTCACCGCCGGCGACGAGCCTGGCGGCACGCCGAGTGCCGTGCGGGTACCCGCGCTCCAGGCCGCCATCCTCGACCGCCTCGCCGGGCCAGACGAGGACGGCCAGAGCGTCGTCAGCGTCCTGCGCACCCTGCGCGAGAACGCGGGCCTCGACCCCGACGTGGACGAGGTGCGCGACGCGCTCCAGTCCCTCCGCCGCAAGGACGTCGTCGAGGTCGTCTACACCACGGTCCCGACGTTCCGCCTCGCCGTCGCCCGCGACGAGTTCGAGGTCACGGTGAACGACTCGTAGCCGTGGCGCGCCCCCGATGACCGTCGTCTGCTGTGGCATCGGTGCCGACACGACCAACGTCGAGCTGCGCGACTCGCGCGTCCCGACGGTCGGCCCCGACGGCGCGTTCGAGTACGTCCCCATCCCGGAGAAGACCCGCGAGACGAGCGAGCGCCGAACCTACGGCGACCGTCCGCTGCGGTACGGCGACGGCACCATGGCCGACCTGCTCGCCAGGCTGGTGCCCGACCCCGGCGGCGACGCGACCCCGGTGACCGAAGCCGACGCCATCGCCAACTATCCGCCTCACGACGACCCGAACCTCGACGCGCTGACCTACGGCGAGCACCGCCCCGGCTACGTGAACCGCCTCGCCGCGCTGGACGCGGATGGGGACGATGCAGTCGGCTTCTACGCCGGACTGGAGGACGCGGACGGGCGGCTGCACCGCTACCTCGTCGGCTGGTTCCGGGTCTCTCGGGTGACGGTCGTCGAGGCCGACGATTCTCGGGCAACGAAGCGCGAGAAGCTGGCCCGACACCCCGACAACGCCCACACGAAGCGCGCGGTGGACGGCCGGCCGTATCGGGACGACCGCCGGGTCGTCCTCCTCGACGGCGACGAGGGCGGGCTGTTCGAGCGCGTCGGGAGGCCCATGAGCACGTTCTCGGCGTTCGACGGCGACCGGCGGGGCTACTTTCTCGACGACGAGTTCGTGCGTCGGTTCGCCGTGACGAAGCCCGCGCATACTCCTGATTCTGCGAAACGGGCGGAGAAGGCCGGTGTGATTCGAAAGCCCGCTATCGTCTGTGACCTGGACGCCGAGACGTTTCGGAGACGGGCGCTGGAGTGGTGAGGAGACGGTTCGAGTTCTGTGGCTACGGACGCAGTGAACAGCCAGAAATTCTCGGTAATCGTTGGAGTTGCTGGTAACGACAACAGCCAGAAATCCCCGAGGGGCTCGGCTCCCGCGACTCGCTGCGCTCCTCGTGCCTGCGGTGCTTACTGCGTCGGGGTTCGCCGAGCCCCTCGCCCCTTTCAGTCCCACCCGGCCACGGCCGCACCGCACCTCATGCCTCCCCAGCCTCTTGCGATGCTCAGTCGCTAGCGTCCCCGGAAATCGGAGATTTCCGGTGGGCCCACGAGACGCTCGCGTCTCGTGACCGCTCCCTGCGCTTCTCATCCCTCGCGCGGAATGGCTCGCGGCCTTCGGCACGCGAGCCAGCGCGCGCCACATGGAAAGTGAAGGTTCCGACACTCCGGAAATTCACTCCTCCAGCCCGGGCCGCCGTCCCCGCCGCCGACGCGCCAGCAGTCGCTTCGTCGCCGCGCCCGGCCCGCCCTCGATGGGCCAGCCCTTCGTCCGCCAGGCGGGCGGTTCGGGCTCGAACTCGGAGCAACGACCCGAGCACTCGCCAGCGGTCTGACAGCGCCCGTTCGCATCGCACCAGGGCAGCAGCGCGCCGTCTTCCCGGGCCTGAAAGTGGCGGCAGTCGGGACGCATCGTGTCGACGTACGAGCGCCAGCCACGGGCGTAGGCGCGCTCGGCGATCTCGCGGCGCTTGTCGGCCTTCCACCCGGGGTCGGCGTACTCGAACCGGGCGGCGGAGGCGTCGAACTCGGAGCCGTCGGGCCGTTCGAGGATGCGGGTGCCGGGGTCGTCGACGGCGAGCGAGCGGGCGTGCCAGGCGACGCTGGCGTCGGACGCGGGCCGGCCGTCTCCGTCGCCCACGTCGACGGTGAGGATACCGGCCTGCACGGGCAGGTTCTCGAACAGCACCGGCTCGACGGCACCGCCGGTCGCGCGCGTCGCAACCCAGGCCTCGTCGGCGAGCGAGAGCGCCACGTCGTGCTCCAGCTGCGAGACGAGCGCGTCGGCGGCGCTGGCGTCGAGGTCCGGCTTGTTCTCGACGGCGACGATGCGTCGGCACCAGTCCGGGTAGGCCCACCTCCGGCGGCACTCGATTCGGTTGCCGGACTTGCGTGTCTCGACGACTCCGCGGTCGGCCGCACGGTGCAGCGCCTCGCGGACGTACCGCCACGGGTAGCCCGGGTACGGGAGGGCGTCCCGGTAGTACGTCCAGTCGTCGGGCGCGTGCCGGACGACGTGCAGCAGGTCCGAGTCGAGCGCGTCCAGCCCGAAGTTCGCCCGCTGGCGCAGACCCTCGGGGTCGCACTCCAAGATGAGGGTGTCCCAGCGACGGTCGCGGGTCCCGAGTTGGCGCGCGACGAGCACGACCGAGTCCTCGCGGGCGGGCTCCCACGCGCGCTCGGCCCAGCGACAGACCCGCAGCTCGAACGCGAACTCGGTGTCCTCGCCGGGGAGCATGCTCCCCCCTGTGCGTTCGAGCGCCGAAGCCGTTACGGCTCGGCGACGGTGGGACACCGGTTCGACAGATTGAACACTGCCTGGGGAGTCACCCAAGTTCCCATGCATCTCGTCCTGGATTACGGCGGCGTCATCGTCGAGCACGGCGACGAACGCGACCACGCGCACCTGCTCGGCGTCGACCCAGACACGGAGCCCTACCCCGGCTGGCTCGCCTACTTCGCGTTCCGAGACGGCTTCATCCAGCGCACGGACGCGTACGTGGAACTCCTCGCGACGCTCTCGGGAGCGTCCCACGATGCGTGTCGTGAGTACCTCGACCGGACGTGGCTCGACCCCGAGTTCCCCGCGGCGCACGCCGACGTGCTCCGGGAGCTCGCGGCCGACCACACGCTGGTCCTCTTCGGGAACATGGTCCGCCCGTGGGTCGAGACGGTGCTCTCGGAGCACGGCGTCCTCGACTGCTTCGACGACCTCGTCGTCTCCTCGGACATCCGCCGGCCGAAGCCGCATCCGAAGGGCTACTTCGAGTGCCTCCCCGAGGGCGACGAATCGGTCGCCTTCGTGAGCGACGAGTACAACGAGGACCTCATGATGGGCGAGTGTCTCGGGATGACCTCGGTGTGGGTCGAGAACGAGGACGACGAGACGCCGTACCGGGAGCCCGACGTCCGGATCTCGTCGCTCGCCGACCTGCCGGGGGTTCTCGCTTCGGACGACGGGGAGCTCCTGCGGTAACTCAGCTCTGGCGACGTGGCCTGCCGACGAACCCCCGGACCAGCGCGGCCTCCCCCTTCCGGAGCAGCTCGCCGGCGGTGCTCGCCGCGCAGTCGAGTTCGGCCGCCACGTCGGCGACGCTCCCGGTTCTCGGGACGTCGTAGTATCCCACGGCGACAGCAGCTGCGAGCGCCTCGTGCCGGCGGGGCGTCACATCGACCGCGGGCGTGGACCAGCGCCGGAAGTCGGCGACGCGCTCGACCGTCGCGTCGACGTGCTCGCGGAGGTCCGCGTGGAACTCGGCGAGGAACTCGCTCTCGCCGACGGCCTCGACGCGCGCCCGGCCACCCGCCTCGAACGTGACCGGCGGGAGGAAGACGACGCCCGAGTCGGCGACGAGGTCGAGCACCGGCGCGCCGAGCTCGTACTCGGTCTGGTGGACGAACGCGTAGGTGCCCCCGTCGCCCGCCACGAGGTCGACCGCCGTGATGCTCTCGACCGGGTCGAGCAGCGACCGGACCGCGCCGGGCGTCCCGTCGTACCACGCGAGCGTCGTCACGGTGTCCATCGGCCCCCACATCAACAGCTCGGCGCGGGAGACCGCGCTCTCGTCGAGCCGTCGGTGCATCGGATGCGCCAGCGACGGCGGGTAGTCGACGGCGAAGGTGACACGGCGCACTGTCGGGGACTGTGCGGCGATATTATTTAAAGCACCGCATCCATGCGGCCCAAACTCCTCTCCGGTTCGGCGGGAACGTGTTCGTATGAGCCAGTCGTCCGACCTGCAGGACGCGCCCGATGACGTCGAGAGTCCCGACGGTCCCGACGACGGGGCGGTCGGTCCCGCCGTGGCCACCACCGCGGACGGCCGCACTGTCGCCTACGCCGAGTACGGGGACGCCGACGGCGCGCCCGTGCTGTTCCTCCACGGCACGCCCGGCTCACGGGTGCTGGCACGGCTGTTCGACGAGGCGGCACGCGAGCGGGGTCTGTGGGTCCTGGCCCCGGACCGCCCCGGCTACGGCCGGTCCGAGCCCGGGCAGGACGCCGACATCGCCGACATCGCCGACATCGCGGCCGACCTCGTCGCGGTCCTCGACCACGCTGCCGTCGAGAGCGCCCCGGTCGTC
The DNA here is from genome assembly GCF_024495425.1 of Haloarchaeobius litoreus. Classification (NCBI taxonomy): domain Archaea; kingdom Methanobacteriati; phylum Methanobacteriota; class Halobacteria; order Halobacteriales; family Halorubellaceae; genus Haloarchaeobius; species Haloarchaeobius litoreus. The sequence continues at coordinate 583,537 of NZ_JANHJR010000002.1, read as the reverse complement.
GGGTTCTCCGGCGGCGCGGCGGTCGCGTTCGCGCTGGCCGGCCGCCAGCCCGACCGCGTCGACGTGGTCCACAGCGTCTCCGGCGTCGCGCCGCCATCGCTTCAGACCGACCAGCCCGCGGTGCAACGACTGCTCGGGACCCTGGCGACCCGGACGCCACAACTCCTCTCCGGCGTCGTCCGCGCGCAGAGCTGGGTCGCCGACCGCGGCTCCCCGTCGGTCGTCGTCTCGCAGTACACCGACAGCGAGGGCGCGGCCGCGCTGTCGGAGCCGCAGGCCGAGACGTTCCGGCGAGACTTCGTCGCGGGCGTAGGTCCGCGGCGGGCCGGCTTCGTCCGCGAGACGCGGCTGCTCGGTGAGCCCTGGCCCGTCGAACCGTCGATCGTCGACGTCCCGGTCCACTGCTGGCACGGCGAGCGCGACGCGAACGTCCCCGTCGCCGACGCCCGGCGGGTCGCCGACGCCGCCCGCGCCGAGCTGACCGTCGTCGACGCCGACCACGCCACCGCCCTCGTGGAGCACCGCGAGGCGGTGCTCGACGCCTGCATCGAGTGAGAGCGGGCCGAGCCGGAGGCTGGGGCGTCGCTGGAGGGGTAGAATGGGAGAGACGATTGCGAGACGGCTCGCGGAGCCGGTGGCGACTAGTCGTCGCCTGCTTCTTTCTCTGTTTCGAGTTCGTTCAGGAACTCGTGTGCGTCCTCGAGGATGTCGCGGGGACCGTCCTGCGTGACGGTGTTGACCGCCTGTTCGTAGTCCCGCCACTGGAGGTCGCGGTGCTCAGTCGAGAGCTCCGCGCTGGCCTCGTACGATCGGGCGATGAACAGGTGGACCGTCTTGTGGATGGTGTCCCCACCCGCCTCGAAGACGTAGTCGTACTCTTCTCTGAATCCGTCGATGAGACGGAAGTCGTGGATGCCTGCTTCCTCTTTCACTTCTCGGATAGCCGTCTGCTGGAGTTCTTCGTCTCCCTCGACACCGCCCTTCGGGAACTCCCAGTCACCAGGGCGGCTCTTGAGCAGAAGGTACTCGCGCCGGCCCCGCGTGTCGCGAAAGAGGATGGCACCTGCGCTCGTAGCTTCGACTGCCATTACCCCTTTGTAAAGGGTCACCAGTTAAGAGAATATCGGACCGGTTGCCGACGCGTCTCAATGGGTTTTTGACCTTCAGCCGCGACCAGTACCAATACGACCATGAGCTTCGTCACACGCCTCACACTCCAGAGCGGGGACCGTGCCGCCCTCGACAGCGTCGTCGAGGACATCCGCGAGCGCGTCTCCCGCAAGGGTGCGGAGATGAAAGGCCCCCACTCCGCACCACCGGACCGACTCCGTGTCCCGACGTACAAACGCCCCACCAGCGCCGACGGCGCGCAGTTCGACGCCTGGGACTACACCGTCTACAAGCGCGAGATCGAGATCGTCGGCCACGACGACCTCGCCCACACCATCGCCGCCGGCTCGGCGTTCCCCGACTCCGTCCACGTCGCCGCCGAGGTCGAACAGATTCGCGGGCTGGGCTCGTAATCGGTCTTCGCCGGGCAATATTCTCTCGGTCGTTCTCCGCTGACCTCTCCAGTTGCAAACAGTGGCACCTCGAACAGCCAGAAAACCACTCCCGCTCGGCTCCCGGGACCCACGCTGTGCTCCTCCGTCGTCTCGCTGGCCTCCGCTCACTGCGTTCGCGGAGCCCTCGCAGGGCTCACGGGTCGCACGCTCCCCGTTCGCAGTCGCGGTTCTCGCTCGCCAGCGTTCACCCCGAACCCCGCACCGCTCGCGCAGTCTCGCCAGCGTGAGAGCAAGCTCTCACTGGCCATCGGAATCGCGCCGCGATTCCGAGACAGCCGCGCGCCACCCGGCTGCTTCGGCGCTGTCGCCCGTGAAGGTTTACAAATATCGTAAACTCTCGGCCGTCACACGCGACGCCACACCCGGAAACACGCGGCGGCAACTCCGCGGTTAAGTGGCTCGGGCGCGTCGGGCCGGACATGGTAGACCGAGACAGGCTCGTCGCGTTGCGGCGGGCGTTCCACCGCCAGCCGGAGCCGGCGTGGCGCGAGTTCTGGACGACGGCGCGCATCGTCGAGGAGCTGGAGGCCATCGGCGTCGACGAGCTGTACGTCGGCCCGGAGGCGCTGAATACGGACGAACGGATGGCCGTCCCCCCGGAGGCGGAGCTCGAATCGTGGTACGAACGGGCGCTCGACGCGGGCGCGGACGAGTCCATCCTCGAACGCCTCCGGGGCGGGCACACGGGCGCGGTCGCGGTCGTCGAGCAAGGGGCGGGCCCGACGGTCGGGCTGCGCGTCGACATCGACGGGCTCCCGCGCGAGGAGTCGACGGCCGAGGACCACGTCCCCGCCGCGGAGGGCTTCCGGTCGGAGACCGGCGCGATGCACGCCTGCGGGCACGACGGCCACGCGACCATCGGGTTGGGCGTGCTGGAGGCGGTGAAAGAGAGCGACTTCGCGGGCACGCTGAAGCTGTTCTTCCAGCCGGCCGAGGAGCTCGTCGGCGGCGGGAAGGCGATGGCGAAGTCGGGCCACCTCGACGACGTGGACTACCTCTTCGCGCTGCATCTCGGGCTCGACCACCCGACCGGCGAGGTCGTCTGCGGCATCGACGAGTTCCTGGCGGTGAAGCACATCGACGTGCGGTTCACGGGCGAGCCCGCCCACGCCGGCGCGAAGCCCGAGGAGGGCGAGAACGCGGTGCAGGCGGTCGCCACCGCCGTCCAGAACCTCTACGCCATCCCGCGGCACTCCGACGGGGCGACGCGGGTCAACGTCGGGCACCTCGAAGCCGGGAACGCGACGAACATCGTCGCCGAGGAGGCCACCATGGAGTGCGAGGTCCGCGGCGTGACGACGAAGCTGAAGGACTACATGGACGAGCGCGCCCACCGCGTCATCGAGAACGCGGCGGCGATGCACGGCTGCGAGTCCGAGACCAGCGTCGGCGGCGAGGCCCCATCCGCGCGGAGCGACGAGGAGCTCGTGGACATCGTCGGCCGCATCGCGGGCGGCAACGCCGACGTGGAGCGCGTGGTCGACCGGGACGCCCTCGGCGGCAGCGAGGACGCGACGTTCCTCATGCAGGCGGTCCAGCAGCGCGGCGGCCTCGCCGCGTACGTCTGCGTCGGCACGGACCACCCCGGCGGCCACCACACCGCGACGTTCGACGTGGACGAGGCCTCCCTCCCCATCGGCGTCGACGTGCTCGCCGGGGCCATCGAGACGGTCGCAGCGGAGCGCCCCTGACAACGAGGATTAATTTCCCCAATTCTTTCGCGAAGGTGTCTCCGAAAGTATTATTTGATACCGTCTCATTGGACAAAATTAATGTCCGATACAGCTGTCCGAACCGTCGGTCTCTCGGCGGCGGTGCTCGTGGGGGGGCTCACAGCGTCGGTACTGGTGGTCGTGGGACTCGCGCTGGGACCGTTCGGGGTGGAACCGGCACTGGACGTCGTCGCCGAGTACGGCGCGTGGACGCTCGCCATCGCCGCGCTCGCCGCCGGATTCCTGCAGACGTTCGTCACGACCTCGGTCCACCAGCACTACAGCTGGGCACGCGCGCCGGGCGTCCTGCTCCACCTCGCGTGGACCGTCACCTGCGGCTACGCACTCGTCACGTTCGGCGTCAGCATCGTCCCGCTGGTGCTCTGCATCGCGAACGGCATCGCCACCGTCGGCCTGCTCACCGCCGGCGAGGCGTTCGTCACCAGCCGCACCGACACCTCGGAGATGCACGCGACCGAGATCGGCACCGGCTACCGCTGAGCAGGCATTCTATCCCATGGTCGGACGAAAAATTTAGGCCACACCTTTTTGTTTTCATATTACTAACTGGTTTCCATGGGAAGACCGACGTACCGGCCGACGACGGTCACCTTCGCGGCGCTCGTCGCGGCCTTCGGGGGATTCTGGACGCTGGTCGACAGCGGCCTACTACTGGTCGTCGGCGCATCGCTCGAATCGCCACTCGTCGTCGCGTTCGGCGGCGCGATGAAACTGTTCGGACTGCTCCGGATGCTCGTCGCCGGCGCGCTGTTCCAGATGCGAACCTGGTCGCGCCCGGTCGGCATGCTGCTGTTCGCGCTGGCGGCGACCGTCAACATCTGGGGTATCGTCACGACGGGCGCCGGCGGCAGCGTCCTCGCGTTCGTCGCCAACGGCGGCGCGCTCGCGGCGCTGGCGATGAGCGGTGACGCGTTCACCCCGGACGTCGAGCGCGCCGACGTGAGCGACAAACAGGCGACGAAGATCGGGACCAGGTCGCGGTAGTCAGTACTTCGGCTCCGCACCGGTCGTCTCGTACACCGCCTCCATCAGCGTGTCGCGCTTTTCCTGCCACATCTCGAACTCGCCGGGGCTGCTCGGGTAGTGCTCGTAGTGGTCCAGCAGGTCGTCGGCACACTGCTTGGTGCGGTAGAACTGGAGGATGTTCCGCCAGTAGCCGAAGCTCTTGACCGCGAGCTTGGCCTTGAACAGCGTGCTCATCTCGGTGCTGCCCTCGTAGAGCGCCTCGGCGAGCTTCTCGCCCGGCAGTGACGCGAGCAGCCCCATCAGGTCGTCCACGTCGACGGCGGTCGAGAGGATGTTGTACACGTCGAGTGCGGCGTAGCGCGCGCCGAAGTGGTCCATGACGCGCTCGTTGTACTCCCAGAGCGCCGCCTCGCTCACGTCGCCCTGCTCGATGGCCTCCATGGCCTGCTCGCCGGCGTACTTGCCCGCGTAGGCCGCCCCGGCGATGCCGCCGCCGGTGGTCGGGTTGACGTGTCCGGCGGCGTCGCCGACGGCCATGTAGCCCGGCGCGACCGCGGAGTCGTAGGGTCGTCGGGTCGGGAGCGCAGCGCCGAGTTTGTCCTCGACCTCCGCGCCCGCGAACTCCTCGCGGTCGCGGAGGTCCTTCTTCAGGTCGTCGACGAGCTCCATGGGCTCCTCGGTCATCTGGAAGCCCAGCCCGGCGTTGATCTCCGTGTCGGTGCGCGGGAAGTACCAGAGGTAGCCCGCGGCGCGCTCGGTCGGCTTGAACACCAGCGCGTCGTCCCACTCGACGGGCTCCTCGACGCGGACGATCTCGCGGTAGGCCGAGCAGAACTGCGAGTAGTTGACGTTGGTGTCGAACGTCGACCCGGAGAAGTCGACCGTGTCCTGCAGCAGCGAGAGCGCGCCCGCGCCGTCGATGACGATGTCGGCCTCGTACTCGACGGACTCGCCCTTCTTGCTCGCTTTCAGGCCGGTGACGACGCCGTCGTCGTCCTGTGTCACGTCCTGGATGACGGTGTCGTAGTGGAACGTCGCGCCGGCCTCTTTCGCGCCCTGGATGACACAGCGGCCGTACTCCCAGCGGTCGATGACCGCCAGTTCGCCGGGCACCGGGATCTCCAGCACCGTGTCCTCCTGCGGGATCTCGAAGCGCCCGTGGTCGACGCCGGTGTTCGTGAAGGCGGGTTCGAGCTTCTCCTTCGGGATGGCCTCAGGGAACGCGTCCGCGCCCTTGAGTGCGTCCCCGCAGGCGATGTGTCCGGCCTCCTCCGCGTCCTTGCGCTCGACGACGACGACGTCGTAGCCCTCGTGGGCGATGGTCGCCGCCGCGTAGCACCCCGACGTCCCCGCGCCGGCGACGACGACGTCGAACTCGTGGCTTGTCATGCTCACCCGTCGAAGCCGCAGGGAAAAAACGTTTTACTCCCGTTTCTGTCGTCGCTCGGAACCCAGAAAGTGGATAAAGAGTTTTGTTCGGAACCGCTGTAGCCGAAGTCATGACCGACTACACCGTCGAGTTCGTGGGGACGGGCGAGTCCATCACCGTCTCCGACAAGCAGACCATCCTGAAGCGATGCATCGAGGAGGGCATCGCACAGGAGTACTCCTGCCGGGTCGGGATGTGTCTGGCCTGCTCCGCCGAGATCGTCGAGGGCGACGTCGTCCAGCCCGCCGCCCGCGGCCTCACCGAGCAAGAGCGGGAGGACTTCGCACTGACCTGTATGGCACGCCCCGCCTCGGACCTGAAACTCGACCGCGGCAAGTACCCGCCGAGCATCGAGGACGACGCCGCGACGAGCGCCGAATCGAGCGAAGCCGCCGCGGGTGACGACTGAGCTACGCCGACTCGGCCGTCGATTCGAGCGACTCCGGCCTGTTCTCTTCGAACCACGATTCAGCGAAGTCGACGAGCGCACGCTGGTCGACGAGCCGCGTCTCGGCCTCGCCGACCTGCCCCACGGTCACCGCCGTCGGGCACTCCCGTTCGAACGCCTCACCGACCAGCGGGAAGTCGGCGGTGTCCAGCGCCACGTCGTCGAACGCCAGCCAGACCCGTTCGCCGTCGCGGATGGCCGGCCCGCCGCCGGTCTCGCGGCCCTTCGGGAACTCGCCGCGGTACTCCGCGAGGTGACAGGAGGTGGCCGTGGCGTAGTCGGTGCCGAGCATGAGCACCGTCGCGTCGTGGTCGTAGAGGCGCGCGAGCGGTGTCCCCTCGCCGAGCGGTTCGTCGTCGGGGTGTGGAAGGACGATCTCCTCGGCGTCGGCACCCCACGCGGCGAAGGAGACGACGGGGTGGTCGCTCCGGACGACGCCGGGGTACGACCGGAACGTGTTCGGGATGGCCCCGATCCGGGGACAGGGCGTCGACTCGGGCCGGAACGGCGGCATCGTCTCGCGGATGGTCGGCTCCCACTCGTCCGGGACCGGCGGGTTCTGCCAGCCGCTCGGGTCGGAGTAGTCGCCCGTGAACGTCGGCAGCACCAGCGTCCCGTCCTCGGTGAGGGTCCGCTGGAGGGCGTCCACGACCGCGGCCGGGCCGCCGCTGACCCACCCGAGGGCCGACAGCGAGCTGTGCACGAAGACGGTGTCGCCCGCCGACAGCCCGAGCTCGCGCAGGTCAGTGACGATTCGGTCGACGGTGATCGGTTCCTCGCTCATCTCCGCTGGCAGCACGTCGCTCATCTGATTGCTGTGGAGTCGCCGTGCGGCCGATAAAAGTCTTCAGCCCCCATGCGAACCGTTCGCAGGCTATCGCGCCGCGCAGTTGTTCGGCCCGAGCTCGACCTCGAAGGCGGTCCCGTCGTCCAGGCTCTCGCGGCCGAGGTTCGTCTCGATGATGCGCTCGTACTCGTTGGGCTGTGGGGGGAGGTCGGCGAGCACGTAGTCGACGAACTCCTCCCGGGAGAGCAAGAGCGCCTCGACGCGGTCGCGTACCGTCCCGAGCGTCGCGGTGACGGTCCCGTCGTCGGCGCGCGGCGTCTCGTCGTCGCGGTGCCCCGGCGCGACGACCATCGCGTCTGGATAGGTGAGCAGCCGTTCCTGGATGGAGTCGTACAGGCCGGCCGCCAGTTCCGCCGCGCCCTCGTCGCCCTCCTCGAGGTCGGGCCGGGCGACGCCGTCGACGAACAGCCCGTCGCCGGTGAACAGCACGCCCTCGGCGACCAGCGTCGTCATCTCGGTGGTGTGTCCCGGGGTCGCCACGGCCTCGATGGTCGTGTCGCCGACCGCCAGGGACTCGCCGTCGGCCAGCGGGCGTGCGTCGTACGCGAGGCCGCGCTCCCTGGCCAGCTCGGGGAGGACGGGCTCGGCGTCGCTCGCGGCGGCGACGGCCCGCACGCCCGAGACGTGGTCGGCGTGGACGTGGGTGTCGATGGCGTAGCGGAGGTCCGCGCCGCGCTCGTTCGCGTCGGCGACGTACCGGTCGGCGAACGCCCGTAGCGGGTCGACGACGGCGGCCTCGTCGCCGTCGACCACCATGTAGGAGAGACAGCCGCTCGACGGCCGGTCGTACTGGACGACGGTGCCCGCGGCCCCCTCGACCTCGCGGCCAACGAGCAGACGCGCCCAGGCGTCCATCCCGCCGGCGAGGTTCCGGGCGTCGTAGCCGGCATCGACGAGGAGTTCGGCGGCGTGTGCGCTCGCCTCGCCGTGGCCACAGACCGCGACGATGGGCTCGACTGGGCCCTCGCCGACGAGCGAGTCCACGTCGCCGGTGACCTGTGCCTGCACGAACTTCACGTGTGGGACCTGGACTGCGGTGACGCCGGGACCGTCGACGTGCCACGCTTCGAACTCGTCGCGGTCGCGGACGTCGAGCAGCGTGAACGGCTCGCCGGAGCGCACCAGCTCGTCGAGCTCGCGGGCGTCGAGCGAGGGGGTCTCACCGCCAGCTTCGGATGGGACACTCATACCCCGCAGTACGCTCGGCGGGCGGATAAAAACCGTGCGTGAACCCCTCGAGCTCGACCCCCCGGGCACTCGGCCCGCCCCACCTGTAGACACGGTGGAACGCGGAAACGACCGGTGTGGGACAACGTTGAAGCCGACACCGGCCGACACGTCAGGCATGGACGCGACCGCCTTCCGCGAGTCGGTCGAGTCGGCCAGGGCCACCGAGCTCGACCGACTCGGCTCCTCGAAGCTGCTCGTCGCCCTGACCGACGCGGACCTGTCCGAGGAAGCCGTCCTCCGGGCCGCCGCGTTCAGCGAGTTCCTCGCCCGCGAGACGTTCGAATCGTGGGCCGACGACGAGCCGGACGACGAGGCGAGCGCGGTGTTCGCGGACGTGGCCGCCCAGGAGGCCGAGCACTACGAGCGCGTCGTCGACGCCCTCGGTGACGCCGTCGAACCCGACGGCGTCGGCCCGATGCACGCGTACCTCCGGGACCGCGACGACACCGTCGAACGCGCTGCAGCAGGGCTCGTCGGACGCGGCCTCGTCAGCCTCCGCACCCATCTCCAGGTGGTCAGCTTCTTCGTCAACGAGGCCGACGCCGGGAAGGCGGACCTGTTCCGCGACCTCCGGAGCGAGACCGAGGAGTCGCTGGCCGCCGGGCTGGAACTCCTCGACACCCACTGCGAGACCGACGCGGACTGGGAGCGCGCCCAGGCCGTCGCCGAGTACGTCGTCCAGCTCGCCTACGACGACTACGCGGACTCGCTCACCGAGCTCGGCGTCGACCCGAAACCCATCTGCTGAGCGGGAGAGGCCGGAACCTTGATTGCCGGAGGTGGCGAGGGACGAAGCATGGCTTCGAGACGCCTCGCGACGGTTCTCGCCGTGACCCTCCTGCTGACTGGTGCCGGCTGCATCGGCTTCATCACCGGCGAGGAGCCGCTGACCTACAGCGCCGACCGGGCGACGGTCGCCGACAGCGCGCTCGGCGACGGCGGGACGGGCTACACGGAGGCCTCCGTCGAGCAGGAGGTCATCGAACAGACCAGCGAGGACCTCGGCAATCGGACCGTCGTCATCGAGAACTGGGTCGCGCAGTACGAGAAGCAGGACGACTTCATCGACGAGACCGTCGGCGTGTTCGCGGTCGTCTCGACCCACGAGGTCGACGTGGTGGGTGAACCGCAGAACCCCATCGCCAACATGAGCGAGGGCGAGGTACTCACCGAACTCGTCGGCCAGTACGACACGGCATACGGCGACCTCTCGGGTGCCGAACGCACCGACACCCTGCAGGCCACGATGCTCGGCCAGCAGACCGACGTCGCCGTGTTCACGACGACGACGAACTTCGCCGGCCGCGAGGTCGAGGTGAACGTCTACGTCTCCGTCGTCAAACACGGCGACGACTACGTCGTGGCCATCGGCGGCCACCCGACCCAGCTGCCCGACGAGCGCGACGACATCCTCGAACTCATCGAGAACATCGAACACAGCGACGAGGAGTGAACGCGGCTGTCTGTCCTTGAAGGCGGATGCCACCGAACAACCAGCAGTGATGCGAGCCGAGACAAAATATGAGAACGTCCGCGCGAGCGAAGCGAGCGCGGTTCACCGGCGACGAGCGGAGCGAGTCGCCGGCCTTTTTCATCCATGTTTTTGCCGCGAGCGGTTCGAGCGCAGCGAGAACCCGAGCGGCAAAAAGATGGTCTAGTAGAACTCCCGGACCAGGTCCATCGTCCCGTCGGCGGCGCCGTCGGGGATGTCGGCCATGTTCTCGGTGACGCCGTGGGTCTCGTGGTACGGGACGCTCTCCTCGTCCTGCCAGATGACGCCCATGTACTCCTTGTCGCCCTCGAGGATCTTCTCCTTCGCGGACTGGTAGTCGGTCGGGTCGTGGTCCTCCTCCTGGAGGTCGACCAGCGAGTCGCGGAAGTAGTCGTAGGTGTCGACGTCGTTGAACGTCACGCAGGGGCTGAACACGTTGACGAAGCCGAAGCCGTCGTGCTCGATGGCCTGCTCGATGATCTCGGCGTGACGGAGCGCGTCGCTGGAGAACGACTGCGCGATGAACGTCGCGCCGGAGGCGAGCGCGAGCGCGAGCGGGTTGACCGGGGGCTGTTTGGGGCCCTCGGGTGTGGTGCTCGTCTCGAAGTCCTGGCGGCTCGTCGGCGAGGCCTGGCCCTTCGTCAGCCCGTAGATACGGTTGTCCATGACGACGTAGGTGATGTCCGGGTTCCGGCGGACGGCGTGGACGAAGTGGCCCGCGCCGATGGAGTAGCCGTCGCCGTCGCCGCCCGCGACCATCACTTCGAGGTCGGGGTTGGCGAACTTGACGCCGGTGCCGACGGGGAGTGCGCGCCCGTGGACGCCGTGGAGCGCGTAGCTGTGCATGTAGGTGCCGATCTTGCCGGAACAGCCGATGCCGGCGACGACGAACGTGTTGTCGGGGTCGTTGCCCGTGTTCGCCAGCGCCTTCATCATGCCGTTCATCGTGCCGAAGTCACCACACCCCGGACACCAGGTCGGCTGCTTGTCGGACTTGAAGTCGGTGAATTTTACGTCTGAACTCATTGTGCTTTCGCCTCCGTTGCGAGCTTCTCCTCGATGTCGTCGGCCAGCTCGTCGGCCTTGAACCGCACGCCGTTGTACTTGTTGATGCGTTCGACGCGCTCGAGCACGTCGTGTTCGATGAGGTTCGCGAACTGCCCGGTGGCGTTACACTCGACGACGATGGTCGTCTCGGCCGCGGCGATCTCCTCGCTCAGGTCGGGGCGCGGGAAGATGTACGGCACCGAGAGGAAGCGCACGTCGATACCACGCTCGTCGAGGTAGCCCAGGGCCTCGCGCATCGCGCCCTCGTTCGAGCCCCAGGAGATGACGAGGCTGTCCGCGTCGGGGTCGCCGAACTCGCGGTAGTCCCAGTCCTCCTGTTCGCGCGCGGTGTCGACCTTGCGGTTGCGCTTGTCGACCTGCTCGATGCGGACGTTCGTGTCCTCGGTCCGGCGACCGAGCTCGTCGTGCTCGAGGCCGGTGGACATGTGGGCACCGTCGATGGTGCCGGGGAACGCACGCGGGGAGACGCCGTCGTCGGTGTTGGCGTGGGCCCGGAAGCGGCCCTCGTCGTCGAGCCACTCGCCGACGGTGTCGTCGTCGACGACCTTGCCGCGGTCGACCTCGACCTCGTCCATGTCGAACGCCTCCGGCGGGAACGTCTGCTCGGTGACGGCGAGTGCGAGGTCGGCGACGAGGTAGACCGGCGTCTGGTACTTCTCGGCGTAGTTGAACGCCTCGACGGTCTTCCAGAAGCACTCGTCGATGCTCGTCGGCGCGACGACGAAGCGGGGGATCTCGCCGTGGCCGCCGTACAGGGTCATGTTGAGGTCGCCCTGCTCCTGCTTCGTCGGCATCCCGGTCGAGGGACCCGAGCGCATCACGTCGACGATGACCAGCGGCGTCTCGCTGGTCGCGACCAGACCGAACGTCTCGGTCATCAGGTCGATGCCCGGCCCGGAGGTCGCGGTCATCGAGCGTGCGCCGGCGCGTGCAGCGCCGAGGGCCATGTTGATGGCGGACAGCTCGTCCTCGGCCTGGACGACGTGCCCGCCGAACTCGTCGATGCGGCCGGTGAGGTACTCCATCACGTCCGTCGCGGGGGTGATGGGGTAGCCGGCGTAGAAGCGGCAGCCGGCGGCGATGGCGCCCATGCCGATGGCCTCGTCACCGTTGAGCAGGACGTAGTCGTTGTCCGTCTCGTCGAGGTCGTAGTCGACGTCGAGGTCGTAGTTCTCGGCGACGTACTCCTGACCGAGACGGGCGGCCTTCTTGTTGTTCTCGACGATCTTCTCGCCCTTGGAGCCGAAGCGCTTCTCCAGCGCCTCGTCCAGGTTCTTGATGGCGAAGTTGGTGATCTCGCAGGCGGCCCCGAGCGCGACGATGTTGCGCATGATGGCGCCGCCGGCCTCCTCCGCGAGCGATTTCAGCGGGACGTCGACCCCGGTGATGTACTCCGGGTACTCGGCTTCCCAGGAACGCTCGCCGTCGTAGATGACGGCGGATTGGTCGTGGAGTTCGTCGAGGTTCTCGTCGATGGTCCGCTGTGTCAGTGCGACCAGAATGTCCAGTCGGTCGACGACGCTCTGGACCTGTTCGGTCGACGTGCGGATCTTGTACGCGGTGTAGCCACCGCGGATACGCGACGCGAAGTCCTTCGAGGTGAATACGTGCCGTCCAGCCCGTGAGAGGGCCTGGGCGAATATCTTACCGGTGGAGTCGATGCCGTCGCCGGCCTCGCCACCGATAGCCCAGTTCAAGTCCTCGGCCATGTTGTGTTGTGGCTACCGAGCGTGGGAGCAAAAGGCTTCTGAAACACCCGACGACGGGCCGAGGACGGTTTTGCCGCGAGTCGGGAGAGGAACGCCTTTACGGGTGCCATGGGTACCGCCGACCATGGACGAGAGGGTCGTTACGGTCGCAGCGGTGGAGACGGTGGGGCCTGACACCGTCGCGATAGATGTGGAGACACCGGACGGGTTCGAGGCACTCCCCGGCCAGTTCGTGCTCGTGCGTGCCACGGTCGACGGCGAGGAGCTGTCGCGGTACTACACGCTCTCCTCGCCCGACGTGGACGGGACGTTCGAGCTGACCGTCGGGGTCGACCCGGACGGCGACATCTCACCGTGGCTGGCCGACCTCGACATCGGCGCGGAGCTCACCATCGAGGGGCCGTTCGGGAACGTCAGCTACGACGACGAGGGCGACGTGGTCGTCGTCGCTGGTGGCCCAGGTATCGGCCCCGCGGTCGCCATCGCCGAGCGCGCGGTCGACCACGGACACGACGCGGTCGTGCTGTATCAGGACGACGGCCCGGCCCACACGGACCGTCTTGACGCACTCGGAGGCGCGGGCGCGACGATCCACGTCTTCGACGACGACGTAGACGACGACCTGCGCGACGCCATCGGCGAGTACGGCGACGAGGGCACCGTCTTCGTCTTCGGATTCGCCGACTTCTGCGAGCGTGCGACCGACGCGCTCGAGACGGCCGGCCTCGACGCCGACGAGGCGAACGTCGAGAGCTTCGGCTAGATGGACTCGTCGTAGCAGACGAACTCCACGCGGTTCCCCTCGGGGTCCGAGAAGTAGAGGGACCGCCACGACACCCACTCGTGTTCCGCGAAGTCGAGGTCGACGCCGAGGACCTCCAGCCGCTCACGCTCGGCCTCGAAATCGGCGAGGTCGACGGTGAACGCGAAGTGGTCGACGGTCGTCCGTGCGGGTGCGGGCGGGACGTAGTCAGCCTGACCCGAGCGGTCGAACAGCGCGAGTATCTGGGTGTGTCCGCCGTGGCCCTCCCGGAGCTCGAAGAACGTGCTCCCCTCGAACCGCCGGAGGACGACGAGCCCGACCACGTCCCGGTAGAATTCGGTCATCTCGTCGAGGTCGACCACCCGGAGCGCCAGCTCGCCGATCTCCTTCACCGCGGTCTCGTTGCTCGTCATACCCCTGGGGACGTCGGCGGCGGAGAGCTCAGTTTCGGTCCGCCGGCGGCGTTCCGTCGACTCGTGGACGACTGGATTTCGACGGCTATTAGTCGACGCTCCGATTTCGTACGCAGTCCATGCCGCCCGAGTACATCAACGAGGCCGAGGTGGACCGCCGACTCGACCGCCTCCAGGAGCGCTACGTGGCGTTCCCGGTCGTGGAGAAACGGGAATCGCTCAGTCAGGCACAGTACGAGCGGTGGACGGCGGACGTCGACGCCTACGACTACATCGGGGGCGCGTACTGCTGGATCCGCCGTGACGAGGACGAGGCCCCGGCACTCTCCGAGTCGATGCCCGAGGAGGCGGCAGACGACGGCGACCGCGTCCTGCTCATCATGGGTCGCGGGACGAGCCACTGGGGGGTCCCCGGCGGCGGCATCGAGGACGGCGAGATCTCCGAGGAGGCGGCCGAACGCGAGGTCCGCGAGGAGGTCGACATCGACTGTTCGGTCTCGGACGTCCTGTTCGCGGAGCGCGTCATCGGGACCCACGAGTCGACCGGCAGCGAGGTACACCTGCTCTACACGTTCTTCGAGGCCGACTACGTCGAGGGCGAGGTCGCCATCCAGAGCAGCGAGCTCAACGGCGCGTGCTGGTTCCGTGAACTGCCGGACGACCTCCATCCCGCCATCGAGGACCGCGCCCACGACTGGCCATGACCCGGGAAGGGGGCCATCGCACGACATCGGCGACCGGATGCGCGACGACGTCGACGGCGAACTCGCCCGACTTCGTGACCGCTTCGGCGACGACGAGGTCGTCGAGACACGGTGGCTCGACCCCGAGCACCCGCCTGATCCGGTGTACGAGCCGTTCCGCGACCGGGTCTCCCGGTGGGCCAACGCGTCGGCCTCGAAGGCCTTCACGGCGGCTCAGTGCTGGACGAACTCCACGAGTACGCCGCCGGTGTCCTTCGGGTGGAGGAACGCGACCTCGTGACCCCACGCGCCCGGCCGCGGCTCCTCGTCGATGAGCCGCACCTCGTACTCCCGGACCCTGTCGAGGGCGGCGTCGATGTCCTCGGTGGCGAGCCCGAAGTGGTGGATACCCGTGCCACGGTTCGCGAGGAACCGTGCAATCGTGCCGCCCGAATCCAGGGGTTCGAGGAGCTCGAAGTAGCCGTTGCCCACGTCGAGGAAGACGACGTGCATCCCGTCGAACTCCTCCTCGTGGGCGATCTCGAGGCCGAACAGGTCACCGTACAGCTCCGCCATCCCCATCGCGTCGTCTGTCGCGACGCCAGCATGATCGAACTGCATACCCGACCCGACACGTCGCACCGACAAGAAGGTACAGACTCCGGCCCCCGTCGCGTCGCTCCCACGGACCGAGAACAGTGGTGTGCATTTATGGGACAACAATACAATATTACTGGTATGGAACTCAACGTCGGCTCCACAGACCGTCTCGTCCGCCTCCTCCTCGGCGCAGTGCTCCTCGTCGTCGCCATCGTCGTCGGATCGGGTGCCGTGAGCGTCGGCAGCGGGACCGTCGCGACCGTCGGCGCACCGCTCTTACTCGCGGTCGTCGGGCTCGTCCTGCTCGTCACCGGCTACACGCAGACCTGCCCGGCGTACAGCCTCCTCGGCATCCGCACCCTGCGCCGCGGGAACTGACCCGCCGCGCACCCGCCTCGTTTTCACTGCCGAAGCAGAAACCCACTCATAGCCTCGACACACACGACACATCATGAACCCATCACAGCTCCGCGACGACATGCCCGTCCTCGACGAGATCATCTACCTGAACACCGGCGCGAGCGGGCCAAGTCCCCGCCACGTCGTCGACGCGACCGAGTCGTGGTACGAGTTCCACGAGTTCGAGTCGGCGGCGGGGCCGGGGATGTACGAACCCGCCTTCGAGCTGTTCGACGGGGCCCGCGCGACGGTGGCTTCGCACATCGGCACCGACCCCGGCAACGTCGCGCTCACCGGGAGCACGACCGACGGCATCAGCCGGCTCCCGCTCGCGATGGACTGGGACTCGGACGACGTGGTCGTGCGGACCGACGTCGAGCACGCTGCCGGCATCCTCCCCTGGCGACGCCTCCGCGACGAGTACGGCGTCGAGGTGCGGGTCGTGGAGACCGACCAGGGCTGGATCGACCCCGACGACTGGGAGGACGCGGTGCAGGGTGCGACGCTCGCGACGTTCAGCTCCGTCCCCTGGACCTCCGGCGTGCGCGCGCCGGTCCGTGAACTCACCGAGCGCGCACAGGACGCCGGGGCCCGCGTGGTCGTCGACGCCGTCCAGTCGCCCGGCCAGCACCCCATCGACGTGACGGAGTGGGGGGCCGACGCGGTCGCCGCCTCCGGCCACAAGTGGCTGCTCGGACCGTGGGGCGCGGGCTTCCTCTACGTCGACCCCGAGTTCGCCGAGACCCTCGCACCGGCACAGCTCGGCTACCGGAACACCGTCGACCCGTACGCCGACCCCTACGAGTACGTCGAGGGCGCGCGGCGGTTCGAGTTCGGCACCGTCGCACCCGCGCCGTACGCCGGTCTCCAGGCCGCCATCGAGACCATCGAAGACATCGGCCTCGGCACCGTCCAGTCCCGCGTCGAGCGCCTGACCGACCGGCTGAAGGCGGGCCTCGACGAGGGCCGGCTCGTCTCGCCCCGCGAGTACCACACCGGGCTGGTCTCGTTCGCCGACGACGACCCCGAGGCGACGGTGGAGCGGGTGGCCGAACGGGGCATCAAGGTCCGCTCCATCCCGACGACCGGCGTCGTCCGTGCGTCCATCCACGTGTTCAACACCGCCGACGACGTGGACGCGCTCCTCGACGCCCTCGATGGGTGAAAGCCGTCTTTGACCGGTGTTTCGACCGGTAAAAGACCCGTTTCAGCTTGGAGAGGGGTTAATCCCTCCGAGGGAGTATAGCCGGGTATGAAGCGACGGACCCTCCTGAGTTCGCTTGCGAGCATCGGCGCGGTGAGCGTCGCCGGCTGTATCGACGACACCGGCGCTGGCGGCCCCGGCACCGACGAACCGACGACCGACGAGCCCGGCACGACGACCGGCGACGACGACGGCACCGACACGCCGAACGGCACCGACGACGATGACGACGACGGCTCGGACTTCAACCCCGACGAGCAGACCGAGGCCGCACGCTTCGAGATCGGCTCCCCCGAGGGCGTCGCCTTCGCGGACAACAACAAGCCCGTTCCGGTCCACGTCCGCAACGACGCCGACGAGGAGCGCGACTTCGCGCTGCAGGTGACCCGGCCGACCCCCGGGTCGTCCGACGACCTGCAGCTGCGCGACCTCGGCACCACGACGCTCTCGGCCGACGCCTACGTCACCGTCGTGTTCTACGTCCCGGCCGAGTACACCCTCGCCGTCGAGGGCGACGGCCGCACCCTCACCGAGCACCAGCTCGACCACGGCGACTTCGAGTGCAACAGCGGCTTCACATCCATCACGGTCGCCGAGGACTGGTCCGTCGAGACCGGCGGCATCAGCACGATGATGGCCTGCCCGAGCCCGGCCGCGCGGACCATCGGCGTCGGACAGGGCGAGGGCCAGTGCGCCGAAGCGCAGGACCACACCGCGACCGTCTCCTACGGCGACGAGGAGGTGTCCGTCGAGGGCACGTTCATCACGCCGACGCCCTGCTACTCGGTCGACGTGGCCGAGTCGGGCTACGACGACGAGTCCGACGTGTTCGAGCTCGTCCTCGAAGCCACGGAGAACGACGTCGACGGCTGCGTCGAGTGCGTCGGCCAGGTCGACTACGAGGCGACCGTCGGCTTCGAGGCCGACTTCCCCGCCCACGTCTCGGTCGTCCACCGCACGAACGACGGCGACACCGAGGTCGGCCGCGCGACGTGGAACGCGGACTTCGAACTCGGCGGCGAGTAGTTTCCGCCCTCAGAGCGCGCTGCCGGGGTGGTACTCCCCGAACTCGTCGCGCAGCACGTCGCAGACCTCGCCGACCGTCGCGTACGCCTTCACGCAGTCGACGATGTACGGCATGAGGTTGTCGTCGCCCTGGGCGGCCCCGCGCAGCGCATCGAGCGTCGCCTCGACGGCCTCGTCGTCGCGGTCGTCCTTCACGGAGGCGAGCCGCTCCTGCTGGCGGCGCTCGTCCTCCTCGGTCACCTCCTCTAGGTCCATCTCGGGCTCCTCGTCGACCTGATACTCGTTGACGCCGACGATGACGCGCTCGCCCTCCTCGATCTCCTCCTGCCGGTCGTAGGCGGTGTCCTGTATCTGGCGCTGCACCCACTGGCTCTCGACGGCTTCGAGCATCCCTCCCTTCTCGTCGATGCGGCCGATGAGCTCGCGTGCCTCCTCTTCCAGCTCGTCGGTCAGGTTCTCGACGTAGTAGCTGCCGGCGAGCGGGTCGACGGTGTCCGCCGCGCCGGACTCGTGGGCGAGGATCTGCTGGGTGCGCAGCGCGGTCCGCACCGACTCCTCGGTCGGGAGCGCGAGCGCCTCGTCCTTCCCGTTGGTGTGCAGGCTCTGCGTGCCACCGAGGACGGCGGCGAGCGCCTGGTACGCGACGCGGACGATGTTGTTCTCGATCTGCTGGGCGGTGAGGGTGGAGCCGGCGGTCTGAGTGTGGAACTTCAACTGTTTGGACTTCGGGTTCTCCGGGTCGAAGCGCTCCTCCATCAGCTTCGCCCAGAGCCGGCGGGCGGCGCGGAACTTCGCGACCTCCTCCAGGATGTTGTTGTAGGAGGCGAAGAAAAAGGAGAGCTGGGGCGCGAACTCGTCGACATCCAGCCCGGCGTCGAGCGCCGTCTCGACGTATTCGATGCCGTCGGCGAGGGTGAACGCGATCTCCTGTGCGGCGGTGGAGCCGGCCTCGCGGATGTGGTAGCCCGAGATGGAGATGGTGTTGAACTTCGGCGTCTCGTCGGCGCAGAACTCGAAGATGTCCGTGATGATGCGCATCGACGGCTCGGGCGGGTAGATGTACGTGTTCCGGGCGATGTACTCCTTCAGCACGTCGTTCTGGATGGTGCCCCGGAGCTCCTCGCGGTCGACGCCCTGGCGGTCGCCGACGGCGATGTACATCGCGAGCAGGACCGACGCGGGTGCGTTGATGGTCATCGACGTGGAGACCTCGTCGAGCGGGATGCCGTCGAACACCGTCTCCATGTCGGCGAGCGTGTCGATGGCGACGCCCGACTTGCCGACCTCGCCGGCGGCCATCGCGGCGTCGGAGCTGTAGCCCATCTGTGTCGGGAGGTCGAACGCCATCGAGAGCCCGGTCTGTCCCTCGTCGAGCAGGTAGTTGAACCGCTCGTTGGTCTCCTCGGGCGTTCCCATCCCGGCGTACTGGCGCATCGTCCACAGTCGGCCCCGGTAGCCCGTGGAGTAGACGCCGCGGGTGTACGGCTCCTGCCCGGGGTAGCCGAGGTCGTCCTCGTAGTCGAGGTCACCCACGTCGTCCGGCGTGTACAGCCGGTCGACCTCGTGGCCCCCCGTGTCTGTCGTGAACGTCTCCTTGCGTTCGCCGAACCGGTCGACGACCGGTTCGACCTCGTCCGCCTCCCACTCCTCCTTGGCGGAGCGGATGGCGTCGAGGTCGTCTTCGTCGAACATTACTCGAAGCCACGACGGCCTCCGCATTAACCTTTGACGAACCGACGGAAACGGTCGAACGATTCCCGCTCACACGGCGTCGTCCGGTTCGTGCGCCGCCTGCATCCGCGACGCCTCCGTCGCGAACCACTCGCGCTCCTCGTCGTCCTCGACCCGGCCGAGGTTCGAGACGGACACGTCGAGCGCCGCGAGCGTCTCACGCTGGTCGCCGGTGAAGCTCGTCAATGCGCGCTCCTTCCGGTGATACCACTCGCCGTCAGGCGTCGCGTAGGTGAGGATGACGATGTTCAGCTCGTCGTCCGAGTAGGTGCGCTCGACGAGCCACACGCGACGGGTCTCGGCCTCGCTCTCTGCGTCCATACCCGTACTACGGGCTCGGCCGTCGAGATTCTGTCGTCCCTCCGAGGGTGGTACCGCGGCACTTTTGCTCGTCCGGACCCGACCGTCGGCCATGGACGGCACCGACGACCGCGCGACGCCCGACTCGACGGTCGACCCGGCCGGCGCACCCATCCCCGATGAGGACGACGAGGTGTCGCGCAAGCAGGCCGCGCTGTTCATCGCGCCGTTCCTCGCGCTCGGCCTCGCGGACGTGGTGCTCCTGCTCGGGTGGGGGCTCGACCCGCTCTGGGGCTTCATGATCCTCCCGCCCATCCTCTTCATCAGCTTCCTCGGCTGGATCGCGTTCAAGTACGGCTTCGTCGGGGACCGGACCGACGACGAGTTCGCCGGCACCGAGTGATGGCAGTCGACCCCGGTACCCGCCCGACGCTCGACTGACGAGAATCCGCCGTCACACCCCTGTCCGTCGGTCGCAACCCAGCACTCGAAACCGGTGGAAAACGGGCACAAGCGCTTTGTTCCATCCGCCTGTCACTCAGTCTGTAATGTCAACAAGGGACGATGGTGAGGTCCGAAGCGGTGTCGGCCCGGACGAGGTGTTCTGCACCAGCTGTGGCGTCGTCATCAAGGAACACGCCGAGATCTGTCCGGAGTGCGGGGTCCGCCAGATCGAGCCGGCACCCGAACGACGCAGCCCTCGCGGGTCGGGCCTGCCGGACGCCCGGACGTACGAGCTGCGGAAGGTCGCCCGGAAGGACAAGGGAATCGTCGCCCTCATGGGCTTTTTCCTCTCGCCGGTCGGCTACCTGATGGTCGGGAAGACGGGGCTGGCCATCATCAACTTCCTGACGTTCAACTACCTCCTGTTCGGCGTCATCATCGTCCCGATACACACCTCGAGCATCATCGGGAACGCCCGGAGCGAACTCCGCCGCCACGGGGAAACCTGGTGAGTCGATGGCCGAGAAGAGACAGAAGGCAGTCGACGAGATGTTCTGTCGCAACTGCGGCGACCGCATCAAGAAGGCGGCCGAGATCTGCCCGGACTGCGGCGTGAAGAACGAGAAACCGACCGCACCGCCGCCGGGACGGTCGTCCCGCTCTCCGGCGGAAGGGACCGGGTCCGGTGGGGCATCGTCCCCGCACCAGACGCCGCCCCGCCAGTACGAGAGCTCCGTCTCCGAGAACTGGTGGTACGCCGTCGCGGGCGGCACCGGCCTGTGGGTGGTCGTCTTCGTCATCGCCGGTGCGGCACCGGACGCGCTGGGGGCGCTGGGTGGGTTCCTCACGTTGCTCGCCTGGTTCGGACTCCCTCTCGCCGCCTACTTCGATATGCAGTACGTTTGCGCGAACAGCGACTGGCGACCGAGCACCGCTCTCTGGGTGGTCCTGCTGGCGGTCTGGCTGGTGAACATCGTCGTCGGTGCGGCCTACCTCTACCAGCGACACGACAAGCTGGGCACCCCCTGAGACGGAGGGGGCCTCGCAGGGCGGAACGACGCCCTATCGCCCCGTATCGTACTTGTACGTCGCCTTCTCCGGGTCGATGCCGAAGTCCTCCGGCGTCTCCTCCGGCTCCGGCGACTCCTCCTCTCCGGCCTCCTTGAACCGCTCGCGGAACCGGGTCGGCATGGTGAGCTCCGTCACCCGGAGGCGCATCGGCCGGGCGTCAGGCGTCGTCGACTCGCGCTTCTCGGTCAGGCGCTCCTGCAGCACGGGCGGCAGGTCGTCGACGTCGATGGCCTCGAAGCCGAACTGCGCGAGGTAGCCGCCCTCGTCGGTGAGCGCGTACACCTGTTCGAAGCCGGCGTCGCCCGCGTACTCGACCAGCCGCTCGATGATGTGCGCGCCGACGCCCTGGCCCTGCCACCCCTCGAGCACGCCGATGCTCGTCAGCTCGCAGACGTCGTCCTCGTCGGGGTCTCGCCGCCCGCTCTGTGTGCGCTCTCCGTCGCCCGCGGTGTGGACACGGATGCGTCCGAAGCCGGCCTTCGAGCCGGCCTCCTCGTCGATGGCCACGACGTAATCGCGCGACCGGAACGCCGTACCGTCCAGTCCCATGGCCTCGATGTGGTCCAGCAACCACACTTCCTCCCTGTTTTTCGCGTCCCGGACGTACATGATGCAGGATAGCAGGCCGAACACAATATGAGTTGTCCCAATCCCGTCTGTCGGTCGTGCCGTCCCGTCGTCCGGTTCAGCCGCTGCGGGGGGTCCACAGGCCGTAGAGGATGGCCGTCATCCCCACGAGCTCGCTCACCTGACCGACGCTGTTGACGATCTCGATGGGGACGTCCAGCAGGAAGTAGAGGAGTACCGTCACGACCGCGGGGATGCCGATGATGAGGACGAACCCCGCCGCGACGAACAGCATCGCACGGCTCTGGTTCCGCCGATAGCCGCGGTAGGCAATGTAGCTGATCGCCAGTCCGAGCACGATGGTGACTATCTCGCTGAGCTGGCGGGCGAGACTGAGCGTTTCCAGGTCGAACGACTGGAGTGGGAGTTCGAGCATCATCACATGTCCTCTACGAGCTGCGTGAACCGGTCGGCCATCCGTTGGCGGCGCGAGACGGTGACCTCGAACCCGTCCTCGGTGAGGTCGAACTCGACGCCGTCGAGCTGTGCGCGGTAGACGCTGAAGTTCTTCCCATCGGTGACCACCTGCACCTCCTCGGTCACGAGGTCGGCCGCACGGAGCCGTTCGAGCCGCCGGTACACCGTCGGCTCGGACACCCCGATCCGCTCGCTGAGCACGGCCGCCGAGCACGCCTGCTCCTTCGTCTCGACGAGGATCTGTCGGGCACAGTCGTCGGCGAGCAGGTCCGTGAGGGCGGCGACGTCTGGCGAGTCGGACACGGCAAATCTGACATCTCCACAGCACACAATAACTGTTCGGCCATCCTCCACGTTTCGGCTGGCTTCAGCCCCTGAAGCCAGCCGGCCGGGACGATACCCGTCGCCCGCATCTGTCGGGACATAGATGGCACGCTCGAAGCCACCTCTCCCGACGCGGATCGCACGAGTACTCCTCGGCAGCGTCGCCGTGCTGGTGACCGCGCCCACGGGTATCGGAGCCGCCCTCGGCGGCTGGCTCGCCGGCCGCGGCACGACCGACCCCCTGCGCGGTGCGGTCGCCGGCGGTATCGCCGGTCTCCTCGGCTCGCTGCCGTGGGCCGCCCTGGTCTACCTCGCCAGCGCCGGTGCGTTCGCGCCAGTCGGCTACCACGAGAACGGCGTCCACGTCGGCATCAACACCGCCGCACCGGAACTCCTCACGTTCTGGCAGGAGGTCGCCATCGCCAGTCTCGTCGCAGGGACGTTCGTCGGGTTCGCGGTCCTCGGCGGCCTCGTCGCCGGGCTCTCCACCACGATTCTGGGCGAGCTGCGGGCCGACCTGTCGAATGCGGTCTGACACCAGCAGTCCACCCTCCGCACGCCCCCACCCCTGCTGATGCCGGCCGCCCCCACGACGGAAAGCCCTTCACGCGTCGCCACGCAGTCCGAGACATGGGACTGTTCGACCGCGTCCGGGGCCTCTTCGGCGGCGACGACCCCGAGCCACAGCCGGCGACCGGCCACGACGATGCCGAGGTCGCACCGGAGCCGGCGTCCGACCCCGAGGGCCGCGCCCGTGGCGGCGTCAACGAGGCCACAGAGGACGAGAAGAGCGGCAGCCACGGCAGCCACTGGGACACCGTGACGACGGGGCAGATGGACGTCATCAGCACGATCCGCGGCGCGGTCGAGTCCGGGATGCCGACCGAGTGGCGCACCGGCGACGGCGAGCCGGTCGTCGGCTACCGTGCCGGTGCCGGCCCCGTCTCCACGCTGGTCGTCACCAGCACCGGCGGCGAGCTGTGGACCGCCTACCCCGTCGCCGAGGGTCTCACTCACGAGCTCACCGTCCAGTCGGTCGTCCCGTGGGCCAACGGCGCCGAAGCCCAGCTGACCGGCACCCTCGGCGACGCCACCGTCTCGCTGTTCGCCACCAACTTCGTCACCATCGACGAACCCATCGAGGGCCCCCGCCAGGTCGAGCTCGCCGCGCTCTGCTACGACCTCAACCCGGCCGACGACGAGACGCTCACCGTCGACGACGAACACGAGTTCTCCACCGCTGGCATGGCCGGCTTCGTCCCGTTCGACGGCGGCGACGTCGACGACTACGTGTTCCAGACCCGCATCGAGTCGGTGCGCGAGTGCGAGTTCGGCGACGTGACCCTCTACCGCTGCCGTGTGCCCCTCTTTCGCGACGCCCACGGGACCGACTACGAGATCTCGCTCTACGCCGCCGAGCACGTCTGCGACGGCTACGTGCCCGAACCCGGCGACGACGTCGAAGGCGTGTTCTGGCTCCAGGGCTGGCTGTCGTGACCCGGTCTCCGTGGCGTCCAAAGTATGGGCAGCCCGACTGGTCGGTGGTCGACTACGTAATGCGTCAGGTAGGGAGCCACAGATAGCGACTGCCAGAAACCACAGCAAGCTACGCCATCAGGGCTAGCTAAACCCGGGAACCGTCGGTTTCTGTCGAACGCGAGTTCCCGGCCTCCGTCCCGGCTGCGAACGAAGTGAGGGAACAGACCACTGGGCAGAACATTTTTACTGAGTGACCTAACATATGGCGTATGTTAAAACGGCGCGAGCTTCTGGCGGTCGCAACGGTGGCAGCCGTCGCCGGCTGTACCGAACAGTCGGACGACGGTGGGACACCCACGCGTACCCGAACTGAACCGACGTCGGAGCGAACGTCTGAGGAGGGTCGGGACGACGCGGACGACCACGAGTTCTACAGGACGACCCGCGACATCGAGGCCCAGGAGGTGGCGATGGCCGTCTCCGGTGCACAGATCCTCGACCCACCGGTCGAGGACCCGTCGTACACGCCGATGACGGCAGACGACAAGGTGGCCGTCGGCGGGGACGTGTTCGTCGAGGACGGCACGGTTGCAGCGCCCGGTTCGCTCTCGCTGGACGGGGGCGTCTTCTTCTTCCCCGGCGACAGCTTCGACGAACGCGAACTCTCGGCGCTCGACGACGCACTCCCCGACGACGCCCGGTTCCCGGGCGACGCACTCTTCCCCGGAGACGCGCTGGTCGACGAGGACATCGAGGCCGTGGAGGGTCGATACGTCGCAAACGCAGTGCGCGAAGGCGTTCCCGAGGGAGAGATCGTGACGTTCCTGGAGAACAGCGGAACGCTGTTCCCCGGGGATGCACTGGACACCGGGAGCGAGGCCGACGCGGCCGTGCTCCAGCGGGCCGCCGTGTACGCCGCCGGTGATTCGTACTTCCCCGGCGACGCTCTGTTTCCCGGCGACGCACTGTTCCCCGGTGATACACTGTTCCCCGGTGACACCTGGTTCCCTGGCGACACGCTGTTCCCTGGTGATACACTGTTCCCTGGCGACGCGCTGTTCCCCGGCGACACGCTGTTCAGGGCGGACATGGCGTACGCACAGGGGAACTCGATGCTCATGCGACGGCGCGACGACCTGGACGAGGACAGCCTCGCACTCCTCGACTCCGGCGGCGTCCTGCTCCCGGCGGGTGGCTGGGAGCCCGCACCCGACGCGGACGGGACGGCCACGCCCGACGAACCGGTGGAGACGGCGGAGCTCTCCGGCTACCTGGGCGAGGACCGCACGCTCACGGCGGACACGCGCTGGGTGGTCACCGGGGCGGTCGAAGTCGCCGCCACCCTCACCGTCGAGCCGGGAACGACGGTCGAGTTCGGGGAAGGGACCGGATTCGAGGTGTGGGAGGACGGCGTCCTCGTCGCCGACGGGAACGCCGACGAACCGGTCACGTTCACGGGCACGACGGCGGAGCCGGGCTGGTGGGACGGGATCCACCTCTCCGACTCGGATGCGGAGGAGAACGTCCTGAACCACTGCGTGGTCGAGTACGGCGGGGGCGGCGACCGCTCGGGGACCGTCGAGGTCGGCACGCGGCTGCGCACCGCGAGCATCGAACTCACCAACTGCACACTCCGTCACGGCGCAGCGTACGGGCTGTACGTCCATTCGGACGGGCAGACGCCCACGTCTGCGGGCAACGTCTACACGGACAACGCGGCGGGACCCGTGGCGACGACCGCCGACAACGTCCACTCGCTGGACCCGGAGTCCTCGTTCACCGGCAACGGCGAGGACGCCGTGGTCGTTCGGGGGGAGCCGATATACACGGAGTCACGGACGTTCCCGTCGCTGGGCGTCCCGTATCACATCTCCGACGTGGTGGAAGTCGTCGAGGCCCGACTCGACATCGAAGCGGGGGCCAGACTGCGGTTCGAGGAGTCCGGTGGTCTCGTCGTGAACGAGCGCGGCATCCTCGTCGCCGAGGGCACCGAGTCGGACCCCATCGTGTTCACGGGCACGGAGTCGACGCCGGGCTGGTGGAACGGCGTCCACGTACGCGATTCCGACTCGGCCGACAACCTGCTTGCCCGTGTCGTCGTCGAGTACGGCGGGGGCGGCGACCACCCGGGGACCGTCGAAGTCGGCACGCGGTTGCGCACCGCGCAACTGACGTTGCGGAACAGCGAGCTGCTGGACGGTGGCAACTGGGGCCTCTTCGTCCACGCGGACGGCACCGTCAACAGAGACGCCTGCGAGGTCAACGAGTTCCGCGGCAACGCGGCCGGGGATTGCCAGATCGAGTGACGCGCTGGTTCGAGACGCCGCGAGCGCCCCGACCCGAGAGTTTACACATATTGTAAACTCCTTGCCGGTCGGTGCGGGTCCGTCCGGCTGGTGACGACATCGTCGACATCCCCGAGAGAGTCGCGGGTTTCTGGCTGACGTCGATTCGAGAACGTTCCACGGCTAGCTGGACCGTCTCGCTGTTCGCGCCACCGACGACACAGCTCCCGACCGAGGCCGAATTCGGACTCCGACACGCTAAAGCGCTCGCCGGAAGATGCTCGCGTATGCAGTATCACGAGGCCGCGAGCCTGCTGTTCGACCTCCGGCGCTACGGCGCGCGGCCGGGCACGGAGTCGACGGCGGACCTCCTCGCGACCGTCGGCGACCCCCACGAGGACCTGGCCTGCGTGCAGGTCGCGGGGTCGAACGGAAAGGGCAGCACGACCCGGATGGTGGAGTCGGTCCTGCGGGAGGCCGGACTGTCGGTGGGGCTGTACACGTCGCCGCACTTCGAGGACGTGCGCGAGCGGGTTCGGGTCGACGGACGGAAGGTGCCCCGCTCGGCCATGTGCGAGTTCGTCGCGACCATCCAGCCGCACGTGGTCGACCGGGCGGCCGACGGTGAGTCGCCGACGTTCTTCGAGGCCATGACGGCGCTGGCGCTGTGGCAGTTCGACCGCGAGGACGTCGACGTGGCCGTGCTGGAGGTCGGCATCGGCGGCAGGCTCGACGCGACGAGCGTGGTGGACCCCATCGCGAGCGCGGTGACGAACGTCTCGCTGGAGCACACCCAGCTGCTCGGCGAGACGGTCGAGGAGATCGCGACGGACAAGGCCCACGTCGCGCCCGCGGACCGCCCCCTCGTCACGGGTGCGACGGGCGACGCGCTGGCGGCGGTCCGCGAGCAGGCGGGGGCGGTTCTCACCGTCGGCGACGACGACGCGGCCGTGCGGACGAGCTACGGCGGCCGGGAGAACCACGTCGAGGCGGCGGTGTCGGTCTCGGGCGCGGACGCGGACGGGACCGACTGGCGGGTCGACACGCGCGTGCCGACGCTGGGCGCACATCAGGCGACGAACGCGGGTATCGCCTGCGCACTGGCCCGGCAGGCCGGCGACGAGCTGGGCGCGGCCGTGACCGAGGACGTTCTCGGCCGCGGGCTCCGGAACGCGCACTGGCCGGGGCGGTTCGAGGTGCTCGACGACGCGCCGCTGACGGTGTTGGACGGCGCGCACAACCCGGCGGCCTGCGAGCGCGCCGGCGAGACCCTGGCGGAGTTCGACTACGACGCGCTGCACATAGTCTTCGGTGCGATGCACGACAAGCCCCACCGCGAGATGGCCGCTGGACTGCCGGCCGCGGACGCGGTATACACCTGCGAGCCGGACCTCCAGCGCGCCGAGGACGACGCGGTGCTCGCCCGGGTGTTCGAGGATGCAGGCGTCGACACCCCGCAGCCCTGCGGTGCAGTCGATTCGGCGCTCGACCGGGCGCTCGACGCCGCCGACCCGGACGACTGCGTGCTCGTG
This sequence comes from Haloarchaeobius litoreus, assembly GCF_024495425.1. NCBI lineage: Archaea > Methanobacteriati > Methanobacteriota > Halobacteria > Halobacteriales > Halorubellaceae > Haloarchaeobius > Haloarchaeobius litoreus. The sequence continues at coordinate 555,752 of NZ_JANHJR010000002.1, read as the reverse complement.
ACGGGCTCCCTCTTCACCGTCGCGGAGGCCCGCACGCGCTGGACCCGGGTGCAGGTCCCCACCAGAGTTCGGGACGTCGACGACGCGACCGACGTGCTCGCCGACGCGGCGGTCACCGACGACGAGATTGTGGAACTGCGCGCAGACGGCGTCCACCGCGTGCTCCGGACGCGACTCCAGGGCCGGCAGGCGACGAAGATCCGCGACTCGCTGCTGACCCACGGCGGCGAATGCGCCGTCTCCGGACTGGAGACCGAGGGCGAGCGCCTCGACGTGGTTCTCATGGGCACGCTGGCCGAGTTCGAGGCACTCGCGGACGACATCGCGGACGGCCCCGACGGGCTGGCGCAGTTCGCCCGGGAGCTCCGCGAGACGCTGGAGCTCGACGGCGACGACGAGGTCGCCGACGACTACCCATGGACCGACGGCGCGGCCGTCATGGGCATCCTGAACGTCACGCCGGACTCCTTCCACGACGGCGGCGAGTACGACGCCGTCGACGACGCACTCGAACGGACGCGGGAGATGGTCGACGCCGGCGTCGACATCGTCGACATCGGCGGCGAGTCGACCCGGCCAGGGGCCGACCCCGTCTCGACGGCACAGGAGCGCGACCGGGTCGTCCCCGTCATCGATGCCGTCCGCGACGCCGGTATCGACGTTCCCATCTCGGTCGATACGCGCCGGGCCGAGGTCGCCCGCGCCGCGCTCGACGCCGGCGCGGACATCTGCAACGACGTGTCCGGGCTGGGCGACCCCGAGATGCGCTTCGTCGCCGCCGAGTACGACGCGCCGCTGGTCGTGATGCACAGCATCGACACGCCGGTCGACCCCGGGAACGACATCGCGTACGACGACGTGGTGGCCGACGTGCTCGACCAGCTCCGCGAACGGGTGCTTCTGGCGGAGAAGGCGGGGCTCGACCGCGAGCAGATCGTCGTCGACCCCGGCCTCGGCTTCGGGAAGACCGCCGCCGAGTCGTTCGAGCTGCTCGACCGAATCGACGAGTTCGACGCGCTCGGCTGTCCCATCCTCGTCGGGCACTCCCACAAGTCGATGTTCGGGGCCATCGGTCGCGCAGACGGCGAGCGGCTCCCGGCGACGGTCGCCGGGACGGCCATCGCCGCCGACCGCGGCGCGGACGTGATTCGGGTCCACGACGTGCACGAGAACGTCGACGCCGTCCGCGTCGCCGAGGGAGTTCGGGACCCCGAGACGCTGGACGAATAAGCAGTCAGTCTGCCGGCGCAGCCGTCTCCCGTTCCTCGAAGACGACCGGGGTAGAGAGCGCGGCGAGCACCGTCGTCACGAGCAACAGCGCGCCGAGGGCGGCGACGGCCACCTCGGGCGCGAGACGGTCCGCGAGGACGCCACCGCCGAGCCCGACCGGGACCTGCACGAGCGAGACGACCATCGACACCGCCGACAGCACGGTCGCGCGGCCGACCGATTCCAGCTGCTCGTTGAGGTAGCTGCGCTTGACGGGGCCGAGCACCGAGACGACGCCCCGGTGGACGAACATCATGGGGACGACGAGCAGCGGCTCGACGAGGACGGCACACATCGCCAGTGCGTCGACGAGGAAGGAGCAGAGGACGGTCCGACGGGTGCCGAGCCACGCCTCGACGCCGGCCGCACGGTCGCTCAAGAGCGCGCCGAACCCGGTGAAGGAGGCGTAGACCACGCCGAGTACCGCGGTCTCGGGGAGGGGGCTGCCGGCGACGGTGACCCCGGCGAGCAGCGGCGACATCGCGTCGACCGTGATGGGCTGGACGTACGAGCGCGCGGAGACGCCGACGGCGACCGCCAGCGAGGAGAGCGCGATGAAGCCCCGGAGCTCCCGCGAGAGCAGGTGCTCGCGGACGACGGTCAGTGCCTCGCGGACGCCGAGGTGGTCGGACCCGTCGCCCTCGCCGGTCGCGGGGAGGGTCGTCGCGACCAGCGCGCCGGTGCTCCCCATCACCGTGGAGGCGACGAACGGGAGGTCCGGGTTCAGGGCGTACAGCAGGCCGCCGGCGACCATCGTCACGGCGAGGACGGCCAGCCGGATGGCCTGCCCGCGCCCCTCGACCCTGGTGTAGCGGGCGGTCGCGTCGTGGGCGTCGAGCGCGTCGTAGAGCCACGCCGTCACCGCGCCGGACTGGAGGGTCTCCGCGAGCCCGAGCAGGCAGAAGGCGGCGACGACGGTGGGCGGCGAGCGTGCGAACAGCAGCGTCAGCGGGTAGGTGCCGAAGAGCACCTGGGCGACGACGATGGTGTTGCGCCGGCCGAGCCGGTCGGAGACGTACCCCGTCGGCACCTCGCCGACGACGGTCAGGACCGCGGCGGCGGCACCAGCGAGCGCCAGCGTCGCGTAGGAGACGTCGTGGCTGACGAGGTAGAGGATCGACACCGGCCACATGAAGCCGGGGGTCGATACGGCGCGGAGGGCGTAGTACTTCAGGACGGTCGTGCGAGCGGCAGCCATCGCCGCTTGGCCCCGAACGCCGTGGCGACCAAGAAGGTTCTGCGAACCGCGCTTCGGTAATCTCGCTTACAGGAGTTCGGTCTCGACGACCCGTGCCTCGCCGTCGAGGCGGGCCCGCAGCGTGTCGCCCTCGCAGGGCACCTCGACGTACAGGTCCCACGGGTCCGTGTACCACGTGAGGTGATCGTCGACGACGGCCCACGGGAGCTCCCACTTCGGGATGGTGTGGAGGTCGTGCCCGCGCTCGGCGAAGAAGGCGATGACCTCGTGGTGGTACCGGAGCGTCTCACCGACGGCGGTGTAGTGAAAACCGGTGCAGGAACGACAGTGATGCTCCACGTACACCTCAAGGTCCTTCCCGTCGTCCGACGCCGGGAGGTCGCCGTCGCGCTCCTGGACCGTGGTGTCGACGTGTCCGCCGCACCACGGGCAGACACCGCGGACGAGGGATGCGGTCTCCATGCGGTTCCACTGGTCGGCCGCGACGAGCAGCTCCGCCTGCGAGCGCGCCCCGGCACCCCGTGGCGGCACGTACGTCCGGGCGTACTCCGCGCGGCAGTCCCAGCACTTGACGGTGAACAGTGGCTCCAGTGGCTGTCTCCAGCCGATGCCGTACTCCGCGACGAGTTCGTTCCCGCACTGGTGACAGTCCTGGTCGATGTCGAACGCGTCGACCCGGAGGCCCGTTGTGAACCCGCCGCCGACGAGGTGCTGGAACGCGAGCATCCCCCGCGAGGAGAGCACGTACCCCCGGTCGGTCTTCCGGACGAACGGCCCCGTGAGCTCGCCGAGGTGGTAGTTGAACTGCCCCGAGTCCGAGACGGAGACGCGGGCCAGCAGCTCCGAGTACGCGAGGAAGCCGAGTCCGTCGCTCTCGACGGTCGCCTCGCCGAGCGCGCGGACGATCTCGACGCGCACCCCGTTCGCGAGCAGCGAGAGCGCGCGGTCCTCGTCGAAGCCGTCGGTCATCGAGCCACCTCCGTCATCGACTCACCGCCGTCATCGCCCCAACTTGCCCGCGGGGGGCCCTCAATCTTCGGTCAGAACAGCCCCACCGACTCCATCTCCTCGCGGTAGCACGCCAGGTAGCGCTCCAGGATCTGCCGGTCGTCGAACTCCGCGAACCGGTCGTCCACGGTGTACCGCTCCATGCCCGCGGCCTCGCTGATGGCGGCGGCGAGCTCCTGCTCGCTCGTGGTGCGGAAGCCGCGGTCGAACTCGGCGTCCCGTCGGACGAGCAGCTCGTGGGCCGACGAGTCGGCGTGGTACTCCACGATGCCGATGCAGCCACAGGCGAGCGCCCACAGCAGCTCGGTGGCGAACAGGCACTCGCGGGCGGTCTGGGCGAACACGTGCGCGCCGCGGTACACCGCGACCTGCTGCTCGCGGTCGCACTCGCCGAGCCACGTGATGCGGTCGTCGATGCGCAGGTCCCGTGCCTGCTGCTCGTACGCGGCCCGCTCCGGCCCGTCGCCGATGACCACCGCCGACCAGTCCACCTGCCGGAGTTCCGCGAGCGCCAGGAGGAGCGATTCGAGGTTCGCCCCCTCGTCCAGCCGCCGGGCGTACACCACGTCGGCGACCCGTCGGGGCTCGACGGACTGCAGCAGGTCGAAGTCGATACTGTTCGGAATGACCTCGACCCCGTCGTCCGCCGCGCCGTGCTCCCAGACGTGCGTACGGACCATCTCCGACGGCGTGACCACCCGGTCGGACTTCCTCAGCGCCTTCCGGTGCGCCCGCCCGTACTCCTCGCAATCGCCGTACCAGTCGGTTATCAGCGGCGCTCTCGCGACCCGCGCCGCCTTCTTCGCCGCCGACACCTGCTTCGCCGGCCGGCCGGCCGCGTGGACGACCTCCGCGCCGAACTTCCGGACCGCCATCGGCAGTGCGTAGCGGAACTTCCGCTCCGACTCGATGTCGTCCACCAGTCCGCGGTAGGTGACGTCCTCGTGTTCCCACTCCGGGATGTCGCCGGTCCACCACTTCGCACAGAACACGCAGACGTCGTGGCCGCGAGCCGCGAGGTCCTCCGCGATTCCCTTCAGCCGTCGGTTCGCCTCGCTGTCGACGTGGAGTGCCGTCTCCAGCGCGACGAACGCGACACGCATCGTCTATGCCAAGTAGGCAGTCGGTTCCATAATAAATACCCCGGCTCTCGCGCGATGGGTGAGTGTGTCTGGTATGAGGATTCTGTGACCAGGAGCGTTGAGTCGATTCCAGGCAGAGAGGGGCCCAGAACCGCGGGCCTCTCTGGCTGTTCGCGGTTCCAGAGCGTCCCACGACTGAGGAGCTCTCAAACCCGAATCCGGGGCGAACACCGGACGCACGCGGACGCAGAAACCGCACGAACGTTGAGGGCAATTTCTATGACCCACCCACGGAAACACACAGGACGACATGGAATCCCTGGAAGACGTATCCGAGGTGGCGTTCGAACCGTCCCAGGAGTTCGTCGAGTCGACGAACGTCTGGGAGTTCATGCAGGAGTACGACATCGCGGACTACGACGAGCTCATCGAGCGGACGACTACCGAGGACGACGGCTTCGACCAGTCGGGCGTCGACTGGTTCTGGGACGAACTCGTCGACTACCTCGGCATCGAGTTCTACGAGGAGTACGACACGGTCCGGGACGACAGCGACGGGCCGCAGTTCACCGACTGGTACCCCGGCGGGGAACTCAACCTCGCGCACAACGTGGTGGACCGCCACGCCGCTGCCGACAGCGAGACACGCAACAAGGTCGCGACCATCTGGGAGGGCGAGGACGGCGAGGTGCGGGAGGTCACCTACCACGAGCTGCACCGCCAGTCCAACCAGGTGGCGAACTACCTGGAGTCGGTCGGCATCGAGACGGGCGACACCGTGGGGCTGTACATGCCGATGGTGCCCGAGGTCGTCTCCATCCTCTACGGCTGCTTCAAGGTGGGCGCGATCGCGGTGCCCATCTTCTCGGGCTTCGGCGTCGACGCGACGGCGACGCGCATCTCGGACTCGGAGTGCTCGGTCCTGTTCACCGGCGACGGCTTCTACCGCCGCGGCGGCGAGGTCCGGCTGAAGGGCGCGGCCGACGACGCCATCGACGAGGCGGGCCACGTCGAGCACACCGTCGTCTACGAGCGCCTCGGCCTCGTCAGCAGCGAGGAGGAGTCCATCGAGTGGAAGCGCCGCGACGACACCTGGGAGGAAGCCATCGAGAGCCAGTCCGACGACTACGACTCGAAGTCCCTCGACTCCAGCCAGGAGTCGATGCTGCTGTACTCCTCGGGGACGACGGGGAAGCCGAAGGGCATCGTCCACACCCACGCCGGCGTCCAGCTCCAGTGCGCGAAGGAGCTCTACTTCGGCTTCGACCTCAAGCCCTCGGACCGCTTCTTCTGGGTGAGCGACATCGGCTGGATGATGGGGCCGTGGACGCTCATCGGCAACCACACGTTCGGCAACACCATCTTCATGTACGAGGGCGCGCCGGACCACCCCGAGCCCGACCGCTTCTGGGAGATGATCGACCGCCACGGACTCACCCAGTTCGGCATCTCGCCGACGGCCATCCGCGCGCTGCGCAAGCACGGCGACGAGTGGGTGGAGAAGCACGACCTCTCCAGCCTGCGCATCCTCGGCTCCACCGGCGAGCCGTGGGACCCCGAGTCCTGGCAGTGGTTCCTGGAGACGGTCGGCGGCGGCGAGGCACCCATCATCAACATCTCCGGCGGCACGGAGATCTGTGGCTGCTTCCTCATGCCGATGCCCATCAACTCGCTCAAGCCCTGCACGCTCGGCGGCCCCGGCCTCGGGATGGACATCGACATCGTCGACTCCACCGGCGAGTCCATCAGGGACACCCACGAGCGCGGCTTCCTCGTCGCGCGCGACTCCTGTCCCTCGATGACGAAGAGCCTCTGGTCGGGCGACGAGCGCTACCTCGACGAGTACTGGTCCTCCTGGGACGACCTCTGGGACCACGGCGACTGGGCCCAGATGGACGAGGACGGCTTCTGGTTCCTCCACGGCCGCGCGGACGACGCGCTCAACGTGGCCGGCCGGAAGGTCGGCCCCGCCGAGGTCGAGGGCGCGCTGATGGACCACGACGCGGTGAACCAGGCCGCCGCCGTCGGTGCCCCCGACGACACCACCGGTACCGCCGTCGTCACCTACGTCATCCTCGAGGACGGCTACGAGGAGACCGACGAACTCCGCGACGAACTCCGCGCACAGGTCGGCGAGGAGCTCGGCAAGCCGTTCCGCCCGCGCGAGATCCTGTTCGTCGACGAGTTCCCGAAGACCCAGTCCGGGAAGATCATCCGCCGCGCCATCGAGGCGACCTACCAGGGCGAGGAGCTCGGCGACATGAGCAGCATCGAGAACCCCGAGGCGCTGGAGCGGCTGGCGGACGCGCGGTAACGCCGGCTCCCCGCTTGCCGACGCAGTCGTTTTGACACGCCGTCCCGTATCACGAGCCGTGACCGACACACACGCCAGAACCGGCCCGGTCCGGACCGCCATCGCGGCGGCCGGCCTCACCGTGCTCGCCATCGTCGTCTCGACGCTCGTCGGCGTCGTCTTCCTCGTCCCGTCGCTCGCGCTCGGGCTCGACATCGAGACCACGCTCGGACTGCTCCTGCTGACGGCCGCCGGGCAGGTCGGTTTCCTCCTGTTCGGACTCGCGTACGCACGACGACGCGGACTCTCGATTCCGGTCCGCGCCCCGACCGGCCGTCAGGTCGGCTACGCGCTGGCTGGCACCCTCGTCGCCCTCGTCGTCGCGGTCGGGCTGTCCGTGCTGCTCGCCGCCTTCGACCTCGTGCCGGGCTCGGTCATCGAGGAGAGCGGGACCATCGACCCGGACTTCTTCCTCGGTGTCGCGATCCTCTCGGTCCTCATCGTCGCGCCCGCCGAGGAGTACCTGTTCCGCGGCGTCGTGCAGGGTCGGCTCCGCGAGACGTTCGGGCCCGTCGGCTCGGTGCTTGGCTCCAGCCTGCTGTTCGGCTCGGTCCACCTCTCGAACTACACCGGCTCCGTCGAGCAGGTCGTCGCCGGCGTACTGCTCATCGCCGGCACCGGGGCCATCCTCGGCGCGCTGTACGAGTGGACCGACAACCTCACCGTCCCCATCGTCACCCACGCGCTCTACAACGTCGTCCTCGCCGGGACGGCCTACGTGACTGCCGTGTAGCCCTCAGTCGCCACCGCGTCGGCGACGCCCGAGCAGGTAGCCGAGGACGACGCCGAGGCCGAGGCCGAGCCCGAGCGCGAGCTTGCGGCGGTCGTCGAACCGGACGAACCGCGTGCCGTCGTCGGTCACCTCGACCACGCCGACCGGTCGGGCCGCGACGCCAGCGCCGCCACCGCTGCCGCCGCTCTCGTGCGCTCCCTCACCGTCGTCCTCCTCGGCTTCGCCGGCGTCGGTGCCACTCCCCGCGCCGAGGCCGTAGGCGACCTTCGCGACCGGGATGACAGTCCGGCCGTGCGCCTCGACGGGCTCGCCGTACACCGCGCGCACGGCGGCCGACTCGGTCACGCGGTCGAGCAACCCCGTGATGATGTCGCCCGCCGACGCCAACGTCGCGTCCGGGTGATCCTCGGTCGATGCCTCGTGCTCGATGGCGCGTTCGCTCATACCAGAAGAGACGTCACTCTCGCGGATAAGCTCACGTCCAAGCTGTCGGGCGTCCGTCACCCCGACTCCCGATCGAAGAACCCCGCCGACACGTCGACGCTCCCGCCGCCCTCGACCGCGACGTGCTCCTCGTCGCCACCGTCGAGTCGGATGGACGCTCCCGCGACCAGCGGCGCGAGGATGCCCGCCGCGATGACCGGCGGCGAGGAGACCGTCCCACCGACCGCCACCGTGTCGTCGGCAGCCAGCCCCAGCTCCTCGACGGCCCACGTCGCCCCGGCGAGCAGGTCCGCGTGTGTGTACTGCCGGTCGCCGTCGTCGAGAATCGGGTCCGACGGCGCGGCGGGCTCGGGCGGCATCGTCGGGTTCTCGCTCCAGACCCCACCCTCCCAGTAGTCGTGCGCCGGGCTCTCCGGGTCCGCGCCGTAGCCGACCGTCGCGGTTCCCGGCGCGATGTCGTACTCCGCGAGCCGGTCGGTCGGCGCGACGAACGCCCGCGCCTCGACCGCTCTGGGCGGGGAGAATCGCGTCACCGCTCCCAGCAGCGACGCCCCGAGGAAGGTGAGCACCGGCTGGGCGCGCGCCGACGGGACGATCGCGACGGTCGCTCCCGTCCGCACGCCGCGCTTGTGCAGGAGGTTGCCCGTCTTCCACGCCGTCGTCAGGAAGCGCCGGTAGTCGTAGCGCTGCGTCGTCGGCCCCTCCGCGTAGAGCGCGGGCGCGTCGCCCCGTCGCTCCCGTGCCAGCACGTCGGCGAGCGTCTGCATACCCCGACGTTGGGCGCAGGCCGGGAAAAGTGCGTGGAGTCTCCGGTGCCGGAGACGTTGCTCTCGGGTGACTGAAATGGGCGAAGGTCTCGGCGATCTCTGGCTGTTCGAGTCACCGGACGTTCCTGCGAAGGCCGAGACTCGTCGGTCACGAACTCGCTCACCAGCGGAACCAGATCACGAACAGTCGTTCAGAAGAAGCTCTCGATCTTCTCGAAGAACCCCTTCTTGACCTCGATGTCCTCGCCGCCCGCCTCGGCGAACGCCTCCAGCGCCTCGCGCTGCTCCTCGTTCAGGTCCGACGGCGTCACCACGTGAGCCTGGACGAACAGGTCACCGTTGCCGCGCCGACGGAGGTGGGGCATCCCCTTGCCGCGCAGGCGGAAGGTCTCGCCGCTCTGGGTGCCCTCGGGGATCTCGAGTTCGACGCGGCCCCCCAGCGTCTCGATCTCGACGGTGTCGCCGAAGACGGCCTGCGGGAAGGAGATGGGCAGCCGGTGGTAGAGGTCGTCGCCCTCGCGCTCGAAGGAGTCGTGGTCGGCGACGCTGACCTCGATGATGAGGTCGCCACGGGGTGCGCCGGGGTCGCCGACCGCACCCTCACCGCCCATGCGGATGGTCTGGCCGTTCTGCACGCCGGGGGGGATCTCGACGCTCAGGGAGGCCTCCTCGGCGACGACGCCGTCGCCGCCGCAGTCCGCGCACTGCTCGTCGTACAGCTCGCCGTCGCCCTCGCAGCGGGGGCAGGTCTGGGTCTGCTGGACGCGCCCCAGCGGGGTCTGCTGGACGCGTGTCACCCGACCCTGGCCGTTGCAGTCGGGGCAGGTCTCGACGTCGGCGTCGGGCGGGTGGCCCTCCCCCTCGCACGTGTCACAGTGTGCGGGTCGGGAGATGGTCACCTGCTTCTCGACGCCCTCGTACACCTCCTCGAGGTCGAGTGTGATCTGCGTGCGGAGGTCGCGGCCGGGCTGTGGGCCACGGTCGCGTGAGCGCTGGCCGCCCTGGCCGCCGCCGAAGAACTGCTCGAAGATGTCGTTGATGCCACCCATGCCACCCTGGCCGCCGAATGGGTCCCCACCGCGACCGCCGCCGAAGCCGCCAGCGCCGCCGCCCGCGCCCTGGTCGAAGCCGCCGCGCTTCTCGGCCTGCTCGAAGCGCTCGTGGCCGAGGCGGTCGTACGCCTGGCGCTTCTGGTCGTCGGTGAGGACCTCCTTCGCCTTCTTCACCTGCTTGAACTTCTCCTCGGCGTCCTCCGCGTCGGACACGTCCGGATGGTACTCGGCGGCCTTCTTCCGGTAGGCCTGCTTGATCTCGTCCTCGGACGCGTCCCTGCCGACACCGAGAACGTCGTAGAAGTCCTCACTCATTGGTTATCACACTGTAGCGGATTGGAACACTTGAAAAGAACGGGTTCGGCTGGCGAGCGTATCCCGCTCGACGACGGGGCTGCCGTCGCCGGATTCGACTACTTACTCCTCGTCGTCCTCGGCCGCATCGGCGTCGTCCTCGACGTCCTCGAAGTCGGCGTCGACGAACTCCTCGTCGTCCTCGGCCGCGTCGCCGCCGGGGGCTGCGCCGCCGGCCGCGCCGCCACCCATGCCACCGTTCGGGGCCGCCGCACCCTCGTACATCTGCTTGCCGATCTCCTGCAGCTCCTTCGAGAGCGACTCCGCGGCGGCCTCGATCTCGTCCTTGCTCGCATCGTCGTCCGAGATGACCGCCTCGACCTCGTCCATCTCGGCCTCGATGGTCTCGCGCAGGTCGTCGTCGACGGCCTCCTCGTTCTCCTCGAGCAGCGTCTCGGCGCGCTGGAGCGTCGCCTCGGCGTTGTTCTTCGCCTCGATGCGCTCGCGGCGCTGGCGGTCCTCCTCGGCGTGCTCCTCGGCCTCGGCCTGCATCTGGTCGATCTCGGCGTCCGAGAGACCGGCACCACCCTCGATGGTGATGTCCTCGCGGTTGCCCGACCCCTTGTCCTCGGCGGAGACGTTCACGATGCCGTTCTCGTCGATGCTGAACGTGACCTCGATCTGCGGCGTTCCGGCCGGTGCCGGCGGGATACCGGTCAGGTGGAACTCGCCGAGCAGCTCGTTGTCCTCGGCCATCTCGCGTTCACCCTGGAACACGCGGACCTGCACGGACGTCTGGCTGTCCGCGGCCGTGGTGAAGATCTTCGACTCCTCGGTCGGGATGGTGGTGTTCTTCTCGATGAGACGCTCGAACAGGCCACCCTTGACCTCGATACCGAGCGACAGCGGCGTCACGTCGAGCAGGACGATGTCGTCGACCTCGCCGCCGAGCACGCCGCCCTGGATGGCAGCGCCCAGCGCGACGGCCTCGTCCGGGTTGACGTTCTTCTTGGGCTCCTGGCCGATGAGCTCGGAGACCTTCTCCTTGACCTGGGGCATCCGGGTGGAGCCCCCGACGAGCAGCACCTCGTCGATGTCGTCCTTGTCGTAGCTCGCGTCCGCCAGTGCCTGCTCGGTCGGCTCGACCGTGCGGTCGATGAGGTCGCTCGTGAGGTTCTCGAACTTCGCCCGCGTCACCGACTTCTCCAGGTGGATGGGACCGTCGTCGGTCGCCGTGATGAACGGGAGGTTGATCTCCGTCTCCTTTCGACTACTGAGCTCGATCTTCGCCTCCTCGGCGGCGTCCTTCAGGCGCTGGAGCGCCTGCCGGTCCTCGCGCAGGTCGATGCCGTGGTCGTTCTCGAACTCGTCGGCGAGCCAGTCGATGATGGCCTCGTCCCAGTCGTCGCCACCGAGGTCGTTGTCGCCGTTCGTGGCGACGACCTCGTAGACGCCGCCACCGAGGTCGAGGATGGAGACGTCGAACGTGCCGCCCCCGAGGTCGTAGACGAGGACGGTCTGGTCGGAGTCGTCGTCGAGCCCGTACGCCATCGCGGCGGCGGTCGGCTCGTTGATGATGCGCTCGACCTCGAAGCCGGCGATCTCGCCGGCGTCCTTCGTCGCCTGGCGCTGGCGGTCGCTGAAGTACGCCGGCACCGTGATGACTGCCTTCTCGACGTCCTCGCCGAGGTACTCCTCGGCGTCGCGCTTGATCTTCTGGAGGATCATCGCCGAGATCTCCTCCGGCGTGTAGTCCTCGCCGTCGATCTCGACGGTGTAGTCGTCCTCGCCCATGTGGCGCTTGATGGACGCGATGGTGCGCTCGGGGTTCTGGATGGCCTGGTTCTTCGCCGGTTTGCCGACGAGTCGCTCGCCGTCGTCCGTGAACGCGACGACGGAGGGCGTCGTCCGGTTCCCCTCGCTGTTGACGATGATCTCGGGGTCGCCACCTTCCATCACCGCGAACGCGGAGTTGGTCGTCCCAAGGTCGATTCCGATTATCTTGTTGCTCGCCATGTTACAGTCTACTAACTCGCTTGAGGTTTTAAAACTTGCTTTACTCGACTATCCAACGAATTAAAGCCGTTACTCGCCGACATGCCGCCCGCAGAGCTAATTTTCGCGTTCGTCGAGATTGGCTTTACGCTTGCGGCCGCTGACCGCCGTCAGTGTCGGTTGTCACCGGCGGTTGCTTCCTCACCCTCCGGTGCCTCGCCATCGCCCTCGCCCGACGGCACCTCGTCGTCCGCAGCGGCCGTCTCCGACGCCCCCGTCCCATCGTCATCGCCGTCGTCGTCGGTCTCGACCTCGCCGCCGAGGGCGACGGCCTCCTCGGGCTCGTGGTCGGCCCCGTTGCTCACCGTCACCTGCGCCGTCTGGATGACCTTGTCGGCCATCTCGTAACCCGGTCGGTAGACATCGACGATGTCGCCCTCCGGAAGCTCGCTGTCGACCCGTACCATCACCTCGTGGCGCTGCGGGTCGACGTCGTCGCCCTCCGCCGGGACGATCTCCTCGACGTTCTCCTCCTCCAGCACGCGGTCGAAGTCGCGCAGCGTCGCCTCGACACCCTCGCGGATGTCCGCGTCCTCGCCCTCCTGTTCGAGCGCACGGGTGAGGTTGTCCCGGACCGGCAGGAGTCGCTCGACGAGGTCCTCCGTCGCACGGTCGCGGATCTGGTCCTGCTTCTTCTTCGCCCGCTCCTTGTAGTTCTTGAAGTCCGCCTGCTTCCGCACGAGGCGCTGTTTCAGGTCCTCGCGCTCCTCCTCGAGCTCCGCGCGCTCGTCCTCCAGCTCGTCGACTCGGCGCCGGAGGTCGTCCGCGTCGTCCTTCAGTTCGAACGCGCGCTCGACGAGTGCGGCGACCTCGGCACCGAGCTCCTCATCGTACTGGCTCGCGCGCCCGACGAGGTCCTCGCCGACGGGGGAGCCGGCGGGCTCGGCGTCCACGTCCGCCGCTGCGGTGGCCGCGTCCTCGTCCGTCGCCGAGTCTTCCTCGGTGGCCGCCGCCTGCGAGGCCTCGGACGCGTCGGACGCTGGCGCGTCGGACTCAGCCGACGCCTCGGCGGTCTGCTCCTCGTCGACCACCGCGTCGTCGGTGGATTCCTCGGCCTCCTCCGGGGGCGACTCCGGTGGCTCGTCTGCGGCTGCCGACCCCTGCTCCGGGGTCGGCTGCTCCGTATCCTCGTCTTCGTCCATGTGCGAAACAAAACCCGTGGGTGAACAAAAGGGTTCAGGTACGCGGCGAGGGAGAACAGCCGAGGCCACCGTCCACCCACACACCCGGAACACGTAACCCGCCCGGGTGGCAATCACCGGCCCGTGACGGTCTCGCTCCGCTACGACGACGGCACGCTCCGCGCCGAGGGCGACGCCCTCGACGAGCTCCCCGGCGTCGAGTACGACGCCCGGAGCCACACCGGACGTGCGCCAGCGCACCGCTACGCCGCGATCCGCGACTGGCTCGACCGCAACGACCGCGCGGTCGACGACGACGTGCTCGCCCTCGACACGGTCCCCGACCTCCACTCCGACTACGAGCTGCGCAGCTACCAGCAGGACGCGCTCGACGCGTGGGCAGCAGGGGGTGGCGGCGACGAGCCACTCCCGAACCGCGGCTGCATCGAGCTCCCGACGGGCAGCGGGAAGACCGTCGTCGCAATCGGTGCCATCGAGCGCCTCCAGACCCCGACGCTCGTCGTCGTGCCGACGCTCGACCTCGTCCACCAGTGGCGCACCGAACTCGAACGCGAGTTCGACGCCCCGGTCGGCCAGTTCGGCGGTGGCGAACAGCGCGCGGAGGTGCTGACCGTCTCGACCTACGACTCGGCGTACCTCAAGGCCGAGGACATCGGCGATCGCTTCGGACTCGTCGTCTTCGACGAGGTCCACCACCTCGGCGGCGAGGGCTTCCGCGACATCGGCCGGCTCCTCGCCGCGCCCGCCCGGATGGGCCTCACCGCGACCTTCGAGCGCCCCGACGACGCCCACGAGATCATCGAGGAACTCGTCGGCCCGCTCGTCTACCGGCTCTCCGTCGACGACCTCGCCGGCGACCACCTCGCCCGCTACGACGTGAAGCAGCTCACCGTCGAGCTCACCCCGGACGAACGCGAGCGCTACGAGGAACACCAGTCCACCTTCACCGACTACCTCGCCCGCAGCAACATCCGGTTCACCAGCGGGAGCGACTACCAGGAGCTCATCAAGCGGTCCGGCACGGACCCCGAAGCCCGCGAGGCGCTACTGGCGAAACAGCGTGCCCGGCGCATCATGATGGGCAGCCAGGCGAAGGTCGACGCGCTCGCCGACATCCTCGACGACCACCGCGGCGACCGCGTCATCGTCTTCACCGCACACAACGCACTGGCGTACGACATCTCAGAACGGTTCCTGATACCGACCATCACGCATGAGACCGGGACGAGCGAGCGCCGCGAGGTACTCGAGAAGTTCCGCGACGGCACCTACTCGCGTGTCGTTACCTCGAACGTCCTCGACGAGGGTGTCGACGTGCCGGACGCGAACGTCGCCGTCATCCTCTCGGGCAGCGGGAGCGAGCGCGAGTTCACCCAGCGGCTCGGGCGCATCCTGCGACCGAAGACCGATGGCGGTCGCGCGCTGCTGTACGAGCTCGTCAGCGCCGAGACGGCCGAGGAGCGCGTCGCGAGCCGCCGCCGAGGCTAGTCGACGCGCCCGGGTCGCGCCACTCGAAGGAGATCGAACCGACACGCTCGAACGTGAACTCGTACCGGCCCGTCGCCCCAGCGGCGAGCCGCACCCGGCGCGCCCGTTCCAGCCGCTCTCCGTCCCGTGTCCAGACGGCAACGAGGGTCAGATCGACCATCGACTCCCGGTTGTTCGCGACGACCGCCGTCACGAGGAACTCGTCGTCGGTCTCGTCGGTCTCCAGCCCGACCGAGAGCCCCTCACCCGCCCGTCGGGTGGCCTCGGTAGTCGGGTCGCCGGAGCCGTCCGTCGTCGGCACCGGCGGCTCTGTCTGCGGCGGCTGCTGGTCGGCACCGGGCTGGTCGCCGGGCCGGCGGCTACAGCCGGCAAGCAGCACGGCCCCGGTGACGAGGCTCCGACAGAGGGCGCGGCGTCGCATCGACCGCGGCTTCGGTCGGTCGGTACGAAACCTTTGTGACTCACGTCGGGGAGTGGCGTTTTTCACTGCCCACCCCCCATGGGCAGACGATGCTAACGAAGGACCTGCTCCGGGTGTCCCGTGCCGGTGGGGGCTACCACCCGCAGTTCGCCGACCCGGAGCACGAAGCGCTCGCAGCACGCGTCCTCGGCGTGTATCAGGGCCACGTCGGCGAGCAGTGGGGCGACCTGCAGGACGCGCTCGCCGAGCTGGAGGCCGACGCACCCGACTTCAAGCTCGTCCGCGGGTTCGCGAAGCTCCTCGAACGGGAGACGACGCTGGAGACTCGTGCGCCCGTCGAACCGGAACGGGCGCGCCGCGCCGCGTTCGCGGCCGCCGAGCGAGTGGGCGTCGTCACCACCGCGGAGCGGGACGAGGCACTCGCACGGGCGGCCGCCGACCGCGGCGTCGCCCCCGAGGCACTCGCCAGGTCGCTGTACGCCGACCTCGAGGACCGGCAGGTGCTCGCGAGCGTCGACGCGCCGTGGTCCCCCGCCGAACTCGTCGCGCAGTACAACCTTTCGCTGGCGCAGACGGCGCTGTTCGACGCGACGGAGGTCCGCGCACGCTCGTCGGACCCGAAGGCGCTCGTCTCGGCGGTCAAGCGCCTCCGGCTGATGTACGAGATCCGGCGGACGGACGACGGTCGCGAGGTCGTCGTCACCGGTCCCGATGCGCTCTTCCGACGGTCGCGCCGCTACGGCACCCGGTTCGCCCGGCTGCTCCGCACCGTCGCGAAGACCGACGACTGGCGGCTGTCGGCGACCATCGACGATCGCGGCACCGAGCGCGAACTGGTGCTCACCGACGAGGACCCCGTTCGAGTGCCCGGCACGGAGCCCGTCGCCGAGGTCGAGTTCGACAGTCAGGTCGAGCGCGACGTGGCGACGCGCTTCGAATCGCTCGGGCTGGACTGGGACATCGTCCGGGAGCCCGAGCCGCTCGCGACCGGCTCGCGGGTGATGATCCCCGACTTCGCGTTCGACTGGCTCCCGGGCGATGACGAGTTCCGCGTCTACTTCGAGGTGATGGGCTTCTGGACGCCGGAGTACGTCGCGAAGAAGCTCGCACAGCTCGACGACCTGGAGGACGTGGAGATGCTCGTCGCGGTCGACGAATCGCTCGGCGTCGGCGAGGACATCGCGGCGATGGACCACCGCGTCGTCACGTACTCGGAGCGGGTACGGGTGAAGGCCGTCCGTGACGCGCTCCGGCGCTACGAGGACGAGCTGGTGGCGGCGGCCGCCTCGGGCCTGCCGGACGAACTGGTGCCGGACGACGACGTGGTGACGCTGTCGGCACTGGCGAACCGCCACGGCGTCAGCGAGAGCGCCGTCGAAGGGAAGTCGTTCCCCGAGCACGAGCGCGTCGGACGGACGCTCGTGCGTCCATCGGTGCTCGACGCGGTGGGCGAACGCGTCGAAGCCGGGATGGACCTCGACGAGGCGGAGGCGGTCCTCGACGAGTTCGGGCTGGACGACGCGAGCGCGACGCTCTCGCGGCTCGGCTACCGGGTCGAGTGGGCTGGACTGGGCGGGGGGACGGTGCGGGAGGCCGACGCTGGCGAGGAGTGAGCGGACGACGATCCGGAGCGAGCCGTCGCTGGTGGGTCGGTAGATGGCGAACAGGCGACGCAGATTCTCGCGCGACGGTGCGTCACGCACCCGCCTCGGCCGTCACGCGTCGCGTGGTCAGGGCACGCCGCGTCTGGGCGCGGTTTCCGATAAAAAGGGTCGGACGAGGGGGTGCCTCAGACCGACCGCTGACGGCCCTTCGGCACCGTCGACTTGAGCTCGCCGTAGACGTAGAGACCGACGCCGATGGGCTCGCGCTCGCCCGCGATCTCGTGGGCGGCGATGACGTAGCCCCAGTCGCCGTCGTACGGGATCTCCTGGTCCTCGCCGGCGACGAAGCGCCCGGCCTGTTCCTCGGTCAGCTCGAACACGTTCGTCGTGGCGAGCCGGCCGAAGCGCTGGACGGCGTCGGTCGTCGGCTTCCAGTGCTCCTGTCGGGTCCGGAGGAACGTCATCCCGAGGCCCTCGATCGAGATGGGGCTCGGCGCGTCGCCCGCGAAGATCCAGATCTTGCCCGCGCCCTTCTCCCAGAACGTGTGGTCGGCGAACGTCTCGGCGGGGATGCCGAAGCGGTTCTCCCACCAGTCGACGACCTCCTCGCGGGTGGCCCGGCCCTCGACCTCGCGTTCGTCCTCGGTGGCGGGAATGCGGTCGAAGCGCTGCCCGTCGTTCTCGCTCATGCGCCCACCTCCAGTTTCGCGGTGAAGAACCCGCCAGTGTCGTTCTGGTGGGGGTAGACACGCTTCGCTTTGGTCATCTGCGGGTCGAACTCCTGGTCCTGCCACCCGGTGAGACCGTCGTCGTGTTCGAGCGCGAGGTCGTAGTCGACGAGGTGGCAGTCCTCCTGCTGGAGGACGTGGTCCAGTACGGCCTCGTTCTCCTCCGGGGCGAACGTGCAGGTGGAGTAGACGACGTGGCCGCCGTCGCGAGTGACCTGGATGGCTCGCCGGAGGATGCCCTTCTGGACGCCCGCGATGCCGGCGACGTGGTCCTCGCTCCAGCCGTCGAGTGCGTCCGGGTTTTTCCGGATGGTCCCCTCGCACGAGCAGGGGGCGTCGACGAGCACGCGGTCGAACTGTGGGCCCTCGTGCTCGCCCTCGGCGGCGAAGGGCTTCAGCGAGAAGTTCCTGGCGTCCCGGTTCGTGACCGCGACGTTGGTGACGCCGAGGCGCTCGCAGTTGAACCGCAGCGCGGAGAGCCGCCCGAGGTTGTTGTCGTTGGCGACGAGCGTTCCCTCGTCGTCCATCTCGGCGGCGAGTTGCGTCGCCTTGCTCCCCGGCGCGGCGCAGGCGTCGAGGACGCGCTCGCCCGGCTCCGGTGCGAGCACGGTGGCGGGGATGGCCGACACCTCCTCCTGCCCGTGGACCCAGCCGTGGAAGCTCGGCCACGTGGCCCCGGGGGTGTCCGTCTCGACGCGCATCACGTGGGGGTGCCAGCCGGCACGCTCGAAGCCGACTCCGGCTTCGTCGAACGCGCGTTCGACCTGCTCTGTCGTCGCCTTCAGCGTGTTCACGCGGACCGCCATCGGGAGCGAGCGACGGCAGGCGTCGATGAACGCCTCGAAGTCGTCGACAACGTCCCGGTACCGCTCGAATGGCTCCATCGAGCGCGGTTTCGCGGGGGAACGGTTAGTCGGTTTCGAACGGGCGACGCACTCGTGGGGAGCTTTTACCTCACGTGCGCGTATCAGTTCGAACATGGGACACATCCAGCAGCACGCGGAGATGGACGTCGACGGCGCGATGCTCGTCGAGGGGATGCCCGGTGTCGGCCTCGTCGGGAAGATCGCCACTGACCACCTCGTCGAGGAGTTCGACATGGAGCTGTACGGGACGGTCCACTGCGACAGCCTCGCACCGATCGGCGTCTACCACGAGGGCGAGCGCGAGATCCTGCCGCCGGTCCGCCTCTACGCGGCACCCGAGGAGGACCTGGTCGCGCTCCAGAGCGACGTGCCGGTGAAATCTGCTGCGGTCGCCGAGTTCGCGGACTGCCTCGTCGGCTGGCTCGAGGACGAGAACGTCACGCCCATCTTCCTCAGCGGTCTCCCGGCCGAGAAGTCGGGCGTCCCGGAGCTGTTCGGCATCGCGACGGGCGAGGCGGGGGGGCTGCTCGACGAGCTCGACATCGACCTGCCGCCCGAGAATGGCGTCGTCAGCGGTCCGACCGGCGCGTTCCTCAACGAGGCAGGTGAGGTCGGCCTCGACGGCGTCGGACTCGTCGTCCAGTCGAACGAGCGGTTCCCCGACCCGGAGGCGGCGCGGGTCCTCATCGAGCACGGCATCGGCCCGCTGACCGACATCGAGGTCGACATCTCCGAGCTGGTCGACCACGCCGAGGAGATCAGAGACCAGAAAGAGCAGTTCGCCGAGAAGATGCGCGAGGCGAAAGACGAGGAGAGCTCGCAGGCCCAGCCGCTCCGGATGTACCAGTAGCCCGGCCGCGTCGTCCGGAATCGGTGTGATTCGATACCACGAACCACATCAAGAGTTATCCGCAATCGCGACGCTGGTTGGTGTATGACCGAGTTCTCGAACCGGGTCGAACGGGTCAGTATCAGTGGCATCCGCGAGGTCTTCGAGGCGGCCGGCGAGGACGCCATCAACCTCGGCCTCGGACAGCCCGACTTCCCGACGCCCGAGCACGCGCGCTCGGCCGCCGTCGAGGCCATCCAGGCGGGCAAGACCGACGCCTACACCTCGAACAAGGGCACCGAGTCGCTGCGCGAGGCCATCTCGGCGAAGTTCGAGCGTGACCGCGGCCTCGCGGTCGACACCGAGGACATCATCGCGACCGCCGGCGGCTCCGAGGCACTGCACCTCGTCATGGAGGCCCACGTCGACCAGGGCGACGAGGTCATCTACCCCGACCCCGGCTTCGTCGCGTACGAGGCGCTCACGCACGTCGCGGGCGGCGAGCCGAACCCCGTCCCGCTCCGCGAGGACCTCACGCTCGACCCCGCGACGGTCGAAGAGAACATCACCGAAGACACCGCGGCGTTCATCGTGAACAGCCCCGGCAACCCGACCGGTGCGGTCCAGTCCGAGGAGGACATGCGGGAGTTCGCCCGCATCGCCGAGGAGCACGACGTGCTCTGTGTCTCCGACGAGGTGTACGAGCACATCGTCTTCGACGGCGAGCACCACTCTCCGATGGAGTTCACCGACTCCGGCAACGTGGTCGTCGTCTCCGCCTGCTCCAAGACGTACTCGATGACCGGCTGGCGGCTCGGCTGGGTGGTCGGCTCGAACGAGCGCATCGAGCGCATGCTCCGGGTCCACCAGTACGTGCAGGCCTGCGCGTCGGCCCCGGCGCAGTACGCCGCCGAGGGAGCCATCGACGGCCCGCAGGACGTCGTCGACGAGATGGTCGCCACGTTCGAGGAGCGCCGGGACCTCGTCGTCGACGGCCTGACCGACATGGGACTGGACGTGCCGGAGCCGAAGGGCGCGTTCTACGTCATGCCGAAGGTGCCCGACGGCTGGGTCGACGAGGTGCTCGACCGCGGCGTCGTCGTCGTCCCCGGCGAGGCGTTCGGCGACCACGGCGAGGGCTACGCCCGCATCTCCTACGCCACCAGCACCGAGGAGCTGGAGGAGGCGCTGGACGTGATGCGCGAGGCGACGAAGGCGGTCCGCTGAGACGTCCCGACGGCCACCACAGTTCGGGTGACGACGGCGGCGGTACACCGTGAAGCCAAACTGTTTAGGTCCGACTCCATTTGCTCGTCGGCCCCGTACGCATCGCCAATGGCAACGAATCTGTCGCGGGATGCAGAGGTGGGGGCTTCCCGTCCCACAGTCCTCGTCGTGGACGACGACGAGGACCTCGCGGACACCTGTCGATACTGGCTGGAGGACGACGACTACCGCGTCGTGACCGCCTACAGCGGGGAGGACGCGCTGGACGCGGTCGACGACCAGATCGACCTCGTCCTGCTCGACCGTCGGATGCCCCGCAAGTCGGGCGACGAGACGCTCGACGTCCTCCGCGCGGAGGGCTACGAGTTCCCGGTCGCGATGATGACCGCCGTCGCGCCCGACACCGACATCGTCGACATGCCGTTCGACGAGTACCTCGTGAAGCCCGTCGACCGCGACGACGTCGTCGACACCGCGGACGAACTGCTCGCGCGCTCGGACTTCTCCGAGGCGGTCCGGGAGTACTTCGCGCTGGAGGCGACCGAGGCCGCGCTCTCGACGCGCGAGCGCGAGGCCCTGCGCGACGAGGACCAGCTCGTCGAACTCGAGAGCGAGCTCGACGAGACGTACGAGGCCAACGAGGAGGCGATCGCACAGCGCGAACAGCAGCTCGAACGCCTCACGAACGTCAACCGGGTCATCCGGCGCGTCGACCGCGCGCTCGTCGATTCGGAGACCCGGGAGGCCATCGACGCCGCGGTCTGCGGGGCCGTCGTCGGGACCGAGCCGTACCGCGCGGCGCTGGTCGCTGAGTACACCGACCACAGCCGAGGCGTCCGGCCGCGTGAGGGTGCGGGCGCGGTGGACGAGACCCTCGACATCGCCGGCAGCCAGCTCGTCGAGGGCGTCGAGTCGGCGGTCGACGACGGCGAGATACAGCTGCTGACCGACGTCGACGTGGCCGGGTTCGAGGACGGCGTCGCACTCGTCACGCCGCTGTCCTACCGCGAGAAGTCCTACGGGGCGCTCGTCGTCGGGACCACGGCCGAACACACCGTCAGCGACCACGAGCTCGACGTGTTCGCCCAGCTCGGCGCGCGCATCGGCAACGGCATCACGGCCGTCGAGCAGCACCGCCTCCTGCTCGCGGACACCGTCGCCGAGCTGGAGTTCCGCCACGGCGACCGCGACGACCCGCTCGTCCGCATCGCGGCGGAGACGGGCGGTGACCTCTCGCTGCGCGGCATCGCCTCGAACGACGAGTCCGGGCTGACCTGCTTCGTCGACCTCGTTGGCGGCGACGGCGAGGCGGCGCTCGAACTCGCGGCCGAACTCGACGCCATCGGGAGCGCGCGGCTCGTCGCCGACGGGGGGGAATCCCTGCTCGAGCTCTCCGTCACCGAGGCCGCCATCGAGACGCTCTCGGCCGTCGGCGCGACCGTCCGGTCGTTCGACGTGACCGACGGGGAGGGGAGCGTCGTCGTCGAGGCCGCACCGGACGCCGACCTGAAGGCCATCGCCAGCGCGGTCCAGTCGACGTACGACGACATCGACCTCGTCTCCAAGCGCGAGGTCGAGCGCTCGGTCCAGTCGACCGAATCCTTCCGGCAGGACCTCAGCGACCGCCTGACCGACCGCCAGCGGGCCGCCCTCGAGACGGCGTACTCGGCGGGCTACTACGAGTGGCCCCGCGACAGCACCGCAGAGGAGGTCGCCGACGCGATGGACATCGCCGCCCCGACGCTGCACGAGCACCTCCGCGCCGCCGAGCGCAAGCTGCTGGAGTCCTTCGTCGACGAGACGGTCTGAAGCGTCGGTCCGTCTCCGGGCGGCCCCATGTGTATCCGCAGGAATGTTTGGCAAATGTTAACATCCCACAGAGTAGAGTAGTAAGGGACGTTCCCCGTGCCAGATCGCGGACCGACGAGGGAGGGTTGTGGGGGACGTCGCGGAGGAAATCAATGCCACCAATCCAGCCTACCAGACGAACCGTGCTACAGACGATCGGTGGCGGTCTCGTGCTGGGAGCCGCGGGTGCCACAGCCGCGACCGCGCAACCGGACGAGCTCTCACAGCAGCTCAATGGCGTTCGAGCCGTGAGCCGTCCGTACAGGGATTTCGACACCGCCCGCGAAGACCACTACAGCGCCATCTCGCCGTACGTCCCCGGGATGGGGTTCCACTTCGCCGACGGGTCACCGTTCGGGACCGACCTCGAAGACCCGGGCGTGCTCGTCTACTTCACGACGGGGAACTACGACCCAGAACCGGGAGAGCCCCACGACCAGTCACACGATGACGACCTCGTCCTCGGCGGGGTCGAGTGGCTGGTCCCCGGCGACCAGGCTGCGAACCCACCGAACATCTTCGCCGACGAGGACAGCTCGCGACACCTGCGGACGACGGAGGCGGAGGGCTGGCACTTCGAGAGTGAGAGGGACTTCACCGGCCTCCACGCGTGGGTCCACCGGGGGAACCCCGAAGGCGTGTTCCACCCGACGAACCCGACCATCGACTGAGCCACCGCCGAGCCGCCAGTGACGGACTGGACGGTGCCACGGGGCACCGTCTCCCAGTCGTCCGTCACCGGGGCTACGCGCACGGGCGCTCCGGCAGTCCCGTCGCCCACCCGCGGAGTTATTGGCGTCGGTGCCGAATGGTAGCACATGACGTTCTCCCGGCACGACTCCGGAGTCGTCGCCGACGCCCGCGCGCTCTCCTCGCAGGTCCACCCCGTGTTCATGCTCCCGCCGCTCGCCGCCTCGTGGTTCGGGAGCGTCCTCGCAGGGGAGTTCGACGTGGCCCTCGGCGCGGTCCACATGGTCGCCGTCTTCCTCGCGGTCTACACCGCCCACGTGAAGGACGGCTACGTGGACTTCTACGTGCGCGACGAGGACGACGACCACCCGCTGACCGAGCGCGGCTGTCGCCTCGCCCTCGCGCTCGCCACGACCGGGTTCTTCCTCTGCCTCGGCGCGCTGTGGCTGCTCGTCGACCCCGTCGCCGCGCTCGTCACGCTGCCGTGCTGGCTCATCGCCTACCACCACGCCCCCCAGCTCGACACGAACCCGGTCACCGCGACGACGGGCTACCCGCTCGGCATCGCGGTCGCCATCGTCGGCGGCTACTACGTCCAGACCGCCGGCTTCGCGGCCGTCCCGCTCGCCTTCGCCGTCGTGTTCCTCGTCCTGCTCTCGGGCGTGAAGGTCATCGACGACGCGAAGGACTACGAATACGACCGCTCCATCAGGAAGCGCACCGTCGCTGTGGTCGTCGGTCGCGAGCGCGCCCGCACGGTCGCCTTCGGGCTGATGGCGGTCGGGCTGGTCGCCGTGCTCGCGTTCGCCGCCGTCAGCGTGTTCCCGCCCTCCGCGGCCGCCGCCGTCCTCGTGTTCGTCCCGGTCGCCGCGTTCGCCCGCCGCGGCACCGACGAGCTGGCGACGATGCTGCTCGTGCGCGGCTGCTACCTCTTCCTCGCGGTGCTGCTCGTCGCGGTGTACTACCAGCCGTTGTCGTGACCCGGGGCGGCCGCGCCGTCACGCCGGTCCGCCGTGCGGTGCGGGCTCACGGCCGTCTGCGCTGTCGGTCGCGACGCTGCTGGCTCGGCCTGGTCCACGGCGCACGTCGCCCCAGCAACGCTCCCAGCAGCCCGAACACGGCCGGGTACGCGAGCGCGGCGAGTCCGACGGTCAGCCACGGGTTCGGGCCGACCTCGGTCCCCGCCGGTACGCCGACCGCAGGTGGTGCGGGCTGGATGGACGCGACGATGAGGAACACCGCCGCGACGAAACAGTAGCCGACCGCGACGGCGACCCCCGCCCGGGGCCACCGGGTGTTCTTCGGGCGACGCTTGGCCGTCCGGTAGCCCGCGACCACGAGCAGCGCCGGTGGCAGGAGGAACAGCCCGTAGAACAGCGGCTCCTCGGCCGCGAGCCAGAAGAGCGTGTTCCCCCCGCCGGCGACGACCGAGAGCGCGTCGAGTGCGACGCCGTCGGTCGGAACCAGGTGGGCGTTGTAGTACACCCACGCCGAGACGCGCCAGCGACCGAGCGCCGAGACGGCGAGCCCTGCCTCGCCCGCGAACCGGCCCCGGAGGAGGAAGTAGACCAGCCCCACGCCGACGAGGAAGGCGAGCCCGCCGACGGCCCCGCCTCTGAGCCAGAGGAACAGCGTGGCGACCGAATCGACCTCGGTGTCGCGGGTGAGTCGTTCGTCTCGGCGGGACATTCACCGTCAGTAGCCCGCGACAGCGCATGAGTGTACTGGGTCACCCGCCGCCTTCGGCTGCGGCGCGATGACAGCGGTCGAGCCACAGCCGCTCGTAGGCTCCCTCGCTCACGAGCCGCCCGTGGAGGTCCGCGACCGTCCTGATGTCCGCCTCACGGCACCACTCCACGCATCGCCCGTACAGCTCCCGCGGGTGGTCGTCGGTGTCGTGGACGACCCGCAGCTCGTCGACCCCGGCGAGGCTCGCGACGAACGCCCGGGTGTGGCCGTCGATGAGCACCCACTCGCCGTCCAGTTCGATGACCGACAGCGGGTCGTAGTCGGGCTCGTCCGGGTCGAACCACGAGAGCACGCCGTCGAGCTTCCCCCGGCTGAGATAGAGCTGGCTCGGCTGGGGCTCGTCGATGGGGAGCCAGTCGACCATGTGGAGTGCGTCACGGGAGAGTGAGAAAAACGATTGGATGGTCTGAGAACCGGTCACGTGCGAGGACACAGCCGGGTGGCGCGCGGCTGGCAAGACTGTGCGACCGCAGGGAGCACGTCGAGCCATCCGCGCGAGGGACGAGAAGCGCAGCGAAGCGAGCATCGGTCACGAAACGCGTGCGTTTCGTGAGCCCGCCGGAAATCTCTGATTTCCGGAGATGCAGTCGGCTGGGGAGGCCTGAGGTGCGGTCGCGGTGCTGTGCTGTTGGGTGGGACTGAAAGGGGCGTGGCGCTCGCCGAACCCGGACCCAACAAGCACCGCAGGCACGAGGAGCGCAGTTGTGGTCCCGGAAGTCGAGCGCCTCGGGGCTTTCTGGCTGCTATCGATACCAGCGGTTCCCACGAAAGAAGCAACGGATAACCGATTCTACTTCGCGGTCGAGACGATCTTCACCACGTCGCCCTCCTCCAGTTCGTACGAATCCGAGATCTCGCGCGAGCTCCGCGCATCGACGGCGTGCAGGTACCCGTCCCCGATGTCCGAGTGAACCGCGTACGCGAGGTCCACGGGAGTGGACCCGCGAGGCAGCAGGAAGGCGTCGGGCAGCACGTTCCCCTTCGCGTCGGTCCACTTCGAGGCGTCCTGCACGGGGTACGCCGTCAGGTGGTCGAGCAGGTCGTAGACGGCGTAGTCCAGCGCGGCCTGCACGCCGGTGCCGCCGTACTCGGCCATGGTGTCGCGCAGCCCGTCGAGCAGGTCGCGCTGGGCGTCGGACACCTCGCCGACGATGTCGAAGGAGTCGTCGCCGGGGTCGTAGTCGACCGCGCCGGCCTCCGCGCCCTTGCGGAGCGCGAGTTCGCCCTGTGCGGTTGCGGGGATGACGGGCTTGTCGAGTTCGAGCAGGCGTTCGACGTTCTCCTGGGACGCCACGTCGGCCTTGTTGGCGACGACGACGATGGGCTTCGTGCGCCGGCGCACGTCGCGGGCGAGGGCCTCGCGGTCCTCGTCGGTCCAGGCCATCGGGTCGGCGGGGTAGTCCAGCCCGCGGAGGACGGTCTGCACGTCGGCCATGCTCGCGCCGAACCCGGTGAGCATGTCCGCGAGCGCCTCGTCGAGGTCGAAGTCGGGCGAGCGGGACTTGCGCTCGACCGATTCCCAGTTGCGGTCGACGATGCCCGCCAGCCAGAGGTCCATCTCCTCCTCGATGAAGTCCACGTCGTCCAGCGGGTCGTGGCTGCCGGGCTCGACGGGTTCGCCCTTCTCGTCGGTCGCGCCGGAGGCGTCGACGACGTTGATGATGACGTCCGCGTTCGTCAGCTCGTCGAGGAACTGGTTGCCGAGGCCCTTCCCCTCGTGTGCGCCGGGGACGAGGCCGGCCACGTCGAGGAGTTCGACGGGGACGTAGCGCTTGCCGTCGTGGCAGTTGTCGTTGCCGCAGCGCTCCTCGCGGTCGAGACAGGGACAGTCGGTTCGGACGTGGGTGACGCCCCGGTTGGCGTCGATGGTCGTGAAGGGGTAGTTCGCCACGTCGACCTCCGCCCGGGTCGCCGCCGAGTAGAACGTGGACTTGCCCGCGTTGGGCTTGCCCGCCAGCGCGATAGAGAGCATACCGGTCGGCTACTCGCGCCGTGGGAAACTGCCTTTCGGTCGGTGATACGGACTCACATCAGCCCCATGATAGTACGGGACAGGTTGCCATGGACCGAGAGACCGCCACACGAAGCGCCGACGAGCCGAAACGTCCTAAACCCCCTTCCGATGAATAGTTACACGTATGAAACGACGCGACCTCCTCGCCGCGACCACGGCGACGCTGTCGACGCTCGGCCTCGCCGGCTGTGTCTCCACGCTGGGCACGGGTGGACCCGGCAGCCAGCCGACCGACCCGACCGAGACCGCGACGACACGCACGGACCCGCGCGCCGCCCCCGAACTGAGCATGGCCATCGAGACCGTCGAGGAGACCTGGCGGAAGGTCGTCCACATGGACGGCGACGAGATCACCTCCGGCGCGACCGCGTCCGTCGAGGTCCGCGTCGACGGCGAGCGCGTCCCCGTCGTCCCCGACGCGACGTCGACCAGCAACTTCGCCGGCACGAGCACCCTCGACGAGCGCGACACCTTCGCCTACTGGGCCGCCGACGAGGACCAGCTGGACGAGGATCAGGCCGCCGCCGTCGACTACCCCATCTCCATCGGGAACAAGGTTTACTTCGAGGCGGAAGCCGGCCAGACCGTCACCGTCTTCTGGAACGGCGAGTTCGTCGAGCCCGAGGTGCTGCTGGAGACGACCATCGACGGGTAAGCCGCGCTTTCTGGGTCCCCAGCCCGCAGTAGTTCCGGAAGAACAGCGACCGCGCTACTCCACGTCGCGCCGCGCGATGCCCTGCATCGTGATGTTGCCGCGGGCGCGCATCGTCCCGTCGACCT
Organism: Haloarchaeobius litoreus; assembly: GCF_024495425.1. Classification (NCBI taxonomy): domain Archaea; kingdom Methanobacteriati; phylum Methanobacteriota; class Halobacteria; order Halobacteriales; family Halorubellaceae; genus Haloarchaeobius; species Haloarchaeobius litoreus. Next base: position 528,111 of record NZ_JANHJR010000002.1, on the reverse strand, counting down.
CCGCGCCCTTCGAGAGCTCCAGGTCCGAGCAGGAGACGTCGCCGAGGACGAGCGCGCCGGGGGCGATGCGGACCTCGCCCTTGCGGGTGGTCACGTCGCCGTGGACGCGGGTGCCCTCGCCGATGTAGATGTCGTGCTTCGCGCGCAGACTGCCGAAGATGTTGCAGTCCTCGCCGACCGCGATGGACTCGGCGCGGATGTTGCCGTGGAGCCGGCACTCGTCGCCGATGGACGCCGGCGTGGAGACGCGCCAGGCGTCGTCGCTCACCGTCGCGCCGCGCGGGACGATGAGCGGCGGCTCGTCGGGGTCCTCCTCGTCGGACAGTTCGTTCACGAGATTCTGTGCGGCCTCCTCCTCCCCGAGCAGCATCAGCTGCTTGAGGTAGACGAACAGGAAGACGATGGTCGGCATCGGGTTCCGGATGACGATCCAGCCGTTGGCCTCGAAGCCGTCCTCGATGTCCACGTCGTCGCCGACGTCGAGGTCGCCCGAGACCATGAGCTGGCCGCCGATGTGGGTCCGCTCGCCGATGAACGCGTCGCGGCCGACGAGGACGTTCCCGGCCACGTCGGACCACATGTCGAGGCGGCAGTCCGCCTCTGCTTCGACGCCACCGCCGATGCGGACCCCCTCGCCCGCGAGGACGTTCCGTCCCCGGATGCCGAACTCGACGGTCGAGCGACCGCCCATGAGCACGTCACCGTCGGTCACGAGGTCGTGCTCTTCCACCGTCGTCCCGTCGGGAATGGAGAGTTCGTCGAGTGGGTCCGTACTCAGCGACACACAGCGCTATCGGCTCTACGTCATCTTAAACCCCGTGTCCGCGTCTGACGCCCGTCAGACGCGCTTCTGTGGGTTTTTAACTGCGCGTCACCACCGTCCGAACATGACAACCCTCTCGTTCGACGACGACGGCTGCGACGTGGTGTACGAAGGCACCGAGTTCCGACTCGAGCGCGCGCTCATCGAGGAGGCCATAGAGAAGGACTACCGCGACGTGACGGACCACGAGGTGCTCCAGATGGTCGAGGAGAGCCCCGACCTGCAGGGCGAGCCGCGACGCATCGGCGACATCATCTGACCCTTCACGAACAGCATGCCCCTTACAATCCAGGGATACCGACATCGAACAATGCCACACTTTTACACGGACCGGAGGGCTACAACGTGTCGCGATGCGTAAACAAGAGCTCCTCCACGTACACCAGCTGTTGAGCCTGGTGCGGCGGAATCTAGAGACGGGGGAGTCGGTTCCACCCGACGCGTTCGCCGCCTACGACGCCCTCGGCGTCGGCCCGAACGCGTGCAACCGGAACAAACGAGATCACGAAGTCGCCATCCACCGCCTGCTCGCCGGCATCGAGACCGTCATCGAGGCGCGCACCGGAGACGACACCGCGGACCCGCCGCTGGTCCACTAAACTGGTCTCCTCCGTTCGTCGATCCCGTCCCAACGAGCGTTTGCTGTCCTCACCCAGCTAGCCCGTCGTCGACAGCCGGCAGGTGGAACGTCACGCAGGCCGCGTGACAGCAGAGCAGCCCGTACGTCGCCGGCGCAGCGAGCGTCAGCACCGGTCGGAGCACCCCGGCGAGCAGTCCCCCGACGGCCGGCACGGCCGCCGCCGCCGCGACGAACTCCCCACCGGCGTACACCGTCGTCGACAGCGCCGCGCCGACGAGGAACACCTGCCGGGCACGGCCCGCCGGGAACAGGTACAGCAGCGCCAACAGCGGGAACAGGAGGAGCCCGATGTACACCTGATACGACGGGAAGCCGAGCAGCATCGCGACGAGCGTCGCGAACCACGCCGTGAGCCGCCGGTCCGGCGTCGAAACGTCCCGGTAGCAGACCGCGAGCGCCGGGAGCAGCACCGCGGCGGCGAACCCGTATCGCGCCACGCTCCCCCCGCCGACGAGGTGCGAACCCGCCCGGTGGAGCGTGAGGTACGTCTCCGTCGCTGCGAGCCCGCCCGCGAACGCATCGACGCCCGTCCGCTCGGTCACGGCGACCTCGACGTAGGTCGTCACGAGCTCCGGCCCGAACAGCACCGCCCCGAGCAGGTGCAGGCCGAGCCCGACGGCGACCGCCGCACCGACAGCCCGCCACGCCCGCCGCCGGAGCAGCCACGCGCCGACGACCACCGGGAACAGCTTCAGGAACGCCGGAAGCGCCAGCGCGGTGCCCGCCAGCGCCACCCGCTCGCGCTCCAGCGCGACGAACCCGACCGCCAGCGCCAGCGCGAGGAACACGTTCACCTGTGAGAAGTAGATCGACGCGCTCCGGTAGCCCGACACCGTGCAGGCCGCCCCCAGCAGCGCCACGTCGACGCGGGAGAGGCCGACGCCAGACTCGCGCAGATAACGGACGATTATCCACGCCAGCGTGAGCCCTGCAGCGACGTTCAGCGCCGAGAAGGCCACGAGCGCGATCGACCCGGGCACGACCGCGAACGGGACGAAGAGCAGGACTGCCACCGGCGGGTAGAGGAACGTGAACTCGGGTGCGCGGGCCGGCGAGACCTCGTAGAGCGCCCCGCCGGAGAGCCACGCGTCGGCGGCGGACCGGTACACCGCGAGGTCGAGGCCGAGGTCGCCGGGGCGCTTCAGCGCGAGCGACCCGAGCATGATGCAGCCGACGACGACCGCCGCCAGCAGCACCAGCCGCGGGGTCGTGCGCCGGTCCATCTCAGTGCTCGTCGTCCCCCGACCGCCGCTCCCGCGCCGTGTCGAACGACAGCTCGCGCTGCTCTCTGCTCCGGCGCTCCTCCCGTGCGGCGATTGCCTCCGGGTCCGGGTTCACGTCGTCGGTCACCCGCGCCCACGAGTTGTGCACCTTCGCGTGACACCACCGGCAGAGGTACACCGTGATCTCGTGGCTCACCTCCCGGCCCACGTCGGCGTACGAGAGGTGGTGCTCCTCCAGGAGCGGCCGCTCGTCCGGGTCCAACTGCATCGGTTTGGCCTCCAGTCCGCAGCGCGCGCACTCCCGGTTCGTCGCCGTGGCCCGGAAGTGCGGACAGTCGCCCCAGTCCCAGTCCGGCCCCGCGTCGTCGTTCACGACCGGACACGCGAACTCGTCCGCGCGACGCTCCCGGGCGAACTCCGGGTCGTGCTGCGGGTGCTCGAAGGCGTACCGGCAGGTGCCCTCGCCCGTGAGGTGGTCACAGAGGGTGGCGTGCTCGTACGGGTCGTCCACCCCCACGGAGGTCCCCGTCGGCGTCTTCTCCATCAGGAGAGGGTTGGGCGGTGTGGGATTTGAAACGTCGGGTTGTCCTGCCGTGTGACAGCGGTTCCGTGGGAAAACGGCTAAACCGCCTCGACTGCTAGTCGATACCATGCACGACACCACGGCGGACCCCTGGAGTGCGACGGCACTCGACGTCCAGCGGCGGCTGTCGTCGCTCCGCGAATCGGGCGAGCCGGGCGCGGTGGCGACGGTGGTCGGCGTCGAGGGCTCGGCGTACCGCCGGCCGGGGGCGAAGATGGTACTGACACCCGAGGGCGACCACCTCGGCGGCATCACCGCCGGCTGTCTGGAGGGGCCGGTCGTCGACCTCGCGGGCCGCGTGTTCGAGTCCGGCGAACCGGTCATCGAGACGTTCGACCTGATGGACGACGACGAATGGGGGCTGGGGCTGGGCTGCAACGGCGTCATCGACGTGCTCGTCGAACCGGTCGACGACTCGTGGGACCCGGTACTCGCCGCGCTCGACGCGGGCGAGAGCGTCGCGACGGTCACCGCCGTGGACGGCGACGCACCGCTCGGCGCGCGCGCCGTCGTCCGCACCGACGGCTCGGTCACCGCGCCGTCGGACCGGACGGGCCTGCCCGACGCGGTCGTCGAGGCGATCCGCGACGAGGCGGTCGACTGCGCCGAGACGGGCACCTGGATCGCCCGCACCGTCACGACCGACGAGGGCGACGTGACGGTGTTCGTCGACGGCGTCGAGCCGGCACCGGAGATGCTCGTCTTCGGCGGCCAGCCCGACACCGGGCCGGTCTCGTCCCTCGCCCGACACGTCGGCTTCGCGGTGACCGTGGCGACCGCCCGCGGCGGCCACGCCGACCCGGAGCGGTTCCCCGCCGCAGACGAGGTGGTGTCGCTGCGGCCTGCGGACCTCGACGAGCACGTCGACGAGCGGACGGCGGTGGTGCTGATGAGCCACAACAAGCTCGACGACGAGCTCGCGCTCGCCTCGGTGCTGGAGACCGACGCGCCCTACGTCGGCCTGATGGGCCCCAGAGAGCGCTTCGAACAGATCCGCGAGGAGCTCGCCGCCGACGGCGTCGAGTTCACCGACGAACAGCTCGCCCGGGTCGCCACCCCGGTCGGCCTCGACGTCGGCGGCGGCGAGCCGGTCCAGATCGCCCTCAGCATCGTCAGCGAGGCGCTCGCCGTGCTGAACGGGCGCGGCGGCGGCCGGCTCCGCGACCGGGAGGGTGCCATCCACGGGGAACGGGAGATCATCGTCGACGACTGAGCTATCGGTTTCGTTACGTAAGTTCGTGTCCGGAATCACTGACGTAGCTGCGACCGTAACGTGTCGTCGATGACCAGTGACACGTCGACTGCCGACGGCGACGAGACGATGCGCGCGATGCAGGTGACCGAGGCCGGCGAGTTCGAACTCGTCGAGCGCCCAGTTCCAGCGCCCGACGCGGACGAGGTCCGCATCGCGGTCGCGGCCTGCGGCGTCTGTCGCGGCGACGGCCACGTCTGCGAGGGCGGGACAGCCCACGTCGACTATCCGCGGGTCCCGGGTCACGAGTTCGTCGGCTACATCGACGCCGTCGGTGAGCGCGTCACCGACTGGGACGAGCGCGACCGCGTCGGCGTCGGCTGGCACGGCGGCCACTGCTTCACCTGCGGGCCCTGCCGCGACGGCGAGTTCGTCCTCTGCGAGAACAAGCCCGTCACAGGGATGCACCGCGACGGCGGCTACGCCGAGTACGCAACCGCCAGCGCCTCGGCGCTGGCCACCATCCCCGAGGGGCCCGACGCCGCGACGACCGCGCCGCTGCTCTGTGCCGGGTTGACATCGTTCAACGCGCTCCGGAACGCCGACGTGCGCCCGGGCGACCTCGTCGCCGTCGTCGGTATCGGCGGGCTCGGCCACCTCGCGCTCCAGTACGCCCACGAGGCCGGCTTCGAGACGGTCGCGGTCTCCCGGGGAAGCGAGAAGCGCGAGACGGCCCTGGAACTCGGCGCGGCGCACTTCGTCGACAGCGAAGCGCAGGACCCGGCCGAGGCCCTCACCGAACTCGGCGGCGCGGACCTCGTGTTCGCCACCGCCCCCGCGAGCGACGCCATCGCCGCCGCCATCGACGGCCTCGGTCCGAACGGCGAGGTCCTCACCGTCGGTATCCCCGACGAACCAGTCCCCGTCGAGGTCGGGAGCCTCACGTCCACGCGGGGCAGCTTCTCGGGCTGGGCGTCGGGCACCCCGAGCGACGCCGAGGACACCGTCGCCTTCGGCGCGCGTCGCGGTATCGAGACCACCGTCGAGACGTTCGACCTCGCCGACGCGGAGGCAGCCTACCGGGCGATGGACTCCGGCGAGGTTCGGTATCGGGCCGTCGTCCTGCCGTAGGGTGGCACGTCAGTCCTCGCAGCGCTCGGCCAGTTCGCGCAGGTCCGCCTCGGTGTCGACGTCGCGGTGGATACCGGGGTCGTCGACCGCCACGCGCTCGACCGGATGCACGTCGAACAGCGCCCGGCCCCCGGTGTCGCCCGACACGTCCTGCAAGGCGGCGAAGTGTGCCGCCCCGAACAGCACCGGATTACCGCGTCGGCCGTCGTACGTCGGGACGACGATGTCGGCGTCCGTCCCGGGGTCGCGGCTGCGGTACGCTGCGACCAGCGCGTCCACGGTTCCGGGGGCGACACAGGGCATGTCGCCGAGCGCGAAGACGGCCGCAGTAGCGCCACGTTCGGCCGCCGCCCGTGCGCCCCGGCTGACCGTCGTCGCCTGTCCCTCGACGTAGTCCGGGTTGTGGACGGTGTCGACTTCGGGTGGCAACGCCGCCGCGACGCGCTCGCGTTCGTGCCCGAGCACCGCGACGACGCCGTCGAGATCCGCGTCGAGGAGCGTCCGGGCTGCGTGGCGGACCAGTGGCTCGCCGTCGAGGTCGGCCAGCAGCTTCTGCTCGTCGTCGAAGCGCGAGCCCGTGCCCGCCGCGAGGAGGATGCCGACGACGGGCCGGTCGGTGGGCACGCTACCGGCTCACTCCAGTTCGACGCCGCTGTCGCCGCGGTGGAGGTAGTTCCGGCCGCCCGGTTCGACCTGCAGCTCGTCGTCCTCCACGACGACCTCGCCGCCGACGACGGTGTGGGTCGGCAGCCCGGTCAGCTCCATCCCGTGCATCGTGGAGTAGCGCGGCTCCATCGTGTGGTAGAAGTCGTCGTCGACGACCTTCGACTTCTCCATGTCGACGACGACCATGTCGGCGTCGCTCCCCTCGACGAGCGCGCCCTTCCGGGGGTAGAGGCCCCACCGCTTCGCGTTGTTCTCGGCGCAGATCTCGACGAGGCGCTCCATGCTGATGCGGTTCCGGTTCACGCCCTCGCTCATCATCACCGGCAGGAAGTACTCGATGCCGTTGTTGTCGCCGGGGATGGCGTCCCAGATGTCGCCGTGCTTGCCGGTGTCCTTCTCCTTGAACTCGATCTTGTGCGGGCAGTGGTCGGTCCCGAGGTACTCGACGGTGCCCTCCCGGAGCCCCTCCCAGAGACGTTTCTTGCTCCACTCGCCCCGGAGCGGGGGCGAGATCTTGCCCCACACACCCAGCTCCTCCTCGTCTTTCGTGTGGGTGAGGAACGCCGGCAGCGTCTCCGCGTGGAGGTTCACACCCCGCTCCTGGAAGCGCTTGCAGATGTCGACACCCTCACCCGTGGACATGTGGACGATGTACGCCCGGGAGTCGGTCAGCTCGGTCATGTGTCCGATCTGCTCGATCTGCATGAACTCGCAGACGTTCGGCGCCGACTCCGACCACGAGGGGAGGTCGTTGTACCCCTCCTCCTGCAACTCCTGACGGCGCTCGTAGGCGATGTCCTCGTTCTCGGCGTGGAACATCACGACGCCCCCCGGGATGTCGGCCACCTGCGACAGCAGGTTGTACACCCGGCCCGCGTCGGAGTGTTCGATGCCCAGCTCGGGCGATGCGTGCTTGTACCAGTTGAAGAATATCTTGAAAGAGCGGATGCCCTCCTCGGCGAGGCCCTCTATCTCCTCGAAGTGGTGGTCCTTGTGGATGATGGCGTGGTACGCGAAGTCGATGTAGGAGTTCTCCGCGCCCGCCTGCCGGAAGAACTCCATGTCGGGCAGGTAGCGCTCGGGCTGGAGCAGGAAGTTCACGACGGTCGTGACGCCGCCGTGGACCGCGCCCCGTGTCTCCGTCTCGAAGTCGTGTTCGAGCCCCTCGTGGTACTCGAACTCGTAGCGCGACAGTCCCCAGTGGACGTGCGGGTCGATGAAGCCGGGGATGAGGTAGTTCCCCTCGGCGTCGATGGTCCTGTCCGCGTCGGGCAGCGAGGCGTCGCCGCCGACCGCCGTTATCGTGCCGTCCGTCGCGGCGACGCCGCCGTGGATGGTCCCCGAGGGCGTCACGACGCGGGCGTTGTGGATGCAGAGATCTGCTCGTGCCATGGTACCAAAAGACAAAACCGGGGGACTTAGAGCTATCCCAGCGCCCGGGCCGTCGCGTGGCCGACGACGTGACGACGACAACCGACGCACTGAACTGCGATAGGCGACGCCGCGGCGGTCTCAGCCCTCCGTTCACCGGCTCCCGCAGACGCGTCCCCCGCGTCGTCCAGGCGCGGCGACACGTCCTGAGTGGCCCCTCACCGCGTCACGAGATGCTTTCACCCCGAACCACGGCAAGGCTTAAGGTCGAATCGCCGAAAGTACGGTGGTATCTACCATGAGTATCGAGGACACGCCTCACGCTGAGGGGCGCCCGACGCGCGAGATCTCCGTGACCGTCAACGGCGAGGAGGTGACCCGGGAGGTCGAGCCACGACTGAAGCTCTCCGACTTCCTTCGCAACGAGTGCGACCTGCGCGGCGTCCGCGTCGGCTGCGAGCACGGTGTCTGCGGTGCCTGCACCGTCTCGCTCGACGGCGACACGGTCAAGAGCTGTCTGCTGTACGCGGTGCAGGCCGAGGACCTCGCGGTCGAGACGGTCGAGGGGCTCGCCGAGGACGGGCAGCTCCACCCCATCCAGGAGGCGTTCCACGAGGAGCACGCGCTCCAGTGTGGCTTCTGTACCAGCGGCTTCGTCATGGCGACGAAGTCCCTGCTCGAGGAGAATCCCGACCCCGAGCGCGACGAGATAAAGGAGGGCCTCGCGGACAACATCTGTCGCTGCACCGGTTACCAGAACATCTACCGCGCGGTCGACCGCGCCGCCGACAAGCTCTCCGACGACATCGAGGCCGTCCGGACCGGCGCTGACGGCGAGGAGGGGGCGTAGATGTCCGAGTCAGAACCGCAGACAGGCCACGAGGCCGGGGACGAACTGGAGGGGAGGTCCTTCACCGGGCAGAGCGTCCGCCGGTTCGAGGACCGCCGCATCCTCACCGGCGAGGCCGAGTACATCCACGACGTGACGCCGCCGGGCTGCCTGGAGATGGCCATCGTCCGGAGCGTCCACGCCCACGCGAACATCGTCGACGTGGACACGAGTGCCGCCGAGGACCACCCCGACTGCGAGCTCGTGCTCACCATCGAGGACCTGCAGGAGTCGTACAACCCACAGCCCTGCGGACTGGAGGGGTACGAGGAGTGGTCCCTGGCGGACGGGAAGGCCCGCTTCGTCGGCGAGCCCATCGCCGTCGTCGTCGCCGCGGACCGCTACCTCGCCGAGGACATGGCCGACCTCGTGAACGTGGAGTACGAGACGCTCGACCCGGTCGTCGACGGGATGGACGCACGGGAGTCCGACACCCTCGTCCACGAGGACGCGGGGACGAACGTCGCCGACAACGAGCGTATCGCGTTCGGCGACCCCGACGGTGCGTTCGCGGACGCCGACCACGTCGTCGAGGGGACCTACGAGTGGGGGCGCGTCTCCGGCGTCCCCCTGGAGACGGCGGGCGTCGTCGCCCAGTACGACGAGGACGGCGACAGCTTCCACATCGACTGCAACATCCAGCTGCACACGCTCGTCGACGACACCGTCTACGAGACGCTCGGACGGCCCGCCGACCGCGTCGAGCTGAACGTCCCCGCCGACGTGGGCGGGAGCTTCGGGACGAAGATCGCCATCCACCGCTACTGCAACCTCGCCGCGATGGCGGCCGAGCAGCTCGGCCGGCCCGTCAAGTTCGTCGAGGACCGCATCGAGAACCTGCAGGGCGGGGACATGCACTGCTCCGAGCGCACCTACGAGATGCGCCTCGCCTGCGACGACGACGGCACCATGCGCGGGCTGGACGTCTGGTTCGTCGACGACTTCGGCGCGTGGCCGCACTACCCGGTCAACCAGGTGCTCAAGCCGCTGTCGGTGCTGACGAACTCCTACGCCATCGACGACGTCGTCTACGAGTACGACCTCGTGCTGACGAACAAGACCGCACAGACCGCCTACCGCGGCTTCGGCGTCGACCCGCACCAGTACGCCCTGGAGATGCTGGTCGACGACGCCGCGCGCGAACTCGACATCGACCCGACCGAGTTCCGCCGCCGCAACCTCGTCACGCCCGACCAGCTGCCGTACCGCATCCCCTCGGGGAACATCTACGACTCCGGCGACTACCCCGGCGCGATGGACCGGATGGACGAGATACTGGACGAGAACGAGCGCTGCGAGGGCGGCCTGCTCGACCCCGAGACCGTCGAGCAGCGCCGCGAGGAGGGGTTCTACCGGGGCACCCAGACAGCGGTCCTCATCGAGCCCGGCGTCTCCGGCTCGGACTGGACCGACCGCCAGCGCACCGACGACGAGACCATCCAGAACCGGAGCCGGGAGGACGTCGCCGAGCTTCCGGAACACCTCCGCGCCGAGGTGAAACCCGACGGCACGGTGCTCGCGTGGCTCGCCACCGACAGCTCCGGGCAGGGCCACCAGACGCTCGTCGCCCAGCTGCTCGCCGACGAGCTCGGACTCCTGCCGAGCGACATCGAGGTGGACTACCTCGACAGCGTCGAGGCCCCGACCGAGTACGGCAGCGCCGCCTCCCGGATGGCCGTGATGCTCTCGGGCGCGAGCGTCGGCGTCGGCCGGCAGCTGCGCGACGCGCTCGCGGAACTCGCTGCCGACCACTGGGGCGTCGACCGCGAGGCCGTCTCCTACCGCGACGGTCGGGTCGAACGGAGCGGCACCGACGACTCGCTCTCGCTGGCCGAACTCGCCGAGCTGGACGACGAGGCCCGGACCCACGTCAGCTACGACTACGAGCACCCCGCGACCGGCTTCCCGGAGTTCGACGACGCGCTGACCCACAAGTACCCGGTGTACCCGACCGCCGCCTACGCCGTCAACGCGCCCATCGTCGAGGTGGACGTGGAGACGGGCGAGGTGGAGGTGCTGAAGTTCTACACGCTCCGGGACTGCGGGACGATGCTGAACCCGATGATCGTCGAGGGGCAGGCCCACGGCGGCATCGCGCAGGGCCTCGGCGCGGCGCTCATGGAGGAGTTCGGCTACGACCAGGGCTCCGGCCAGCCGCAGGCGATCACGATGTTCGACTACCTGCTCCCGTCGACGAAGAACATGCCCGACATCGAGATGGAGCACACCAGCCACCCGTCGCCGTTCACCGAGACCGGCGCGAAGGGCGTCGGCGAGGGCGGGATGATAGACGCTCCCGCGGCCATCGCCTGCTCCATCAACGACGCGCTGGAGCCCCTGGGCGTGACCGCCGACAAACTGCCGTTCACGGCCCACCGGGCGCGGAAGCGGCTGCGAGAGGCCGAGGAGTAGGGGGCGACGCGCGGTCGACTTTCTCGTTATTGCGGCGACAGCACGCGCGCGACGACGCCCGGCCTGAGCAGCGAGGTCGGCGGCTCCTCCATCGTCACGACCCGGCCGTAGGCGTCGGCGACGATGCCGTCGTCCTGCGCGGTCCGGACCAGTCGTGCGAGGTAGCGCGCGAACAGCGATTCGACCACCGACTGCGAGCCCTCCGTCGCGTCGTAGGCGAGGTCCGAGCCGACGGCCATCGTCCACGCCACGTCGACCACCTCGCTCGCACGGCCAAAGAAGCGCGGCCCGAGCCCGTCGAGCCCGCCGTCGGCGAGCGCGTGGTGGAGGACGAGTGCTTCGAGCGACGCGACCGACATCCCCTGTCCGTAGACCGGGTTGAAGCTCGCCACCGCGTCGCCGACGACGACCAGGCCCTCGGGGAACCGGTCTAACTCCTCGTAGTAGCGCCGCCGGTTCGACGGGAACGGGTAGCGCTCGACGCCGTCGCTCACCCAGTCGCGCTCGTCGAGCAGCCGCGCGAGGTGGTCGACCGGCAAGCTCGCGGCGAACTCGCGCAGGCCCGCCGGGTCCGTCGGCGGGTCGTCGCCGTGGACGCCCTGCAGCGTGACGAGCCAGCGGTCGCCCTCGACGGGGAACGCGCCGCCACCCCGGGTCCGGGGCGGCGTCGGCGGCACGAAGAACGCGCGCCGGTCCCCGGCCGGCCGGTCGACGACCGCCGTGGCGTAGCGGACGTCCACCGTCACCTCCTCCTCGGGCGGGCGTTCGTAGCCGTGCTCGGTGAGCCACGCCGGTGTCCGGGACGTGCGGCCCGTCGCGTCGACCACGAGGTCGGCCGGGAGCGTGCTGGTCGCGTCCGAGCCACCGGACTCGACGACCACACCGTCGACCCGTCTCCCGTCGTCGGCGAGGTGGTAGTCGACGAACCGGGACTCGGGGCGGAGCCGGACGCCCTCGACCGCGGCGAGGCATCGACGGGTGACGGCCTCGAACAGCGGCCGGCTCGCCGCGTACATCGGCCGTCGTGTCGGTCCGGGCTCGAGATAGTCGCCCGCCTCGTAGTGGACGAGGTCGTGCGTCCAGTCGATGACCAGCCCGCCGCCCGCCAGCAGTTCCTCCGCGAATCCCGGGAACAGGTCGGCCAGCGTCGCCCGCCCGGCTTCCAGCAGCACGTGCGGCTGGTGGCCCTGCGGCACGCCCCGGCGGGTGACCGGGTCGTCCGCGAGCGGGTCGCGGTCGAGGACGGTCACGCGGTCGAACGCGTCCGCGAGGGTCCGCGCGGCGACCAGTCCGGCCATGCTCGCGCCCACGACGACGGCGTGGTCGCCCTGTCGGGACACCGCCGACTCGCCGTAGCGCGGCACGTTCGCCAGCGTCATCTGCTCGGGGCGACGGCTGGCTCCGGGTATAGTGTTACGGAACGGCGCAGCGCCGGCCCCGACCGCCCTGCTGCGAGGTGAAACAGGTATCGACCCGGGACAAAGCACTTGCCGCGACCTGCCGCAACACGGCACATGTCCCTCCACAGACGACGGTTCCTCCAGTCGGCGTCCGTCGGGCTGGTCGGGACCATCGCGGGCTGTACCGTCACGTCGAACGGCTCACCCGACACCGCCGGCCCCGTCGACACGACCAGCGAACCCGGCTCCACCGGGACGACCGGTGCCCCCGACTACGGCCCGCTCAGGTTCCGCGCCGACATCGTCGAGCAGGCGTCGCCCGACGTACCGGCCCGTGCCGCGTTCCGCGTCGAGAACGCCGGGTCCACGGACGTCGTCACCCGACCCGGCGGCCACGGTGCCGCCCCGTTCGAGTACCTCGAACCGCTCGCCGGCGACCCCGGCGAGTTCCTGCTGCTCCCGACCTCGTCGAGAGGCGTCTAGCTCCACCGTGGCGAACCGACGAGACGGGACGGCTGCTGGCGGATAGTCGACGCCGACGGCACGGCCTACCAGAGCCGGATCTCGACCTCGGTCCCGGTCGAGGTCCCCGCCGGCGCATCGCGCACGGTTCGACACGGGGTGTACTACCACGGCCCGACCGCCGGCTGTCCCACGGCCGGCGAGTACCGGACCGACGTCTCGGTCGAGTACGGTCGCGACGACGGTGACGGCTACGTGGGCTCGCCCACGCACCGGGAACTGACGTGTGTCCTCCGGGTCGGTCAGGACGGCGAACTCTCGCTCTCGCTGTCCTGACTCACTCGCGAGCGTCGGGGTCGATGGCCGGCTCGGCGTCCTCGGCACCCGCCAGCCTCGACCCGGCGGGCTCGCTCGCCTTCCTCGCCACGGCGACGTAGTTCGTCCCGAGCGCGAACGTCTCGACCAGCTCTACGTCCGCGAACGCCCGCTCCAGCTCGTCGAGGACGCTCTCCTCCCGGTTCCAGTTCCCGATGACGCGGTAGCAGCCGTACACCAGCGGGTTCAGGAGTCTGGCGACTCCCGACGGTGCCAGCCGGATGTCGTACACCGCGAAGCTCGCACCCGGCGCGAGGGCGTCGTGGACGTTCTCGACGACGGCCCGCACGTCGGGCATCGCGCTCACGGCGGTCGTCGCCAGCGCGCCGTCGAACCGCTCGGCGGCGACCGGGAGCGCCGTCGCGTCGGCGCGAAGCGTCTCGACGTTCTCCCAGCCGTGCTCCTCGATGCGCTCGGCCGCGCCGGCCAGCATCCCCGGGCTGTAGTCGACGCCGAGGACGGAGCCGTCCGGACCGACCGCCTCGCGGAGCAGCTCGAAGTTCGCCCCCCGGCCGCAGCCGATGTCGATGACGGCGTCGCCCCGCTCCAGGTCGAGCTGTGCGACGGCGTCGCGTCGCACCTCGACGGTGTCCTGCTCGTAGAACGACCACAGCCGCTCGCGCGAGCTCCAGAAGTCCCACTTGCGACGGCTGCGCTCCACGCTGCTCCGGTGCTCGCCCGACGGCGTCGTGGGTTCGGCCATACGCTAGCTCGGTGCGCCGGGAGGACCGGCCTTCCCCCGATAGCTATCGTGTCTTTATACGTCGCCGCCGAGCACCTCGCCGACGGCGTGGGCCTCGGCCCGCCGGAGGAGCTCCGACGCGGTCGAGACAGCGCAGTCGAGTTCGTCGGCGACGGCCTCCATGCCGTTGCGCCGCGGCACCTCGTAGTAGCCCAGCTCCCAGGCCGCCCGGAGCGCGTCCTGCTGGCGCGACGAGACGGCCGTGTCGTGGGCGGTCACGCCATCGCTCACCCGACGGACGTCGACGGTGACCGCGTCGGGGAACGAGTCGAGGACGGCCCGGAGGTCCTCGCCGTGACCGACGAGCGTCAGGGTCATCGTCCGGTCGGACCGGAACTCGATGGGCGGCACCACGACGACGGTGTCCTGTGCGATGGCGTCGAGCAGCGACTGCCCCTCCGGGCCGAGCGCCTGGCGGACGTAGACGAAGCAGCCGTCCTCGGTGGGCGTGATGTCGTACTCCTGGACGGCCTCGCGGTCGGCCAGCAGCGCCTCGTACGCGTCGGGCTCGCCGTAGACGAACGAGCTGACCGTCTCGACGCCGTCGACGGACTGGCCGCCGAGGACGACCTCCCGGTCGAGGGCGGGTGACTCACAGAGCCCGCGGTGCATCGGCGTGAGCGCCGGCTCGGCGTACTGGAGCACGACGGACATCGACTTCATCGACCGAGAGACGGAGCCCGAGGGTCGAAAAGACACCGGCCGCGGTTCGTCGTCCCGGCGCGAACTCACTCGTCGGCGTCGACCTCGACCACCGGCTCGGCGTCCTCGGCCCCCTCCAGCTTCGACTCGGCGGGCTCGCCGGACTCGGCGGCCGCCTGGAGGTCGTCGAAGAAGTTGTTGACGAGGCGGGTCGTGACGCCCCCGAGCGCGCGCTGGCCGAGGCTGGCGATGAGCCCGGAGACCTCCGCGCTCGCGTTCCACGTCGCGAGCGTCCCACCTTCGTCGGTGGGCTGGAGGTCCATGTGCGCGGCCGTCTCGAACGCGTTCCGGCTGGAGTTCCCCACGGCGCTCATCCGCAGGGTCGACGGTTTCGTCGCCTCGACGACGGTCACGTCCACGTCGAACGTTGGGCTGACGCTGCCGACCTTCACGGACATCACGGCCTCGAGGTCAGACGGCGAGTTCAGCTTCAGCTCCTTCATCCCCGGTGCGCAGTCCGCGATGACGTCGGGGTCGGTGAAGTACGGCCACAGCTCCTCGGGCGGCATGTCGAGCTCGAACTCGCCCTCGAACTCGATCATGCGGCCTCACCTCCCGCGCCGCGGGCCCCGTCGTATGCTGTCTCGAGCGCCCGCCGGCTGTACTCCGCCGCCACGTCGAGCTTGAACTCGCGGTCGGCGTGCATCTCCTCGGACGGGTCGGCGGCCTCGCGGGCCGCTTCGCCCGCCTCGTCGAGCGTCGCCTCCGAGAGCGGTTCGCCCTCGACGGCGGCCTCGGCGTCGGGCACGTGCAGCGGAACGTCCGCCGCGTTCGCGAGTGCGAGCCTGGCGTCCTCGACTGTGGGGTCGTCGGCGTCGGGGTCGTCGACGCGGACCGACGCCCCGGCCGAGATGGTCGGCCACGTCTGGGCGGCGCGCTTCAGCTCGTCGAAGGCCATCCCGGTGCGTTCGGGCGGGAACGGCTCCCGTGGCACCGACACCGACTCGATGAGCTCCTCCTCGGCCATGTCGGTGAACATGTACGCGATGAAGAAGTCGCGGGCGGCGACGGTCCGGGTGCCGTCCGGCCCCCGGAGCGTGATGTCCCCGTCGAGGGCGACCAGCACGGCCGGGTAGTTGCCCGCCGGGTCGGCCTCGCCGATGCTCCCGCCGAGGGTGCCGCGGTTGCGGACGCTCGGGCCCGCGATCTGCTCGGCGGCATGGGGCAGCATCGGGACGTGCTCGGCGAGCTGTGTCGACTGTGAGATCGTACGGTGTGTCGTGAGCGCGCCGACGCGGACCGCGTCGTCCTCGACCTCGACGAAGTCGAGCTCGTCGACGCGGCTCAGATCGACGATGTTCGCGGGCGTCGCCAGCCGGTTCGACATCACGATGCCGAGCGACTGGTTACCTGCCATGAACTCTGCCTCCTCCAGCTCGGTCGCGAGTTCGACTGCCTCCGCGGCCGAGGTGGGACGATGGTACTGGAACTGAGCTGGCTTCATTGTGGCTGTTGTGACTGACCGACGCGGCCGGTGTTCGACGAACGATACCCAGTAACACGGGAAGACGGCCTATTAAATCTTGGCGTGTGTGAGCACGTCCCTTGCCGCGATTCGCGGCGAACCTTCATTACCCCCCGCCGTGTGGTTCAATGCCATGCTCGACGGCTACGAGATGCACGACCTGACGCAGCCATGGTCGCAGGACACACCGGCCTGGCCCACGTACGACAACCCGAAGATCTGGTACGAGAAGAGCCTGGACACCGAGAAGGTCAACGGCCAGAAGATCGAGTTCATGAACCACACGGGGACCCACCTCGACGGCGAGAAGCACTTCATCGCCCACGGCCGGGACATCGAGTCGATGCCCCTGGATGAGCTGGTGGGTGACGCCGTCGTCGCCGACATCTCCGACAAGGTCGGCGACTACGACGTCTACACCAGCGAGATGATAGAGGACGTGTGCGACGTGCGCGAGGGCGACATCCTGTTCATCCACACCGGCTACCAGAAGTACGCCTGGCACCGCGAGGAGGCCGACCCGCACGCGTTCTTCTGCAAGCACCCCGGCCCGAACATGGAGTTCGCGGAGTGGTGCCGCGACATGGACCTGAACTACCTCATCCTCGACTGCGGGAGCGCGGACCACCCGATGAACACGGTCATCCGCGACGTGCGCCCCGAGCTCGCCCGCGAGGCCCGCAGGAAGCACGGCGTCGACGACCTCGACGAGATATTCCCGCCCGAGGGCTACCAGCTCATGCACACCGAGCTGTTCCCGGAGGGCATCGTCCACGTCGAGAACGCGCAGGTGCCCGCGGAGCTGCTGAACGAGCGCTGCCAGATCGGGACGTTCCCGTGGCGGTTCCGCGGGGGCGAGTCCTCGGTGTCCCGCGTCGTCGCCTTCACCGAGGCCTGAACGGCCATGCCGAGCCAGCGCGCGGTCGTCCTCGACGAGTGGGGTGGCGAGCTCGCGGTCGAGACGGTCGACCGACCCGAGCCGGCCCCCGGCGAGGTAAGGGTCGACGTGCGCGCCTGCGGCGTCAACCGGACCATCGAGAACGCCGTCCAGGGCGGCCTCTCGGACGACCCCGGGCTCACGCCGCGAATCCCCGGCCACGAGTTCGCGGGCGTCGTCGACGCTGTCGGCGACGGCGTCGACCCCGACCGGGTCGGCGAACACGTGCTGGCGTACTTCTACCTGACCTGCAACGAGTGCGACGCCTGCCGTCGCGGCGACACCAACCAGTGCACCGACTTCGGCGGCTGGTTCGGCGTGAACCGCGACGGTGCGTACGCAGAGACCGCCGTCCTCCCGGCCGAGAACGCGCTCCCGCTCCCCGACGGCGCGAGCTTCGCCGCGGGCGCGGTCGCGGCCGACGGCGTCGCCACGCCAATCCACGTCTGCGACCGCGCCGACGTGCGCGACGACGACACTGTCCTCGTCATCGGCGGGGCGGGACGCATCGGCTACCACCTCGCGCAGGTCGCCGGGCTCCGGGGCGCACACGTCCTCGCGGCCGACGTGACCGACGACCGGCTCGCCCACGCCGAGACGGCGGGCGAGCACGTCACCGCGGTCGACGCCCGGGGGGACAACTTCGCCGAGGCACTCGTTGCGGCGACGCCCCACGGCGACGGCCCGACGGTCGTCGTCGACACGGTCGGCGACCTCGACACCCTGTACGACGCCTGGGACGCACTCGCGATGGGCGGCCGCGTCGTCTCGCTGACCACCCACCACGACCGCGCCTTCGACGCGCCGATGAAGGCGTACGTCGTGAAGGAAGCCGCCTTCATCGGCTCCCGGTACGCGACCCGCGACGAGGTCGTCCGCGCCGCGCGGCTCGTCGCCGACGGCCGCGTCGACGCCGACGCCGGCGAGTCGCTCTCGCTCGACGAGGTTCCCGACTACCACCGGCGGCTCCGGGCCGGCGAGACGAGCGGGACCGGCGTGCTGGTGCCGTAGCCCCCACCGCCTGCCGAACGCTTTTCACGCTCACCGTCGCCGTGAGTGACATGCAGGTCGCCATCATCTCGGATTCCCACATCCCGGACCGCGAGGCGGAGATCCCCGACGAGTTCGAGGACCGAATCGCCGCCGCCGACCACGTCGTCCACGCCGGAGACTTCACGAGCACCGGGACCCTCGCCCACGTCCGCGAGCTCGCGACCGAGCTGACCGCCGTCCACGGGAACATGGCCGCGCCGGACATCGACCTTCCCTCCGTCGCATCGGTCGAACTCGGCGGCGTGACGTTCGTCGTGACACACGGTACCGTCCGGTCGCTGGAGGCGTGGTACGAAACCATCGCCGAGGCCACACAGGAGCACGCCGAGGAGCCACGCGTCGGTATCGGCGGCCACACCCACCGGCTGGACGACGAGGTCCACGACGGCGTGCGCGTCCTCAACCCGGGCTCGGTGACCGGCGCGGACCCCGCGACCGCGGCGACGATGCTCACCGCCGCGGTCGACGACGGGGAGGTCGACGTGACCGTCCACGAGCGCTGAGGGGCCGCGAGTGGGTGGCTCCGTCCCCCCGCTCCGCCGGAACGTCCTTGTCCCTCCACCGAGCATCGGCGTCCGTGAGCGACGCATCGACCGGCGAGACGGCCGCCGACGCGACAGCCCCAGCCACCCTCCACGGCGGTCTCCCTCGTCGTGCCATCCTCGTCCTCGGAACGGGCCTGTTCGGCCTCGGGCTGACCGTCGGGGGCTACGGCGCGGTCGTCCCGGTGCTGGTCGCGGGCGGCGTCCCGGCCGACGTGGCGGGGGCCGGCACCAGCGCGTTCCTGCTCGGACAGGCGGTCGCCGTGCTCCCGGCGGACCGGCTGACCCGGCGGTACGCGCCCCGGAGCGTCGCCGCTCTTGGACTCCTTCTCGCGGCCGTCGGCGCGGCGCTGCTCGCGAGCACGACCGTCGCTGCCGTGCTGGCCTCCCGTGCCCTCGTCGGCCTCGGCCAGGGCGTGGCGTTCGTCGCGGCGATGACCCACGTCGGCCGCCTGACCACCGGCGACGACACCGCGACCGCACAGGGGCTGCTCGGCGCGGGCTTCACGCTGGGGTTCGCGGTCGGACTCGCGGCAGGCCCGGACGCAATCGCCCGGTTCGGGACCCTCGAACCGGCGGTCGCGTCGGCCGTCGTCGTCGCGGTCGGCGGGGCCGGCGCGCTCGCCCTCGGCCGGGCCACCTCATCGTGGGGCGTGCCGTCGGTCGGGTCGTACCTCCGGGCGCTCCGAGCACCCGTGGCGGCGACGCTCGCGCTCGGCAACGCCGCCACGTTCGGCTTCCTCGTCGTCGCCGGCACGTGGTACGCCGACCTGCTGGCCGACGCCGCCGTCCCGGCGACCGCCGTCCTCGTCGGCTTCGCGCTCGCGACCGTCGCCGGGCGCGCACTCGGCGGCGTGCTCGCCGCCCGGGTGGGCGACGCCGCCACGGTCGGCTGGTCGCTCGTCGGACAGACCGCCGTCCTCGGCGGGACCGCGGCGGCCGTCGCGGCGGACCGACCCGTCCTCGTCGCCGCCGGCGTCGTGCTCACCGGACTCGGCTTCGGCGTCCCGTTCGGCCCGCTCTTCGCGCTCGCGTTCACCGAGATCGCGCCCGACCCGGGCGTCACGCTCGTCGGGATGCTCGTCGTCGGCAACCTCGCCGCGCTCGGCTACCCGTGGCTCGTCGGTCGCACGCTGGTCGCCACGGGGACGTTCGCGGTCGGGCTCGGCGCGATGGCGGCCACGGTCGGGGGCGTCGCGCTCGTGTGGACGCGCACGGTCGGGCTGTCGCGGAGCTGACGCGTTATTCGAGCCGGCGGTACCGGCGACACTAACGCTAACTTCCCGGCCCACGTCACCTCGACCCGACACCGATGGCGTGGCACACCGAGGACGTCGAGGCGGTGTTCGAGGAGCTCGACTCGTCACCCGACGGGCTCGACCCGGACGAGGCGGCCCAGCGGCTCGAGGAGCACGGGCCGAACGAGATACAGACCGAGGCGGCCCGCGGGCCGCTGCGGGTGTTCCTCGCGCAGTTCACCAGCGCGCTCATCTGGGTGCTGATCGCGGCCGCGGCACTCTCGCTCCTCGTCGGCCACGCCGTCGACGCCATCCTCATCGCCATCATCCTGCTCGCGAACGGTATCTTCGGCTTCGTCCAGGAGTACCGCGCGGAGCAGAGCCTCGAGGCGCTCCGGGAACTCTCCGCGCCCGAGGTCACCGTCAGGCGCGGGGGCGAACAGCGGACCGTCCTGGCGACCGAACTCGTGCCGGGCGACGTGGTCGTCCTCGGCGAGGGCGACGTGGTGACCGCCGACGCGCGCGTCGTCGAGGCCCACTCCATCGAGGTCGACGAGGCCGCACTCACCGGCGAGAGCGTCCCCGTCTCGAAGTCGACCGGGACCCTCCCCGCGGAGACGCCGCTCGCCGAGCGGACGAACACCGTCTACCGGGGGACGAGCGTCACCCGGGGGCGCGCCGAGGTGGTCGTCGTCGGGACCGGGATGGAGACCGAGATGGGTGCTATCGCGACCGAACTGCTCACCGCGGAGGAGACCCAGACGCCGCTCCAGCGCAGCCTCGACGCGCTCGGCCGCCGGCTCGGCGTCGGCGTCATCGCGCTCGCGGCCATCGTCATCCCCGTGCTCGTCTACGGCGGCACGTCGTGGGTGCAGGCCGGGCTGACCGGCGTCTCGCTCGCCGTCGCCGCCATCCCCGAGGGCCTGCCCGCCATCGTCACGCTGACGCTCGCGCTCGGGGTGCGCAAGATGGCCGAGGAGAACGCGCTCGTCCGCACGCTGCCGGCGGTCGAGGCGCTCGGTGCGGTCGAGGTCGTCTGCACGGACAAGACCGGCACGCTCACCGAGGGCGAGATGCGCGTCCAGACCGGCTGGGTGTACGACGAGACGGTCGACCTCGGTGAGGGGTCGGGCAGTGGCGGGGACGAAACCGCCGACCCGGCCGCGAGCGACGGCGGCGAGGTGCCCGACACCGCCGAACCGGTCGACGCCGCCGAGACGGGCGACCGGGTTGGCCTCCTGCTAGAGATCGGCGCGCTCTGCAACGACGCGACGACCGAGGACGGCGACCCGACCGAGCGGGCGCTCGTCGCCGCCGCCGCCGACCACGGCATCGACGTCGAGGCGCTCCGCGGCGAGCGCGAGCGCGTCGACGAGGTCCCGTTCTCGTCCGAGCGCAAGCGCATGGCGACCGTCCACGACGACGTGGTGTACGTCAAGGGTGCACCCGGCGTCGTCCTCGAACGCTCGTCCCGTATCCTCACCGACGACGGCCCCGTCGAGCTCGACGAGGCGACCAGGGAGCGCGTCGGCGAGCAGGTCGAGACGTTCGCAGACGACGCGCTCCGCGTGCTCGCGTTCGCCTACAGGGAGCGGGGCGACGACGGCGACGACGGCGACATCGAGGAGAACCTCGTCTTCGTCGGTCTCCAGGGGCTGATGGACCCGCCACGCAGGGAGGTCCACGACGCCATCGCCGACACCCACCGTGCCGGCATCGGCGTGAAGATGATAACCGGCGACAACGCGGTCACGGCGGGCGCGGTCGCCCGCGAGGTCGGCATCGAGTCCGACGTGATGACCGGGAGCGAGGTCGCGGCACTCTCCGACGAGGAGCTCCGGGAGCGGGTCCAGAAAACCCACGTGTTCGCCCGCGCCGAGCCCGTCCACAAGGTACGCATCCTCAAGGCGCTGCAGGCGTCGGGCTACTCCGTCGCGATGACCGGCGACGGCGTCAACGACGCGCCGGCGCTGAAGAACGCCGACGTGGGCATCGCGATGGGCATCCGTGGCACCGACGTGGCGAAGCAGGCCAGCGACATCGTCCTGCTCGACGACAACTACGCGACCATCCGCACCGCCATCGAGCGCGGGCGGAAGATCTTCGACAACGTCTGGAAGTTCGTCGCGTACCTGCTGAGCGCGAACGCCGCCGAGGTCGCGCTCGTGTTCATCGCCTCGCTGTTCGGCTACCTCGTGCTCCCGGCGGTCCAGCTGCTCTGGATCAACCTGCTCACCGACGGACTGCCCGCGCTCGCACTCGGGACCGACCCCGCCGGCGACGTGATGGACCGCGAGCCGCGCAACCGCGACGCCGGCATCATCGACCGCGAGATGCTCACGTTCATCGGCGGCGCGGGCCTCGTCGTCACCGTCGTCATGCTCGGCCTGCTCGTCTACGTGCTCGACGGCGCGGCCAGCGTGACGCCGTACGCGATGACGATGGTGTTCACCGGCTTCGTCGTCTTCGAGTTCCTGAAGCTGTACGTCGTCCGCTGGTCGCGGGACACGCCGCTCGTCTCGAACCGGTGGCTCGCGCTCGCCGTCGGCGCCTCGCTCGTACTCCACCTGTCGGTGCTGTACACGCCCCTCTCCGCGTACTTCGGCACCGTCGCGCTCACCCTGGGCGACTGGGGAGTCCTCGGCACGGCGCTGCTGGTCGGGCTCGGCCCGATGCTCGCCGTCGGCTGGTTCGTGAAACGCCACACCGGCCACCACGAGGACGGCGGTGGCGACGACGAGACGGAGCTCAGCCCGGGAGCAGCAGGTTGATGGCGGCGACGACGAGCCCCGCCAGCCCCATCCGGGCCGCCGAGACGTACCAGGGGTGCCCCGAGATGGAGCCCATGTACGCGCCGAACGTCGAGAGCACGCCGACGCCGAGGGCGACGCCGACGATGGCGGCCTCAACCATGCTGAACAGCGACCCCTCGAACAGGAACGGCGAGAGCGGGACGAGGACGCCGAGCAGCGGGCCGAGCCCGCTCGCGACGGCGTGGAACAGTCGCGCGCCGCTCTGCTCGCGCTGGATGCGCGTGTCGTCGAGGTCGGTGAGCATCGCCCGCTCCAGCCGCCTGATCTCGGCGCTCGTCTCGGCGCGCTCGATCTCCCAGACGCTCCAGACGGCCGACGTGGTGAGCCCGATGGCCGCGCCGAGCCCGATCTTCACGACCGTGATGCCGTCGGGGACCCCGGTCAGCACCGCGCCGACGACGATGCCGACGCTCGTCAGCGTCCCGTCGAAGCCGTTCGAGATGAAGTACCGGCGCGCGATAGAGCGGACGTCCTCCTTGCCGAGCAGGCGCAGGAGACGCTGGTAGATCGAGGGCACGGTCAGTCCTGCGGCGTCTTGCGGTCCTCGACGACCCGTTCCCCGCAGGCGACCTCGTCGACCGAGTGCACCGTCCCGCCGAGATTCTCGACCGTCGCCTGGACCGCGTCGAAGTCGACCGAGACCCCCTCGAACGTGAGCTTGACGTTCTGGACCTCCCTGTCGAGCTCGACGAGCGACGACGTGACGCCGTCGACGTCGTCCAGGTCCGAGAGCTGTTGCGTGAACTCGACGAGCGGTGGCTCGTGCGGTTTCAGGACGTCGATGACGAGGCGACGGACGGGAGCCATAGGAGCACGTTCTGGGGCCGAGGGCAAAAGCGTGGCCTCGATTCCGGCCGTGTGGGAGTCGCCGAGGACGGCCGGTCTCCTCGCCGACGGCCTCACTCCGTCGGCTGCACCGGCAGTTCGATGTGCGTCGGGTTGTCGACCTCGTGGAAGACGGTGTTCTCGGCGACACGCCTCTCGTCGCCGCCGTACAGCGGCCCGCCGGTGTTGTGGTTCACGTCGAAGCGCGGCCAGTTCGAGGAGGAGACGTCGAGCCGGATGCGGTGACCCGCCTCGAACCGGTTCGCGGTGTCGTACGGCTCCATGTAGAACTCGTACACCTCGCTGGCGTCGAGCAGGTCCGGCTCGTCGCGGTAGCCCCGGTAGCGCCCGCGGCAGATGGAGTCCGAGAGGTTGAGCGCGTAGCCGCCCGGATAGTCATCGCTCGCCGGGTACTCGTCGATGAGCTTCGCGGTGAAGTCCGTGTCGGGGCCGTCGGTCGCCCCGAAGACGCGGACCCGGATGGGGCCGGCTATCTCGACGGGTTCCTCCAGCGGCTGCGTCCGGAACACCTGCACGTCGTCGCGGTCCGCGAGGGGGCCGTATGGCTCGCTCGCGCCGAAGGTCCCCTCGTGGGTCCGCTGGTCGTAGCCGCCCCGCCCCGCGAAGTCGATGATGTTCCGGTCGCCGAGCGGGTACGCGCCGACGGGTTCGTCGCGGGGCTCGTAGGTGAGGTACGAGGAGGTGTTGCCGCCGATGGTCGGCACCGGGTCGTCGGGGTCGAACTCGTAGGTCGTCGCCGAGTCGGTGGCGGTCGGGGCCTCGGTCGAGAGGCTGCCGTCGCCGTGCGCGTAGAACCTCGTCATCTCCGTGCCCGCGGGCGGCCATTCCTCGGCGCTGCGCCACTCGCCGCCGTGGAACAGGTTGCCAGCCTCCGTCCTGTGCCCGTCGCCGGTGCCCATCAGGAAGTACTCGACGCGCGGGTGGTCCCAGGAGTCCTCGCCGCGGAGGTAGTGGTCGAAGAACCGCTTGCGCGTCTCGCGGTACTTCCGGGTCGCGTTCTCGCCGAACGCGAGGTCGCCGGCGGTCGGATGCTCCCACGTCAGCGGCGGGAACAGCAGCTGCTCGCTGTGGTCGTGACCGCCGGGGAGGCGCGCGAGGTGGGTCCACGGCCCCATCAGCAGGTAGTGGTCCGCGTCCTTCCGGTCGGCGAGCCCGACGAAGTTGTCGCAGGTCGCGCCCGTGTAGGAGTCGTACCAGCCGCCGGAGTAGACGGTGGGCACGTCGGCGCTCCGGTCGTAGTGGCGCTCGAAGTCGACGCCGGGGTTCTGCCAGAGGTCGTCGCTCGCGCTGCCCGTCTCCATGATGTCGAACGCCCACTCCTCGTAGCCGGGGAGGGTGGCGAGGGCCGTCTCGCCGCGCTCGACGGGACCGTCCTTCAGCACCTCGCGGAAGTCCACGTCCGCGAACACCTGCTGCACGTCGGGGTCGGCGAGGGATGCGTGGGCGAAGCCCGCGCCGAGGGTGAACGCCCAGGAGAGCCAGCGCTGCTCGAACGCGCCGTTGTGCCGGAACGTCTTCTCCCGGCCGTTGGCAGCGCCCATGTTGACGAACATCCCGGCGAGGCCGTCGGGGTCCTGCGTGGCGAGCGCGCTCTGGACCCACGCGCCGTAGGAGGTGCCGAGCGTGGCGACCTGCCCGTCGCAGTAGTCCCGCTCGGCGAGCCACTCGACGGTGTCAGCGCCGTCCGTGGCCTCGTTGACGTGGATGTAGAACTCGCCCTCGCTGTCGAACCGGCCGCGCACGTCCTGGATGGCGATGACGTAGCCCCGGGAGGCGTACCACTCGCCGTGGCGGGTGCGTCCGCCGGTCTTGTCGTACGGCGTCCGGTCGAGGATGACCGGCCGCGGGTCGTCGATTGGCTCGTGGGTGTCGGGGTCGGCGGGCCGGTAGATGTCCGTGGCGAGTCTGGTGCCGTCCCGCGTCTCGATCATGACGTTCAGGTCGGCGTGGACGGCGTAGCGCGGTTCGTCTGTCATACACCCACACACCGCCACGGAGCGCAAATAGCTTGCCCCGCCGTCGTTCCAGCGAGCCGAGAATCGCGGCCACGTCCGGCGCGTCGGCCACCCACTCGCCCGGGGGCTAACTGGTTCGGGTGTCGTCGTGTCGAGCACGAGGACTAACCGCGTGATACCGCCTCTGACCCCGGTCGAAGGACCAATTTCCCCGACGAAGCGACGACAGTTTTAATTATGATGTTTTTGATTGAAGGGGTATAGTGTGGCAGGTGGACAAGTGACACACTATCGGAGGCACGCATGAGTAACGAAGATAACACGGACGACGTGGACGAACCCCCGATTCCCGAGGAGGCGCGAGCCGCCGCGGGCGGGGCGGAACAGTCCGATTTCGTCGAGTACGGAATCGAAGACAAACCACCCTTGTTGGAGTCCATCTTCCTCGGGTTCCAACACTACCTGACCATGGTCGGCGCGACCATCGCCATTCCGCTTGTACTCGCGGGCGCGATGGGAATGCCGGCCGACGTGACCGCGAAACTCATCGGGACGTTCTTCGTGGTCTCCGGCGTCGCAACCCTGGCACAGACCACACTCGGAAACCGCTACCCGCTCGTACAGGGCGGGACGTTCTCGATGCTCGCACCCGCACTCGCCATCATCGGCGTCATCGCCAGCAGCGGCGGCGGCTGGGAGACGATGATACTGGAGCTACAGGGGGCGGTCATCGTGGCCGGTATCGCCGAGATATTCATCGGATACCTCGGCATCATGGGCTGGCTCAAGCGGCACATGGGCCCCATCGTCATCGCTCCGGTCATCGCCCTCATCGGGCTGGCGCTGTTCAGCGTCCCGCAGATCACCTCGGCTACGCAGAACTGGTGGCTGCTCGGCCTGACGGTGCTGCTGATCGTCCTGTTCTCGCAGTACCTCAACAACTACAACCGGGCATTCCGGCTGTTCCCGGTCCTGCTCGCACTCGTCGCGGCGTGGCTCGTCGCGGCCGTGCTGTCGTTCACCGGCATCTACGCGGCCGGGACGGCCGGCTACATCAACTTCGACACGGTGGCTAACGCCGACCCCATCCTCGCCATCTACCCGCTGCAGTGGGGGATGCCGCAGTTCACCGGCTCGTTCATCATCGGCATGTTCGCCGGGATGCTCGCGTCGGTCATCGAGAGCTTCGGTGACTACCACTCCGTCGCCCGCATGGCCGGCAAGGGTGCACCCAACGCCCAGCGCGTCAACCACGGCATCGGCATGGAGGGCATCGGCAACACGTTCGCCGGCCTTATGGGGACCGGCAACGGCTCGACCTCGTACACGGAGAACGTCGGTGCAATCGGTATCACCGGCGTCGCCTCCCGGTACGTCGTCCAGATCGGTGCCATCGTGATGCTCTTCGTCGGCTTCGTCGGCTACTTCGGCCAGCTGGTCGCGACCATCCCGAACCCCATCGTCGGGGGGCTGTTCCTGGCGATGTTCGGGCAGATCGCGGCGGTCGGCCTCTCGCAGCTGAAGTTCGTCGACCTCGACAAGAACCGGAACGTGTTCATCATCGGCATCGCGCTGTTCGCCGGGCTCGCCATCCCGGCGTACATGGGCAACGTCGGTGGTGCCAGTGCGTTCCAGACCGGGCTGGCGGGCGAGTTCCCGTTCACCCTGCTCGAAGGCGTCGAGGTGGCTGGCGTCTCGCCGCTGGGCATCATCGCGACGACGACGTTCGTCATCGGCAGCACCGGCATGGCCGTCGGGGGCATCGTCGCGTTCGTCCTCGACAACACCATCCCCGGCACCCGCGAGGAGCGCGGGCTGACGACCTGGGAGGACATCACCGAAGACGCGGACGACTTCAAACCGTTCTGGGAGCGCATGGGCGACGGCGACGACGAGCGCCCCGCACCCGGCGGCGACTGACCGCGACCGTTCGCACAGCCACACCCCTTCTTTCGACATCGTCCCGCCAGCGACAGCCCGCCCCACCGCAACAGTCAGGGGGCTGGGGGTCACGAGAGGGGAACGTGCAAGCGTCGGAGTTAGAGGCGAACCTCGAATACAGGGGACAGCTACGCGACGGCGGCTGGGTCGGCGTCACGCCGGACAGGCTCGCCGTCGTCCACCGGAACGAGGACCCGGTGTACGTCGAGTTCGACCAGATTGCGACCATCCGGGTCGAGCCGCTCGACTGGTTCCTCGTCATCATGAGCCTCGCGCTCGTCGGCTTCGGCCTCTTCTCCATCCCGCGGAACCTGCTCGCCGGGGTCGGCTTCTGCGTCGCCGGCGGTATCAGCCTCTACTTCACCTACGGCCGTCGCGACCGGGTCCGCATCACGGCCGAAGGGAAAGCGGACGACCTCACCATCTACCCCGAGGACGTGGAGGCGCTGAAGGATGCGCTCGATCCCTACGTCGAGGGCTCGGCGGGCTGGAACCGCACCTGACCGGACCGTCGCGCCCGTCGTGCCAACCGTTAACACGAACGGGGGCGAACCCGCCGACATGACCGACGACCTCCTCTCGCGCGACCGGGCCGTGGAGCACGTGCTGTCGCTGCGGGCCGACTCCCTCCAAGACCGTGCGACCGACTCCGTCACGCCCGACGCCGTCGCCGGCAGGACCCTCGCCGAGACCGTCGACGCACCCGCCGACGTGCCGCCACACGACTACGCGACGATGGACGGCTTCGCCTTCGACGCGGCCGACGACTACCCGCTCACCGTCGTCGGGGAGCGGGTGACCCCGGACGACGAGCCGCCCGAACTCGGGTCGGGCGAAGCGGTCCGAATCGCCACGGGCGCGCCGCTGCCCGAGGGTGCGACCGTCGTCGTCAAGCGCGAGGACACGACCGACACCGATGGAGAACTCCACGGTCCCGACCTCCCGCCGGGCACACACGTCTACGAGCGCGGGAGCACCGTCCGGGCCGGCGAGCAAGTGTTCGCCGCCGGCGAGCGCCTCTCGCCGAAGGACGCCGTGCTGCTGGACGACCTCGGTGTCGAGACGGTCGTGGTCCGGGAACGCGCGAGCGTCGGCGTCGTCGCGACCGGCACGGAGATCCACGAGGGGAGCCAGCCCGACCGCGACTCGAACATGCTCCTCGCCCTCGCCCGGTCGTGGGGCCATGACGCGACACACGCCGGAACCGCCCCCGACGAACCCGACGCGGTGCGGACGCTCCTGACTGACGCGGCCGAGACCCACGACGTCGTCGTCTCGACGGGCGGGACGAGCGTCGGCCACGGCGACCACGTCGTCGAGACCCTCGCCGACCTCGGCGAACTCGTCGTCCACGGCGTCGCCCTGCGGCCCGGCAAGCCCGTGACCGTCGCCCGCCTCCCCGAACAGGACGCCGTCGCGGTCGCACTGCCCGGCAAGCCGGTCGCCGCCCACACCACCGCCTGTCTCGTCGCGCGGCCGCTGTTCACCGGCTCGGCGTCGCTCCCAACGCTCGCGGCGACGGCGACGGTCGCCCTCGACGTGCCCGAGACGGACGCCATCGGCGGCGAGGGGGTCGAGTACGCCGTCCCGGTCAGGCTCGACGCCGGCCGTGCGACGCCGCTGGGGCACCCGGACTCCGGGCTCGCCATCTACGACCGGACGTTCGACCCGAGCGTGCTGGCGTCGTCCACGCGGGCGACCCGCGCCGACGGGCTCGTGCTCACGCGGGAGGGCTTCGCGGTGGACGAGACGGTCGCCGTGGTGCCGTACGAGGCGCTGGAGGCCTGACGCGAGCGGTGCTACCGCGGCGGCGACGACGGCGGTCTACACGCTTCGAGTGCGTCCGTCGCCTCCGCGACCAGCCACTCCAGACTCTCGCCGAAGCGCTGGACGTGGGTGAACTTCAGCTCGTGCGCCGAGGCCGCCAGCTCGTCGGGCGTGAAGAAACGGGCATCGGTCGCGTCGGAGGCCGCCTGGACGGTGCCGGTCGTGTCTGACCGGTGGACGGCGTAGTCGATGCCGACCATGTACTGCTCGTCGGCGGGCTCGCCCGCCTCGTCGAAGAAGTAGACGAGCTCCGCCGGGTCGACCGCGAGGCCCGTCTCCTCTTCGAGTTCCCGGGCGACGCCCTCCCGCGGCGTCTCCCCGAGCTCGATGCGGCCGGAGGGGAGCTTCCACTCGCCGGGCGACCGGAAGTCCTCGACCAGCAGGACGCTGTCGCCGTCGATGACCGCCACGCTCCCACCCGGCGTCGGGTTGTAGAACACGTAGTCGTCGCACGACTCGCAGCGGTAGATCATCGGTGTGTCCGCAGCGTCGCTCACCATCGGCGAGTCGACGGGGTCGACGGGGGCTCCGCAGTAGGGACAGTGCTCGGGTGGCTGGTTCATCGCTAGCATGGGACAGGCGTGGCGGATATGTAGTTCCACCGTCGAATCGTTCGTGAGGGATTCGGCCGTTATCGGGTCGTGGCGCGTCGAAATTCGGCTGAAACACGGGGACAGACGACAGCCAGAAAGCCCCGACGTGCTCGTCGGCTGCGACTGGCGAGACGCCTTCGTCGTCTCGCTGCCCGCCGCTCGCACGCTCGCAGAGAACTCGCTGCGGTCCTCGTCCCTGCGGTCCTTGCGTCGTCCCGCCAGCCGCGCGCCAGCCGGCTGGTCGGACGCCATCGCCGGCCGAGAGTTTACGATATCTGTAAACTTCCGGCGGTGACGACCCCGCAGCCCGGTCCATGTCCGTCGTAGCGCCACCTCGCTGGTCGGGCGGGGTCGTCACCCGATGCCGACCTCCTGTGTACGAAGCTTTTTGCGCGTTCCCCTCGCGCATTGGTAGCATGAATCCCGACGGTCAGATACTCGACGGCATCACCGTGGTCGACCTCACGACGTTCGTCACGGGCGGGTTCGCGTCGCTGATGCTCGCCAACCAGGGCGCGGAGGTCATCAAGGTCGAACGGCCCGGCGTCGGCGACGACAACCGCCACTCTGGGCCACCGTTCATCGACGGCGAGTCGCCGTACTTCTGGACCATCAACTACGACAAGCGCAGCGTCGAACTGAACCTCAAGCGCGAGGAGGGGCTCGCCGCGCTGTACGACATCGTCGCCGAGGCGGACGTGTTCGTCCAGAACTACCGGCCTGGGACGGCGGCGAAGCTGCACGTCGACGAGGAGTCCATCCGCGAGGTGAACGACGACGTGGTGTACTGCGCCATCTCGGCGTTCGGCCAGACCGGGCCGTGGAGCCAGCGGCCGGGCTACGACCTGCTCGTGCAGGGGATGAGCGGCATCATGAGCGTCACCGGCGAGGCCGACGGCCGACCCGTGAAGGTGGGGCTGCCACAGACCGACCTCATCACCGCGATGTGGGCCGCGTTCGGCATCGTGACCGCGCTGTACCGGCGCGAGGTGACCGGTGAAGGGGAGTACATCGACCTCGCGATGCTCGACGCGACGCTGCCCTGGCTGACGAAGCAGGCGGGGAAGGTGTTCGCGGGCGAGCAGCCGAAGCGCATGGGCACCAAGGACCCGGTGCTCGCGCCGTACCAGACGTTCGAGACGGCCGACGGTCACCTCAACGTCGCCTGCCTGAACCAGAAGCTCTGGCGCGGGCTCTGTGACGCCATCGGTCGACCCGAACTCGCCGAGGACGAGCGGTTCGAGACGAACGCCGACCGCGTCGAGCACATGGACGAGCTGGAGGTCGAGCTCGCCCCCTCGTTCGCCGAGCGGACCACCGACGAGTGGATGGACCTGCTGGTCGAGGACGCCGGCATCCCCGCCGGGCCGGTGAACGAACCGGAGGACGCGCTCTACAACGAGCAGACCGAAGCCCGGGGCGTGATGACCGAGCTCTCGGACGGCGAGCGGACCGTGCCGGTCATCGAACACCCCCTGAACTACGGCCACGCGGAGAGCGGCTTCGACCACCTCCCGCCGAGACTCGGCGAGCACACCCGCGAGGTGCTCCGGGAGGTCGGCTACGACGACGACCGACTGGACGAGCTCGCCGCTTCGGGCGCGTTCGGCGACTGAGAGTA
Source organism: Haloarchaeobius litoreus (assembly GCF_024495425.1). Lineage (NCBI taxonomy): Archaea > Methanobacteriati > Methanobacteriota > Halobacteria > Halobacteriales > Halorubellaceae > Haloarchaeobius > Haloarchaeobius litoreus. Next base: position 496,669 of record NZ_JANHJR010000002.1, on the reverse strand, counting down.
GGACACGTCGCGGCCACAGTTCCGTCCCAGAGAGTAAAAACAACGGCCATTATGATTGGTATGAAAACATATTAGGCGGATGCAACCAGACGACGGTTGTATGGAGTTCGACATCCGGAAGCGACCCAGCAACGCGATCCTGCAGGTCACGATGGAGCGGGGGGAGTCGATCAGGGCGAAGACCGGCGCGATGGTCAGCCGGAGCGACACGATGGACACCGAGGCCAACGTCGGCGGCGACGGCGGCCTCGGCGGCATGGTCAAGAGCGCCGTCAGCAGCAGCAAGGACCTCGTCACGAACGAGTTCACGGCCCGCGAGTCCGGCGCGAACGTCGTGCTCGCGCCCGACCACCCGGGGGACATCGTCGCGTTCGACCTCGGCGAGACCGGGCGTATCAAGTCCCAGTCCGGCTCCACGCTCGCCTGGGGGCCGAACGTGAACAAGTCCTCGGCGATGAACGAGGCGGGGAACCTGTTCTCCTCGGGCCAGCTGAAGGTGCTCGCGCTCGACGGCACCGGCATGGCGTTCCTCTCGGCGTACGGCTCGGTGTACGAGGTCGACGTCTCGCCGGGCGACCCGGCCATCGTCGACGAGGACCACCTCGTCGCCTGGACCGACGGCCTGAACCTCGACCGCCAGAAGGACGGCGGCATCAAGTCCACGATGCTCGGCGGCGAGGGCTACGTATCGAAGTTCTCCGGCGACGGCCGCGTCTGGCTCCAGACGCGCGACCCCATCGTCTTCCAGAGCATGGGCGGCGGCGGCGAGGAGGGCGGCGACGACGGCGGCCCGAGCGTCTCCGACTTCATCTGAGGTCACCGCCGCCACCGACGACCGAGCCACGACCGACCGCGTCCTTTCACACGCCACCTGTCCGGGTAGAGACCTGTTTCTCTCGGTAGGAGGCTCCTGCAACCAGCGCTCGAAATCGACAGACAGCGGCACCCTGTCGCGCCGCCACGGGTGGCACGACGTATTTAGCGTCCGGTTATATGACCCTCACAGTACTCCCTAGAGGAAATGAGCACGAGTGGCACAGACGCTCCGGAGAACCGGTTCAAACTCCCGAAACCGGAGTTATTGGGGGTTCCAGCTGTGGGGTGGACGGCGGAACGACTCCCGCGACCGACAGACGCTGCCGCCGCTGGCGGTCTGCCCGAACGAGACGCACTCCGTGACGGACGCCGGCGACCCCTCGGTGCCCGTTCCCCGGGGCGGCCCGTCCCGAGGGTGTCGGGATGAGCGACTGTTCGTCCTGTCCGTCCTGGGCACTCGTCGCCGGGCTCGTCGCGGCCGTCGTCATTGGAGGTGGCGTGCTGGCACAGCCGGTCTTTGCGGGGGACGGCGGTCTCGGTGGGCTGGGGAACAGCTTCGGCGGGACCGACACCGCCACGACCCGCACGCCGGATGCCGCCTGCGAGATCTCACAGCAGTACCCCGAACCGGGCGAGCCGATGAGCATCTACGCGTTCGACTCCCGGAACGCCGACAGCTACCGGTACGACCTCGACGGCGACGGCACGCCGGACACCCCGTTCACCGACGACGCGTTCTACACGACGAACTACTCCGAAGGGACCTACCAGCCGGTCGTCTACGCGTACAACGCCTCGGACGAGACGAGCGACACGGCAGCCTGCCCCGAGTTCACCGTCGCACCGAACACGCCGCCGACGCCGCAGCTGACCTACGACCCGTCGAACCCGACCGTCGGCGGCACCGTCCAGTTCGACGCGACCGCCTCGGCGGACGACGACGGCGAGATCTACTACCTCCGATGGGACTTCGGTGCCGACGGCAGCTACGAGGTGAACGAGTCGGTCGAGCTCGGCATCGACGGCCGCGAGAACCGCACCTACACCACCGAGGGCCCGAAGGCAGTGCGGATAACCGTCACGGACAACGACGGCGACAGCGCGAGCACGACGGTCGAGTTCACGGTCGACCCGGAGAGCGCAGGACCGGAGGCGTCGTTCACCGTCTCGCCCCAGCCCGCGGTCGCCGGCGAACCGGCACGGCTCGACGCCTCCGCCTCCAGCGACCCCGATGGGACCATCGCCGAGTACCGCTGGGACTTCGACGGCGACGGCAGCATCGACGAGACGACGACGTACGCCGTGGTCGATCACCCCTACGCCTACGACTCGACCGGACCCGGCTACGCGGTGACTCAGCTCACGGTCGTCGACGACGACGGGCTGACGGGCTCGACGTCACGCGACGTGAGCATCGTCGAGTCGGCGCCGGTCGCCGAGTGCACCGTCTCGCCGTCTGCCATCGAGCCCGGCGGCTCGGTCACCATCGACGCCTCGGCGTCCGCGAACGCCGCCGAGTACCAGTACGACACCGGCGGCGGCTTCGGCGACTACACGACCCAGAGCCAGCGCACCGTCGACTACGTCGAGGAGGGCAGCTACGACGTCCGGGTCCGCGTCTGGGGGAGGAGCGCGGAGCGGAGCGACACCGCCGACTGCGGCACCGTCACCGTCGCCACCGACAACGTCCCCCCGAACGCCGCGTTCACGTACTCGCCCGCGGGCCCGGGCGTCGGCGAGACGGTGACGTTCGACGCCTCGAACTCCACGGACCCCGACGGCAGTATCGGGTCCTACCGCTGGGACTGGGACGCAGACGGCACCATAGACAGCACCACGGCGACCCCCACGACGACCCACACGTTCCCCAGCGACGGCGCCTACGCCGTCCGGCTGGTCGTCGTCGACGACGACGGTGCGACGGCACGCGCGTTCGGCGCGGTCGACGTGAACCGCGAGCCCGGTCCCGTCGCGCGGTGTTCGGTCTCCGCACGCGAGGTGGTCGTCGGTGAGCCGGTTTCCATCTCGGCCGCGCGCTCCGAGCGAGCCGACGACTACCAGTTCGACACCGGCAGTGGGAGCTTCGGCGACTACGTCACCGAGCCGACGACGACGACCACCTACCCCGAACCCGGCACGTACTCGCCCCGCGTCCGGGTGCTCGCGTACCCGAGCGAGCGGTCGTCGGTCGTCGACTGCCCGCCGGTCGACGTGACCACGGAGAACACACCGCCGACGGCCGCGTTCGCACCCTCGTCGTTCGTCGTCGCCGCCGGCGACACGGTCAGCTTCGACGCCTCGAACGCGACCGACCCCGACGGTCAGGTCGTCGAGTACCGCTGGGACTTCGACGGCGACGGCACCACCGACGCGGTGACCGCCGGGCCGACGACCGACCACACCTACGACGACACGGCGAACGCCTCGCCGATGCTCGAGGTCGTCGACGACGACGGCGCGACCGACAGCGTCGCCCTGCCGCTCGACCCCGCGGTTGGGCCGGGCGACGAGCCCGGCGGCGGCAACGACGAGGGGTTCCTCGTCCCGCCGTGGTGGGTCATCCCGGGTGCCGGCGTCGGTGCCGGCGGCGGCTACCTGCTCTGTCGCACCCGGTCGACGCCCGCACCGTCCGGCGGCACCACCGGCGGCTCGCCCGACGGCGACATCGACATCCCCGCACACATCCCCGGACGCGGCTCCGGAACGAAAGGCGGCATCGACGACTACGCGACGGGAACGTTCGAGACGCCGCCCGGCGGCGGCACCGTCGCGGTGACCGACCTCGACTTCGAGCCCGACCTCGTGCTCTTCACCGCGACGAACAACGTCGGCCGCACCGGCGACGACACCGTCCGGACCGACGGCTGGACCTACGGCACGCTCTCGCGGGCCGACGACGGCACGCTGACACAGAACGCCGTCAGCGTCGCCAACGACGCCAGACGAACCGGCAGTGCGGTCGGCTCCGGTCGCGACGGACTCGTCCTCGACCTGCTCGTCCACGACGACGGCAGCGCCGGCGCGCTCGCCGGCAGGGTCACGAAGACGACCAGCGGCGGGTTCGAGATGTCCTTCGACGGCTCGTCGCTCCCCGAGGACAGCCGCGACGACAGCGTCACGGTCATGTTCCGGGCGTTCCGGACCGACGGCGACGCGACCGTCGAGACGGGGCACTTCCTCACCCCGGCGACCGCCGGCGTCCAGTCCGTCTCGCTCGGCCTCGACGCGAGCTTCGTCTCGCTCACGTCGGTCAACGCGGTCCACGGCATCGATACCGCCTCCGCGACCGACGGGGCCATCGGCGTCTCCCACGGCGAGGCCGTGAAGACGCCCAACGACGCGGTCCAGCAGCACGTCGCCAACAGCACGCTCGTCCCCGAGACGGTCGTGCGGAACGCCTACGGCGGCTACCAGGACCGCGCGCTCCACCTCATGCACGGCCGCGGCGAAGAGTTCGGCACACACACCACCGGCCGCGTCACCGAGCTCGGCGAGACGATGGAGCTCACCTACGACGAGGTGACCGACACCGGGCAGGGCGGCCACCTCGTCACCTACGTCGCCGTCGAGGCCGCCGACCACCGCACGCCCGCGATCGGCCAGTTCCGCGTCCCCGCGCCCGACGCCGACTACCCGACCCGCGTCGACGTGGGCTTCGACCCCGCGATGGTCGAGTTCACCACCTGCAACCTCGACGCGCTCGGCACCGACCAGGTCGTCGCCGACCACGCCTTCGGCTTCGGCTGGTCCCACGGCGTCGCCATGCCCGCCGCCGACGGCAGCGTCAGCCACCACCTGCTCCACGGCTCGCTCGCCGCCGACGACGTGTTCGGGCGCGTGCTTCCACCCGTTGCCGAGGGTGCCGAGGGCCAGGGCGCGGCCACCGACGGCGGCGTCGAACTCGGCTCGCGGACCGAGGGCCAGCCATCGGCGGCTCGGGTCCTCGCCCTCGGCGACGACGGCACCGTGACCGGCCGCGACGACGTCGTGGTGTCGGGCGTCACGAACACCGGCTTCGAGGTCGAGACCCGCAGCGTCAGTACCGGACGGCGGAACACCGACAGCGAGGTCAGGCCGGTCGTGTTCTACCGGGCCTGGCCGAAACGAGGTGAGCTATGAATATGACGACTCACGACACGATACCGCGACGACACCCCACGAACGGTGGACCTGCTGACTGCCCCGAATCCGTCTCTAACGCATGCGACAACACGAATGAGGGACACGATGAGTGAGCGCACGGGGTTCGAGAAGGCATACGAGGCGGCCGACGTGTCTGCGACCCCCCGGCCGAACGTCTCGATCCTGACACCAGCGGACTATCAACAGAAACAAGGTATCTCAGTGCCCGACATGGGCCCGAAAATCGTCCTTCCCGACGGAGGGACGGAGGAGATGAAGACGGGTGAGCCAGTCGGACTCGGCCTCGAACTGACGTACCCGGACGATGTCGAGAAATCGGTGAAGGACAAGTGGTTCGTCAGATGGGCGTTCTTCCACAACCCGACGACGGACGGGGAGTCGTTCCAAAATAACGTGTCGCGCTATGGGGGACCCGGCCTCCAGGGGAATCTCAAGAACGTCGTCTCGGTGGTCGAATCACACGAGGGGAGCGACTACAGGAGTCGTTCGGAGACGACGCAGTTCTACATGACGAACCGGACACCGGGACACTCGAAACAGGAGTGGCTCGACAAGAACAACCCGTCGTACGACTTCATCAGCCACTACTGGCACGAAGACGACTGCAGGAAGAACGAGCAACACGAGACGTTCGTCGTCATCGCACAGGTCGTCCTCTACTCACACCGGGCCGACAGCCCGGCCCAGATTCGTGTCGGGTGGGACGTCACCGACGTCGAGATACGGAACGAACAGTACGACCAGCAACACGACTTCGGGACCGATCTGGATACCGGGAAAGCGGTGCGAGAAGCGAAGATCTACAGACGGCGATTCGGTGAGAGCCTCAAACGCTACTACGATTTCGCGTACCGGGCTGACGACGCCGACCAGCTCCAGAAAGAGATAGCAGCCATCAAGCGACAGAACTTCGAACAGTCCAGAGAGGACGACCTGATAAGCGAGAAGCGGTCCGAGTTCGAGACGCAGCTGCTGGAGCGAAAACGCAAGATAGGACTCTGGACACTGATCTCGAACATCCTTCGCGAGACCGACTCGAAACGGGAGGAAACACTCGAGCGGCTCGGTATCAACCCGACGCAGTGGCTGGCCGGCTTCAACAAGCAGACCTACTCACAGGAGTATTACGAGACGTTCATCGAGGACAACCCCCAGGCGACAGTCCCGGAGCTGCTCGGACTGAAACAGGTCGGGAGCAACCGAGTCGTGTACCAGGGTCTCGACAAGACGAGTCAGAACATCAAAGACACCGGACTGGAGTTCATCACGTTCGGACGAAAGGTCTACGCCTATCGCGCGGACCTCGAACACAGCGCGCTCTACATTATCCAGCTGATGAAGGGTGCAGACACACCCGACGGAGACCCCGAGTTCCTCGACAACGCGTTCATGTTCGCGCTCAAGAAGATGGACTACGAGCAACAGCTCTCGTTCCTCGGTACCCTGCTGGACGGATTTACCCAGTGCGAGTCCGGGAAACGGTTCCTCGGAGAGATTTTCGCACACCGGAACGAACCGGGGATGTTCGACCCGCGAAACGTGTTCGACCCCCCCAAGGTGACCGAGAAGGAGAAGAACGAGTGGACCCGGGGCGGGCCGATTATCTGCGTCCGCGAAGACCGCTACAGCGAGTTCTACGACCCCCAGACCGGGCGACTGGCGGCTCTCGATTCGAACGCGACCGGGAAACAGAAAGGAAATGCGAAGGCGATGCTGGAGAACCACCACAAGCTCACGAAGGCCCTCGCGTCGGGTGCGTCCACGTACGTCAAGATGGCGGCGGAGGAGGAGCTTCGGGATTCGGTCGAGACCGCACGCGGTGTCATGCAGGAGTACCACCTCAAGTTCTTCGCGACGAACTACGACAGCAGTCAGTTGCGGGACCTCGGGCTCGACAACCAGGCATTCTACGACTTCGTGACTGGAGCGCAGGACGAGAACCCCGTCGATTCGAGCGATTTCTGGGCCGCTGCGGAGACGTCCGCGAAGTGGTACAAGGTTGGTTCGAAGGGCGCTCTGCACGGACTCACGGTCTGGAAGGGACTCGATAGTATTCCGAGCTCGCTCTATCCGCTCAAGTCCGGTATCGTGGTGACGAACATGTTTCTGGTCGCGATCGGGATCTCCGACGCGACCACGGACAACGACCTGGAATTCCAGGAATTCCTCTCGGTATCGGTCAGTTTCTCGTATCTCGTAGTCGACTCGATCGAGCACCTCGGCAAACACTGGAAGTTCAGTTTCGCACAGCAACTGGTGAAGGAGATCGGGCCCGAACTGATGGAGAAGCTCTCGTTCTGGTTGACCGTCGGCGCAGCACTCGTCGACGTTTACAAGTCCGTCAGCCGGTTCATGCTGAGCGACATCGACGCGGCCGTGTTCGGCGGGCTCATCGCAGTCCTCGACATCGGTGCGGTCTGGATCGCCGGGAGCTCCGCGGTCACGGGCGGTGTCGCGGCCATCGTCGTCGTTGCTGCCATCGGTCTCTCGTTCGTTTTGGGGATGATTCGCGGCTGGGTCGTCGACCCCGAAATTGCAGTACTCATCGGGAAGACGGTGTTCGGCACGAGCGAGGACCTCGACTACGACGACCCCGGGCAGTTACAGTTCCGGTTCGTCGACGACGATGGTCCCAACTACGCACGTCAGATAGCAATCCTCTCGAATCAGGTCCGAGGGCTCCACACGGAGAGTGCGTTGTACGAGCCGAAACTGGACAGCAACATGAAGCTGTGGCATAAGCTCCACCTGACGTTCAAACCGGGGCGAGACCTCGACGGTGAACTGTGGGTCCGACCGCTGTTCTACAACTCGGACACCGGAGAGTCCAGATACGGGCCACTCCAGCACAAGATCGACCTCGACGACAGCGACGAGAACCGCACCGACCAGTCGTGGGATACGCGCTGTCCGTACCTTCCGCCCGACCTCAGGTCGAACCCGACGAACGACGAACTCCGCTACTACTACGCGAGGGCGTACGGAGACATCGCCGACGCCGAGTTCGTCGGCTCGTCGGACGAGATCGGGTCTATCAACCTCACCAGCAGTCGGATTATGCAAGGCTTGCCGACGGGCGAACTGGAGCGGATCGACTCCGTCGATGTGACGAAGCACTCGGGTGAAGACTGGCAGACGACGGTCACGCTCACGTCGTCGATCCTCACCCCACTGATGGGAATCGAACCCCTCTACGTCACTGGGTCTCCGGAACTCAACCCCTTCTGGAACTACTCGCTGGAGACGTATCTCGAGTTCATCTACCTTCCCACGGGCGTCGAGGACAAGGACTCCGTCGAGGGACTGCTCCCCGACGCCAGACCGTCCGTCGATGCCGACGCTCGCAAGTTGCTCGGGACGCCGGGTGTCTCACTGGAACTGGTCCCGCTCGGGAGGAAGAACTGATCGACATGGCATCCAATAAACCCACCAAACAGGACTCTTCGGAACCGGGGACGATGCAGATAGTCGTCCGCGAGCTGCTCCGCTTCCTCGAACCGGTTACCCATGCGTTCGAAAACGGGCCAGACGGCGTGGTCATGCTCGTCGAGCAGTGTGGCATCGGGCAGTACCTCTTCGAAGAGGAGTTCGACAAGATCGCAGACACCGTCTCGAACGACATTCTCGGGCCGGTCACCGTGGTGCAGAACGTCGTCGAGGCCGGCATTCCGGAAGACCCCACCACCGTCGTCAACGACATCGAATCACTCATCGACGCGGTCGTGCAGGCTGTCGAGGGCATCAAACAGCTCTCGGACCTGGAGTTCCAGCACGAGAACCTCGACGAAGTCGGGGACAACGTGCTCGATTTTCTGCTCATCCGCTATCTCTACGTGTACTATCCCGACGTTCACAGCGCGTTCTCGATGGCTGGTATCGTCAGCGGAAGCCCGCCGAACGCGCCGGGAGAGGTCGACCTCTCGGTCGTCTCGGACGCCCTGAAAGACCCGAATGGGGCGATCGTGGCTGCGCTCGGCTGGGGCTCGGAGACCGATGGGTTCGAACCGTTCGTCCTGCTTCACTTCTTCGCCGAACTGCTCGACTCCAACGGGGTCTCGTCGTCGTTTGTCGGGACGAGCGCGACGGCACTGGAGGGGATGACCACCCCGGAGTCCGGAACCGAGTCGGCGATCGAGGTCAGCGAGGAACAGGAGCGAACACAGGTGCATCCCGCGTTCCCGACGGGGCCGCTGGGGAAAGATCTCGGGCTTCTCGTCGACAACGCGCCGATGCAGTCACTACAGATCCCGTTGCTCCGGTTGCCGGGCCAGAACGGTGCACTCGGAATCAGGATGGTCCCGCTCCCGACGTACGATGACGGTGACACGACGCGTCTTCCCGGCCTCGGTATCCAGCCGTACGGGGTTGCGAGCTGGGACGACAGCGGAACCTTCGGGGCAAGCGACTGGAGCTACGACCTGTCCGTCTCCGCGTCGACGGGTCAAGATTCGTCTAGCTGGGCCCTCTCACTGCAACCGACGACGGAGACGGCACTGGACCCGAAACTCGTCTCACCGGACAACGGCGTCATCGACGGAAGTATCGCCGGCGATGCGACGGTTACGGCACCGACGGGCGGCTCCGGCGACGAAGCAGGAATGGTCCTGTTCGGCGACAACGACGGGACGAACCTGGAACTCACATCGCTGTCTGCCGGGGTCGGAGTCTCCTACGGCGACGAATTCGAGATACACACAGAGTTACCGGCAACTGGGCGCCTGGTCATCAAACCGAGCGGTGGGTTCCTCGAATCGGTGCTGCCAGCGGAGATCACGTCCGAGTTCGAGGTGACGGTCGGGTGGTCCAGCCAGAAAGGTCTCTACTTCGAGGGTGGGGCAACGCTCGAGGTGCCGCTGACCATCCACGAGCAACTCGGGCCGCTCACCATCGAGGAGATATTCATCTCGCTCGCCGCTGACACCGAGACTGGCGAGATAACCGTCCAGGCAGCCGCCTCGGCCTCGGTCGAACTCGGCCCGCTCGTCGGCACGGTCACGCGCATCGGCCTCGAGACCGACCTCTCGTTCCCCGAGAACAAGGACGGGAACATGGGCGTGCTCGACCTCGAACTCGGCTTCAAGCCGCCGGAAGGCGTCGGGCTGGACATCGAGGCTGGCCCCGTCACGGGCGGCGGCTACCTCGCGTTCGACCCGGAGAACGAGCGGTACGCGGGGACCGGCCAGCTCACCGTCCCGAGCGGGCTGAGCATCTCCGTCGTGGGGCTCATCACGACCGAACTCCCCGACGGCTCGGACGGCTTCTCGATGATGCTCATCGTGGCCGGGGAGTTCGACGCGGTCCAGCTCGGCTTCGGCTTCACGCTGAACGGGGTCGGCGGGCTGCTCGGCATCAACCGGAAGTTCCGCAAACAGCCGCTGCAGGACGTGGTCAGGCAGGGCAACCTCGACAGCGTGCTGTTCCCGGAGGACGTCGTCGAGAACGCCCAGCGCATCATCTCCGACGTGCGCGAGATCTTCCCGCCGACGCGCGGGAGCCACGTGTTCGGGCCGATGCTGAAGATCGGCTGGGGGACGCCGACCATCATCGCGGCCTCGGTCGGCGTCGTGCTGGAGATCCCGAGCTTCCGCATCGCCATCCTCGGGAACATCGAGATGGCGCTGCCGAACCTGGAGGTCGAGCGCCCCGAGGGGATGCCGGAGGAGGTGCCGTTCCCGCCGATCCAGGTGAACCTGGACGTGGTCGGCATCATCGACATCCCGGGGAAGTCGCTCTCGCTCGACGCGTCGCTGTACGACTCGCGCATCATGCAGTGGACGATGTCGGGCGACATGGCGCTGCGGTCGTCGTGGGGCGAGCAGTCGCGGTTCCTGCTCTCCATCGGCGGCTTCAACCCGCGGTACACGCCGCCGGACGGCTTCCCGAAGCTCGACCGCGTGGCGGTGAGTCTGGACGTGCCCGGCGGCCAGCCCGTCATCGACTTCACGGGCTACCTGGCGGTCACGTCGAACACGTTCCAGGTGGGCGCGCAGGTCAACGCCGAGCTCGAGGTCGGCCCGCTGTACGTCTACGGCGGGCTCGGCTTCGACGCGCTGTTCCGGTTCAACCCGTTCTCGTTCGTCTTCGACTTCTTCGCCCAGTTCGGGGTGGAGTTCAAGTGGTTCGAGCTGTCCGTCGGCGTCGACGGCACCATCTCCGGGCCGTCGCCGTTCCACATCCGCGGCACGGTCAACGTCTCCGTCGGGCCGTTCGACGTCTCGGCGAAGATCGACCTCACGCTCGGCACGGACGCGAAGACGAAGCAGCTCCCGGCGGCGGAGGTGCTGCCCGAGCTGGTCGCCGCGCTGAACGAGCCGAAGAACTGGGACGCACAGCTCCCCGGCGACGGGAACGGCGTGGCGACGCTCCGCAGCGCCAAGAGCGCCGAGGTCCGCGAGCAGGCGAAGCAGTCGGCGGCGGGGAAGGCGGACGAGGCACCGTCGCCGGTCATCGCGCACCCGCTGGGGACGCTGACAGTGCGTCAGACCGTCGTCCCGTTCAACTACGCCATCGAGAAGTTCGGCGAGGCGCGGCCGACGACGTACGACGAGTTCCGCATCGCGGGCGTGACCGTCGGCGGCGTCGCCGACCACGACCGCGAGGCCGTCGCGGACGAGTTCGCACCCGCCGCCTTCCGGAAGATGGACGACGCGGAGAAGCTCGACACCCCGGACTTCGTCGACCTCGAGGCCGGGACGACCGCAGGCGATGTCGGCCTCGTCGTCGGCGGCGAGGCGACCCCCGCCGACGCGACCGGAGCCGCGTTCACCTACGAGGAGACGGTGTACGACGAGAAGCACGACAACCGTGGGACGCCGCTGGTCGACATCAAGGCCGACGAGGTCGGCGTCGGCCACACGTCGTTCACCGCTCACGAGCTCTCGAAGGGCAAGCGCGGCGTCCAGCCCGCGGACGAGGGGCTGTTCGGCGTGGACGACGGCGACGACGACGGCGGGCTGTTCGGCGTCGGCGGCGAGGACTTCGTCGTCGTCGAGGTGGACACGCTCACGCCGGTTGTCGCCGACTTCGAGCAGTACGGCGACGACGACGCGAGCGACGACAGCTCCGCGGGCTTCGTCTCCATCGCCGACAGCGCCGTGGCCGAGGACGTCAGGCCGGGGCTCCACGTCGGCACCTCGAAGGGACGCGCACAGGTCGAACTGAAGCGGTACGCGAACGAGTCCGGCGTGGACGAGCGCGACCTCCAGGTCGTGCCCGCCAACAGCCTGGAGGACGACGAATGAGAGGACACACCCACAGCACGAGCGAGACGCGGGAGCGACTGGACACGGCGGCCATCGACGGAGGTGTCGGCGATGGCGAGTGACCCGAGCGCCGGCGCGAACTTCCGGTTCCTCCCGCTCGTCCGCCGCGGCTTCCGGCCGGAGACGCCGTTCCAGCGCGACCGCTCGTCGACACCGATCCCGGGACCGATACAGGTCGGTGTCGAGCTGACGCTCGCGGCGCGCTCGAAGGACGGCGGTACGTGGGACCAGGAGCCGGAACCCATCGACGAGGGCGACCTCGAACGGCCGGGGCAGGACGTCCGGATGTACGGCCCCGGCGACGTGGTCGGCATCGACGAGACGCACGTGAGCCGGCTGGAGCCGGAGCCCGACAGCAACAGCTTCCCGGCGAACCTGTTCCCCCTCGTCGAGTTCTCGCGGGCCGACCTCCCCTGGCTGTTCAGCCCCGAGCGCGCGGACCTCTCGTCGGGGAAGTCCCGGAACCGGCCGTGGCTCACCCTCGTCGTCGTCCCGACGGACGCGAAGGGCGTCAGCGTCGACTCAGGCGGGACGAAGCCGCTCCCGGTGCTTACGGCACCGACGAGCGAGCTCCCGCCGCTCTCGCAGTCGTGGGCGTGGGCCCACGCACAGGTCGTCGGCGACGACACCGCGGCGGGCGAGGTGGTGCGGAACAGCCCCGAGCGCGCGGTCTCGCGGCTGGTCTGTCCGCGCAACCTCGACGAGAACCGGAAGTACGTCGCGGCGGTCGTCCCGACGTTCGAGCCGGGACGGCGAGCCGGGCTCGGCAGGTCGCCGTACCGCGACACGCCGGGCAGCGGCAGTGCGGACGGTGACGGCGGCGACGGTACCAGCGACGGCGACGGGACGACGCCGATCGCCTTCTCGTGGACCGACGACACCGAGGACCCCGTCGAGCTCCCCATCTACCTGCACTGGGAGTTCACGAGCGGCGCGGGCGACTTCGAGGCGCTGGCGAGCCGGCTCTCGCCCGTCCGGCTCTCCGAGGCGGAGGTGGGGCGGCGCGAGGTCGACGTGCGCGACCCCGGCCCGGACCGTATCGGGCATCACGAGGCGACCTACCAGACCGGCGCGCTGAAGGCACCGAGCATCGGTGCGCCGCCGTTCCCGAACCGGACCGAGCTGGTCCGGCTGTTGAACCAGCCGTACTCGCTGGCGAGGCAACAGCAGGCGAACCCCGGCGAAGCGCTCCCGGTCGTCGGCGCACCGCTGTACGGCCAGTGGCACGCCGACGAGACGCACATCGACCCGACGGACACCGGGTGGTTCACCCAGCTGAACGCGACGCTCCAGTACCGCATCGCCGCCGGGCTGGGTGCCGAGGCCATCCGCGAGAACCAGGAGGACTACGCCGCCCGCGCCTGGGACCAGGTCGGCGAGCTCGACGCCGTCAACCGGAAGCTCGCGGGCGGACAGCTCGCCCGTGCCGCGAGCACGCACATCCACGACCGGCTGGTCAACTCCGTCGGCCTCGCCGGCGAGAAGAACCCGGCGCGGCTCCTGCAGTTCACGCAGCCGCTGCACCGCACCGTCGGGACGACGGGCAGCGACGCCACGGTCGACGCGCTGCGCTCGTTCAAGAGCGAGTTCGAGGACATGGTCGACTTCCCGTCGACGGTGCTCTCCCCGACGTTCCGCCGGCTCTCGCGGCCGACGGGACCGCTGCTCCGCAACGCGAACGTGTCGGTCCGGGACGGGAGCCTGACCGCCAGCTCGATGGCCGCCGACTTCGAGGCCAAGACCGTCCAGCCCGCCGACCTGAAGAGCGGGCTCCGCCAGCGGGTCGGCACGCTCGACGACCTGGTCGGTGTCGAGGCGTCCCCCGGCCTCGGTGATGGCGTTATCGACGACGGCCAGTACGCCGGCGTCGGTCCCGGACCGGGCGGCGACGACCCATGGACCGAGGTCGGCGGCTGGGGTGGCGGTGACGGCGAAGGTGGCGGCCTGGGTGGCGGTGCCGGCGGCGGCATCGGACCGGTCGTCGACGGGACCCGGTCCACGCAGCCGGGGGTCGCCCAGGGCGGGACCCAGTGGCAGGCGATGTCCGGCACCATGGAGGGCTCGGTGTCGACCGAGTCGCCCGCCACCGCGCCGGACGACGGCATCGCGCTGCCCGGCGAGTCGCGCCACGTCCCCGCGCAGTTCCCGACGGGTGTCGACGTGGTCACCCCGGAGCTCGCCCGGGTCGCCAGGCTCGGCAGCTGGGCGGGCGACCTGCCGGAGGTGGACCTCCGGCGCATCGACCTCTCGAACGTGACGCCGGCGACGCCGCGGGCGTTCGCGGTGCGGAAGGTCGACGTGCAGGTCGGCAGCAGCATCGACCACGCGGCGACCGCGATGGTGGCCATCCGGTCGCTCTCGGTCCGGCTGGACCCGACCGACGAACGGACGAGCGCGCCGGCACCGACGACCGTGGCGGCCCACGCCGACGCGGTCGAGACGAACACGTTCGACGCGCTGGTCCGCAGCTTCGACAACCTCCGCAGTACCGCACCCGACGCGACGCCGACCCAGGTTTCGGACGACCGTGTGGCGTTCGTCGAGGGACTCCGGGCGGACCACCGGTCGGCCGTCGACGCGCTCGCGGAGGTCGTCACCGCGCTGGAGGAGCGCGGACTCGACCCCGCACGCTCCGACCTCGGGTCCGGTACCGTCGACCCGGCGACACCCGAGGCCGGACCGGACTCGGTCGAGGTCGGCGACCTCGTCACCCGCGTCGACCACGCGGCCCGCGAGATGCAGGCGGTGCTCGACCGGCTCCAGCGGCTCCGGACCTCGCTCCGGGTCGGTCCCGAGATGCTCCAGACGCCGGCCGGCCGCGAGGGCGCGGTCCAGTTCGGCCGGACGTACGACCGCACGCAGCCCGAGCAGATCCTCGACCACGTCGACCCCGACATCACCATCACCGAGACCGTGCTGTCGGGGGTGACGGCGGCGGGCGAGCTCGCAGACGAGCTGTCGAAGCGGCCGGACCCCATCGAGCCGGTGCGCTGGGCTCCGGAGTTCCCGGACCCGATGGCCGACGTGCTGGAGTCGCTCTCGCAGGAGTACCTCATGCCCGGCGTCGCGGACATCCCGCGGGACTCCGTCGGTGCGCTGGCGACGGACCCTGCGTTCGTCGAGGCGTTCCTCGCCGGTGCCAACCACGAGTTCGCCCGCGAGCTGCTCTGGAGACGCTTCCCGACCGACCGGAAGGGAACGTACTTCGACACGTTCTGGGACAAGGCGCACAACCCGCTCTCGACCGCCGACGACCGACCGGACATCGCAGACATGCACACCTGGCGGGACGAACTCGGCGGGAACCAGCACGAGTCCGGCCGCCAGGGGACACGGGCCGGCGACTGGAAGGAGGACGCGGACGAGCCCGAGGGCCGCGTCGTGCTCGTCATCCGCGGCGAGCTGCTCCGGCGGTTCCCCGACACGAGCGTCTACATGGTCGAGTCGTACCCCGACGAGGCGAGCGACGCCGACGAGGCCAACGACGACCGCGCCGGCCGCTCGCCGAAGCTGAGCGAGGTCGGCCACGTCACCCCGGAGGCCGTCCAGAACGGCGAGGTGACGGGCGTGAAGTTCCCCATCTTCCAGGGCAAGCTCGACCCCGACATCCGCTTCCTCGGCTTCGACCTCTCGCCGAGCGACGCCGTCGGCGACCCCGAGGTCGACGACCCCGGCTGGTTCTTCGTCTTCGAGGAGCCGATGGGCGAGACGCGCTTCGGGCTGGACGCTGGCGAGGCCGGCGACCGCGGGACCGTCCCCAACGGCGTGACGGCACCCGGTGCCCCGAACAGCGACGGGACGCCGCTGGACACCGGCGCACTGACCGGCGAGGGCGGCTCGACGCCCTGGAACGGGCTCTCGTGGAACCACCTGGTCGGCGACGACGCCGGCCCGGGCGACATCGACGAGCTCGTCACCTACGTCGACCTCTGGGACGGCCCGCCCGGAGCCGGCGGCAACGAGTCGAACACCTGGCGGGTGACCGACGGGCAGGTAAGCAACTGGACGACGAACCACCCGGACCTCGTCGAGCAGTACCCCGAGCTCGCGAACGCGCGGGCCGAGTGGGGCCGTAACAGCGCCCACATGGCCCGCATCACGTGGCAGCGGCCCGTCCGCGTGGCCATCCACGCCGACGACCTGCTCTCCGCCGAGGTGGCCGACCAGTGACCCCGACGGCCGACGCTGGGCGGGCGGGCGCGACGACGACCCACGGACAGCGACCGACTCCGATTTTCATGCACGAACGACAGACGACGACGGCGACGCGGCGTAGTTCCCGACCGACGGCAGCCAGCGGGGGTGCGCCATGAGCGAGGCGAGCGTCGCCGACGTGCGCGACGCCCTCCGGACAGCCGAGGACGAGCTGACGCGCGCGAGTCACCTGCTCTCGACCGTGGCCGAGTTCGCGGAGGCACGCAAGCACGGCGGCAGCGCGGACCCGACGCCGGTCGAGCGCGCGGCGACCCGGTTCCTCGAGCCCGGCCCTGGCCCGAACTACACGGTCCCGGTGCGCCGCTCGGAGCTCTCGTACCTCGGCGAGCCGTTGCTCGACGAGGACGGGGACTTCTTCGCCGCCGCACGCGCCTACGAGTCGTCCGCGAACCGGACCGGCTCGGGCGACGGCTCGCTCTCGGCACTCGTCGACGACCTCGAACGGTTCGTCACGGGCGCGAGCGACCACACGCCGGCGGCCGAGACGGTCGCGACGCTCGCGGCAGCCGACGACCGCGCGATGGCCGGCCACCTCCGGGTGGTCGTCCGGCGACTCGTGTCCGCGGCGCGGGCGAAGCGCGACGCGGTGGAGGACCGACTGAACGACCAGTACGCCGAGCAGGACGACGGGAGCTACACGCAGACGAACACCGGGAGGGTACAGCAGTTCCTCGATTCCGTCGACGACACCGTGTCGACGCTGTCGGACGAGCCCATCGCGCTCCTGCCGGTCCGACTGGAGACGCGGTTCGTCGAGGACGACCTGCTCGTCCGCGTGTACCCCGACCGCATCCACGAGGACAGCCACGAGCCACAGCTCACCGACGCCGAGCGCACGTGGGGCCAGAACTTCTGGGCGTACGTCTGGTACGCGACCGTCGAGACGCCCGTCCCACGGGAACTCTCGACGAACCTGCCTGCAGAGCGTCAGGACGAGCTGGTGGCCATGCTCGTCGAACTCCCCGACAGCGGCTACCCCGACGACCCGGCCGAGCGAAAGCGCGCCATCCGGACGCGGGCGTGGGGCCAGCTCGTCGAGCGCTTCGGTCGCGAGCGGGCGAAGTACGTCGTCCACGCGCTCCGGCCCGACGTGGACGGCAGTCACGACTGGATGACGCTGCTCGACGGGTCGGAGACCGCCGAGAGCGTCGGTGCGCTCGCGTTCCCCGACCCAGACGGCCGGCCGGGCTCGTGGACTCGTGCTCCCGTCGCCCGGCTGCTGCCCGACGAGTGGCTCGTCTACGGCGTCTGGACGGCCGACGACGACTACGACGGCGAGGGCGACACCCGCGAGACGTTCCTCGTCCACGGCGGCGCGATACGGGAGCCGCTCCGGGTCGGCCCGGACCCCGACGCCATGGCGGTCGCCACGCAGGCCGTCGCCGACACGCCCGAGGGGACCCGGACCGAGGCGGGCATCGACTGGCTCGTCGACTTCGCGGCCGCCGAACGCGCCGGCATGGCGCTGCGCATCACGCCCGCGGACGTCCACCCGGGCGGCGACCGGCCCCTCGACGAGGGCTGGTTCGAGCAGCTCGTCGTGACCGGCGTGAAGGCGACGATGGACGCCGACGAGTCCGCACGCCAGCTCCGCGAGCTCCTCGCCGCACAACAGTACACGAACGGACTCTCGCTGGTCCCGCAGGGGACACCGACGAACAACGCCGACCGACCCTCCGGCTACCACTCGGGCGAGGACCCCGAGGACACCGTCGACGTCGACGCCGGCGCGCCGCTGGTCGAACACGGCGACATGACCGACGGCGACGTGCTCGCCCGCGCGCTGGCCGTCGACCCGTCCTCGCTCGGCGACGACGACCACGTGTTCGCCCACGTCGCCGACGCCGACGCGACCGACCAGCTCGACGCCTGGCACGCCAACTCCGCGCTCTGGTCCGGCACGCTCGGCTACTACATCCAGACAATGCTCCGACCCAACCGCTTCGACGATTCCGACGCGACGCCACCGCTGTTCGACCAGCTCGACGACCCCGATATCTCGACGTGGTTCCGGGGCGACGACCCCGCAGGCTGGTACGAGGCCTACCGGCGGCACTTCATCGAGTACGTCCGCGCCGGCGGACCGCTGCCGACGCTCCGGGCCGGCCGACAGCCGTACGGCTTCCTCCCGGCGACCGTCAGCGACCCGGACAGCGACGCACGGCTCTGGGCCGGCGGCGGCGCGCTCGACGGCATCGAGACCGGCGACGACCACGTGTCCGTCGGCGGCGGCGTGAGCATCGCCGAGGCGGCCGACGACCGGGACGGCTGGTCCATCGGGGACATCCGCATCGGCGGTTCGGACGGCGGGTCCAGCGAAGAGGCGTCCGAGACCACCCTGCGCGGGAACGACCCGGCGTACGACTACACGACCGGCTCGTCCGAGGAGTTCCGTCGGACGTACCGTCCCGAGGACGCCAGGGACGAGATCCCCGACGCGTACCTCGCGCGGACGTTCGAACCCGCCGAGACGCGACGGGTCTTCTCGGCGTCAGAGATGGCGACGCACTACTCGCCGGACGAGGCGTCGAGCGTCCTCTCGACCGACGAGCTGAACGAGAACTACTCCCGGGAGGAGCTGGCCGCCTCGTCCGTCGAGACCGACGCGGACGGCCGTGCCATCGACCCGGACGGCGGCGGGGGTCGGCGCGGGAAACGGCCGCGTGACGACGACGACGAGGACTCCAGCGGGGGGATCTTCCGATGAGCATGGACGACGAGGGGAACGAGCTGCCGCCCTTCGGCATCGGTGTCCGCGACGACGAGCTCGTCGGCACGCCCGACGACCCCGGCCATCTGGACCGCTGGCTGCGGACGTTCCGCGACGCCTGGGCGACGGGCGCGACGCGGTCGAACAGCCGCTCGATTCCGGCGGTTCCGCACGTCGGCCGGGCCGGGACGACGACCGAGCTGAGCGAGATCCTCTCGATGACCGCGACGGCCAACGGCTACCAGTCGCGGCGCTACCTCGCCCACGACGGCTCGCTGGCGAACCTGCTCGGCCTCGACACGACCGGCGTCGGCCTGGGACAGACCCCCGGCGAGGACGGCGCGAAGTCGTTTACGCTGGACGTGCTCGACATGTACGAGGATACCGTGATGGAGGCGCTCGTCGGTCGACGGGACAACGACAGCCTTGCCGGTGCGCTCGTCGACGCGACCGACGAGCAGATCGCGGACGTGGTCAAGCAGACGATGACGAACTTCCGCATCATGGAGTGGGAGTGGAACCCCGCGACGGGGACGTTCGTCCGCCCAGACGACGAGGAGGGCGAGACCGCGAACTGGAACGACGAGGTCACCCTCGGCACCAACCGCTCGAAGGCCCTCCAGAAACACCGCGACATCATCCGGAGCGCGGTCGAGAACGCGCTGACCGGCGAGGCCGTCGACGTGAGCGCGCTCGACGTCCGCGTCACGAACCTGCTGTTCCAGGACCTCGACAACGAGGACGACGTGGTCCCGGTGGTCGATGCCGGCGTACAGGACCACCTGCGCGCGCTGCTCACCGAGGACTACGACACGGTCCGGAAGATGGGCACGCAGCTCGAGTACGACGACGACGGCTCGCTCTCGAACGAGTTCAAGAAGGAGACGTACCTCGACGTGACCGGGGAGGAGACGGTCGACCTCATCGACCGGGACGACCTGGACGGCTTCGTCGGCGGCGGTGGCCACGGCGGGACCAGGACGAACCCCCAGCGGGTCACCACGAACTTCCACCGCTCGCACGTGGACGACGACGGCGAGGAGGTGCCCCTGTTCACCGAGCACGCGACGCTCGAGAACATCGGCGACCCCGCCTACTCGCTGGTCGACGGGGACAGACCGCTGGCGAACTACCGCCCGGAGACGCCGATCTACCGACAGGGGATGGCACCGAGCGACCTCTGGGGGACACCGGAGACGTTCAGCTACGAGGGGCCGCGGGTGTGGCAGTACTACGCGATGCGCCAGCGCCGCGCCCGCTTCGAGAAGCTCGACGTCCTCCACCGCCTCGGGAGCGACGCCCGCTACGACGAGAACCCCGCGGTGCTGCGCTCGCTCGCCCACCACCTGTTCCGGTTCAGCCTCATGCGCGCCCACCACTCGGCCGCGCTCCGGACGTTCTTCCTCGACGGGCAGGCGACCCTCGACAGCGCCTCCGAGTTCGTGAGCTCGGTGCTGCTCGAACTGGAGAACGAGTCGTTCGACGACGGCATCGCCAGCGTCAACGACTTCCTCGACCCCGTGACCGCGCCGGACATCTTCGACGACTACCACCCGGGCCGGCTCCAGACGCCGTTCGACCTCGGGAGCGTCGACGCGAACGACGACCCGCGGCTCGAACAGGTCGGCCACAGCCTGCGCTACCTCCAGTCACGCGGCGACGACACCATCGACCGCCTGGTCCGCGGCACGCTCGACCTCGCCAGTCACCGTTTCGACGCCTGGGAGACCTCGCTGGCGACGCGACGGCTCGCCGAACATCGACACGACCAGGGGAACTGGTACCAGCCGGAGCCGGTCACCTACCGGGACGGCGGCGAGAACGTCTGGCAGGACACCGACGCGTACGTTCCGCCGGGTGAGTTCCCCGAGTGGCCACCGGAGAGCCCCCGGTCGGAGGCGGGCGGCGACGATGATGACGGGGCCAGCGCGGAAGTGTCGGACGACGCCGACGGACGGAACGACGCCGGTGAGACCGACGCGCGAGACGACGCCCGTGACGGCATCCGACGGAAGGATGCGAGCGACGTCACCGACGGCACGGGCCTCGCCGGGGACACCGGGTTCGACTTCGGCGGGAACGACGACGTGAGCGAGCTGTTCGAATCGGCGGAGTACGCGGCACCGGAGATCGACCAGACGTACGTCGAAGGGCTCCTATCGGGTGGCAACGACCTCGTGAGCGAACCCAGCACCGAGCAGGTCTCGCCGTCGGTGCCGCTGCCGGAGAGCTCGGCGGGCATCCACGTCGGCGCGTGGGGCTACGTCGAGGACCTCCACCCGGACGACACCGACGACACCGGCGAGTTCCTGCACGCACCGTCCCTCGAACAGGCGACGACCGCGGCGGTCCTCCGGGGCGGCCACCGGGCGTTCGAGAACGAGGACGAGGGCCACCTCTCGGCGGTCGACCTCTCGGCCGGCCGCGCTCGCATCGCGAAGCAGCTGCTCGAGGGCGTCCGCGAGGGACAGCCCCTCGGCGCGCTGCTCGGCTACCGGTTCGAGCGCGGCCTCCACGAGGCCGGCGAGCAGCAGTACATCCAGAACTTCCGGCAGGCGTACCCGACGTTCACGGGCACGCTTGGCGGCCCGGCGTCGTCGGGCGAGGCGGCCCGGAGCGACGTGGTCGACGGCTACCGGCTCTACCGGTCGCTGACGTTCGACGACGCCACCCACACCGTCGACCCGCGGCCGCCGCGCCGGCCCGAGGCGGAGGCCCGCCCCGACGTGGACGCCTACGCCGACCTGCAGGGAGAGCACGGGCTGCCGTCGCTGTCGAACGACGCGGTGCTCGGCGCGCTCTGGCACCTGTTCGAGGCGGTCGACGCCGTCCGGGACACGCTCACGGCCGAGAGCGTCCACCAGTTCACGCAGGGCAACTACTCGCGGGCGACCGGCTCGCTGGAGGCGCTCGCGAACGGCAACACCGTCCCCGAGCCGCAGGTGCTCGACACCCCGAGAACGTCGGTGGGACTGACCCACCGGCTGCTCGTCACCTTCGGCGACGCCGACGGGGCGACGACGCCGACGGCGTGGACCGACGACACCGCGTTCACCCACCCGCGGGTCGACGCCGTCGGCCCGGGCGACGGCCCCGACGACGAGACCGCCCCCGCCGTCCCGGCCGTCGACGCGAACGGGGCGTTCCCGCTCCAGACCCGGTCCGGGGCCGAGCCGAACCTCGACGCCTGGGTCGGCGAGCTGCTACCCGACCCCGCGGACGTCGGCTGTGAGGCCGCCTACCGCTGGACGGAAGAGCGCGAGTTCACCGCCGGCTCCTTCCGGACGCCGGCGTCGGACGGTCGCGTCTCCGTCACCGACGTCGGGTTCGAGCCCGACGTGGTGGTGTTCACCGCGTCCGTGGCGGCGGCGGGCCCTGGCGAGAAGACCCAGGCTGACGACACCGCCCCCACCGTCCACGGCTGGGGCCACGGGTCGGCGAAGCGCGGAACGGACGGCAGCCTGACCCAGCAGTCCGTCTCCGCGGTGTACGACACCGAGACGGGGACGACCGTCGGGACCGCCGACACCGACGACGCGCTCCACCTCTCCTTCGCCGGCGACGACGGCGACTCGGTGCGTGGCACCGTGAGCGAGACGACGACCGACGGCTTCGAGTTCGACGTGACCGTTCAGGGCACCGACCGCGCCGTCTCGGTCGACTACCTCGCGCTGTCGGTCACCGACCCGGGGCTCGTCTCCGTCGGCCATCTGGAGACGCAGTCCGGCAGCAGTACCGAACCGCTCGGAATCGACGCCGACACCGTCGTCCTGACCGCGACGGACGCGGTGGACGCCAGCGCGCTCGGGACGCAGGGCGCGACCACCGCCGCGACGGGCGGCTCGGTCGGGCTCTCCTACGGCCAGGCGACCACCGGCGGGAACGGCCTCACGCAGCACGCGCTCTCGCTCTCGCAGGACCCCTCGGGAGGCACGGCGGCGTCGGGGACCGCCCGCGAGGACCGCGTCGTCCACCTCGACGGCGACTGGTCGCTCTCGTGTACGGGTCTCGGCACCGACCTGCAGCTGAACGCGGTCTCGACCGGCAGCGCCCCCCGGCCGGTCACCTACGTCGCTATCGAGTCGCCGCCGGACGAGCCGACGCCCGAGGTGGGCGTCCTCGCCGACGGCGAGAACACGCTCGCCAGCGACAGCCGGCCGGGAGCCATCGAGTTCGTCGCGCTCCCCGGCGTCACCGACACCGACATGAAGGCCGGAACGGCCGTGTCGCTGACCGACGCGACGACGGGACTGGGCCACGGCCTCACGACCGGCGTCGGCCGCCAGCGGGCGATGGCCGACACGGTGACCGACGGGACCGTCGCCGCACCGAGCGGGGCGGGGTCCGTCGTCGACATCCCGACGGGGCCGAACGCCAGCGTCACGGTCGAGGTGAAATCCGTGCGGGACGGGAGCTTCACCGTCGAGTTCACCGAGGGCACGCCCGCGGACTGCCTCGTCTGCTACCGGGTGTGGCCCGCAGAGCCCGTCGAGCGCGAGTTCGTCGCGGACACGACGCTCACGTTCGACGAACTGCTGCTGTCGCCGCTGGACGCGGTTGCGTTCTCGAAGGAGGGCGAGGACCAGGCCCGGACCCAGCTGGAGCAGCGCCTCGCGTACTACCTGCGACGGAACCGCGAGACGAAGCCGACGACCGCCGACACGGGACACCCGCCGATCCCGGCCGACGCGACGGTCGACCTGCGCTTCCGGGAGGACGGCGGGGCCCGCGTCAGCGCCGCCGACTTCCTCGAACTCGTCCGCACGGTCCGGGACACGCTCGCCGACGGACGGCCCGCGACGGCGGACGACCTCGCACACCCGGCCGAGCAGACCGGCCCCGGCTACGACGAGCAGACGTTCGCGGAGTTGCACGGCCGCGGCGACGCGGCCGCCGCCGCGCTCGCGGACGTGACCGCGCTCGTCGACAACCGGCGCGAGCTGCTCGACCCCGACGTCGACCCGACCGACGCGAAGGAGACACCGGAGGGCGAGCGCGACGAGCCGACGGTCACCGAGCAGGTCGAGCACGTGCAGGACGCCGTCGCCGAGTTCCGGGCACAGGTCCCGGTCTCGGGCGTCGAGGAAGCCTGCACCCAGGTCGACGACGCGACAGCCGCCGACGGCGACGTGCTGACGACCGAGCTCGAACGCCTGCTCCGGGCGCTCCCCGCTGGGCCGACCGACCCGAAGGACGTGCGCGAGGAGCTGACCGTGCAGGCGCTCGCCGGCCGGACGCTGCGCTGCGAGACCGACCTCGACGAGGTCGCCTCGCTCGACGTGACCGTCCTCGGCGACACCGGCGCGGACGTGGTGGCGACGGGTCTCCCCGTCCAGTACGTCGAGCAGCGCACCGTCCAGACCGACGCCGACGGCGTGTTCACCGTCGACATCGACTGTCACGGCTGCACGCCCGGCGCACCGTTCCTCGTCGTCGCGAGTTCCGGCGGCACCGTCGTCTACAGCGAACGCGGGCGGTTCGTCGAACCGCGCAGCGTCCACGTCGTCGACCCCGACACCGGCGGCGACACGGACCGGGACCTGACCGGCCTCGCCGACGTGCCCCCGGGTGCTGAGACCCCGATAACGGTGACCGTGACCAGCGACCAGGCCGGCGACGAGACGACCGCGTTCGACACGACCGTCTCGACGACGACGCAGGACGACGGGCGCTTCGGGGTCACCCTCGACGCGAGCGATGTCGCGCCCGGCACCGCGTTCTCCGTCACCGCGACCGACGGCGACGGCGACACCGTGTACACCGCCGACGGCCACGTCCGGAACCCCGCGTACGACGTGGACCTCCGGACGCTGTTCGAGGGGCTGACGCTGCTCCCGACGCTGTGCTGGCTCGGCTCGGCCCGCCCGGCTCTCGACCCCGACGCGTACGACTCGCCAGCCGGCGCGCTCCAGTCGCGCCTGTCGAACGATACCGACTGGCCGGCGATCACCGCGGAGGCGGACCTCGTCCGGAACTGGAAGGCCGAGGTGGACGCGCGCTCGACCGGAAGCCGGCCCGCCGGTCCCGCGCTCGACGTCAGCGACGACGACGTGGCCGTGCTCGCCGAGCTGACCGACCTGTCGGCCCTCGACCTCCGGGCGCTGGCGGATACCCTCGCGACCGCCCTCGAACCGCTCGCCGCGACCGGGCTGGTCGACGCCGTGGACGTGACCGGCGGCGAGGACCGCGTCGACGACGCGCGGTTCTGGCCGACGGCCGACCACGAGCGGCTGGCACGGGTGCGGACCGCGCT
Source organism: Haloarchaeobius litoreus (assembly GCF_024495425.1). Taxonomy (NCBI): domain Archaea; kingdom Methanobacteriati; phylum Methanobacteriota; class Halobacteria; order Halobacteriales; family Halorubellaceae; genus Haloarchaeobius; species Haloarchaeobius litoreus. The sequence goes on along the minus strand of NZ_JANHJR010000002.1, from coordinate 471,270 downwards.
CGCCCAGTTGCTCCGGAACCCGGCCGACCGCGACCGCGACGACGAGCTCCTGCGGTTCGCCGCCGAGTTCGTCGCCAGCGTCGAGCGCGTCGAGTCGCAGGCCGCACGGGCGTCGTTCGTCCACCTCCTCGTGCTGTTCGAGGAGTCGCAGTGGGCCGCCGTGGCGTTCGACGACGCCGTCGACGACCCCGCGGCGTTCCTCGAACGGCTCCGGCGGTTCGTCCACTACCCCGAGACTGCCACCGACGCCGACCGGAGTGGGCTGGACGCGGACCTCGCCGCGCTGGCGGCGTACTACCGCGACATCGACGGCCTCCCCGGACACCGGCAGGCCGTCCAGCGGGCGAAGGCGCTCCGCGACGTGCTCGACCGGAACGAGGTCGAGCGGCGGATGCGGTCACCCGACTACGACATCGCGGTCGACACGACCGACCGCATCCTCGCCCTCCTCGACGAGCTGCCGGACTGCCGGGACGAGCACGCGGCCGAGAGGGTGTTCGAGGCCATCGAGGAGCCCCTCGACGAGCTCGAGCACGTGGACCACGTCAGGCCGACGGAACGGGCGGTCAAACCGATGGTCGAGGCGCTCGAAAGACTCCGTGAGGCGGTCGACGACAGCGAGCCGTGGAGCCGCTTCGAGCGGTTCGACGAGCGCTTTGAGGACGTCGAAGCAGAACTCGGCGTCGACGGGCGGGAGTCCAGCGACGCGACGCCCTCGACGGAGTTCGTCGCGGTCTGTGGCGCGCTCCGGACGACCATCGACCGCTACGAGGAGCACGCCGGCCAGCAGGGGACCGCTCCGGTCTTCCGCCCGGTCGACGCCCGGAACGGCTTCGACGGCTGGTGGCGTTCGACCACCGGGTCGCTCGCGACCGAGGTCGACACGGAGCTTGCCCCGCTCGCAGCCGTTGCGCGCTCGACCCGACTGGACGAGACGTTCCGGCACTGCGTGCTGGAGACGCTCCGCATCCCGCTGCTCCGGGCGTCGTACTTCGGGGTCTACGCCAGCAGCCCGCGGTCCGCGACCGGCGGTCGGCCCGAGGACGAGCGGACGCTCGTCGCGCAAGCACGGGGCGTCTCGGACCGGCTCCACGCTCGACTCGACGAGGCCGGCGAGCACGCCGACGCCGTCACCGCGCTGGTCCCGGGTGCCGCCGACAACGCGGCCGCGGCGACGACGCTCTCCGGCGGGGCGGCCGAGAGCGCGACCGTCACCGAGGCGGCCGAGCACGAGCTCGACCGGCTGACGGCGCTGTTCGGCGAGGGCTTCGTCGTGCTGCCGCCGCTGTCGCCGCCGAACCAGGCCGAGCTGTCGAAGACGTTCGCGACGACCCACACCGACGAGCTGCTGTCGACGGCCGCGCCGATGGAGACCGAGTCGTGGCTCCAGCGGGCCGCCCGGGTCCGCGACCGGCCGGCGAACCTGCAGCAGACGTTCTCCTACGCCGAGATGGTCTCCGGCCGGCTCCTGCGCGACGACCTCCGCGTGGGACAGCTCCCCTACCGCGAGACCGACGACTGGGTGGGCATCGACGGGCTCGACGAGACGCCCGAGCGCGGCCAGGTGTCGATGGTGACGACGTTCCCGACGCGGTACCACGCCGACCACCCCATCGCGCCGAGCCCGGGCGACGCCGACGGCACGCCCGGCGCGCAGGTCGCCGGCTTCCTCGTCGACGACTGGCGGGAGGCCGTCCCGAAGACCGAGGAGAAGACGGGCGTCGCCGTCAACTACGACGACCCGAGCACGGAGCCGCCGCAGTCCATCCTGCTCGCGGTGCCGCCGGCCGACGGCGGCGACTCGCCGTGGTCGGAGGATCTGCTGTTGCGAACCATCCTGGAGAGCGTCGACCTCGCGAAGCTCCGCGGCGTCGACCTGAACGTCGTCGGGAAGCCGCGGTCGGACCCGAAACAGCGCGTGCTCGGACAGCTGCTCCCGGCCATCACGCTGCCGCACAACACCCGTGACGTGCCGGACTCGCCGACCGTCGACCTGGACCTCGACCGCTGGCTGGCGGACGACCTGGCCGGCGGCGACGGGGGTGGGGGCGCATGAGCGAGCGACCCGAGCCGCAAGCCGTGGACGACAGCGAGCCCGCCACGGCGCTCGACATCGAGGCGTGGACCGCGTCCGAGACGTTCTGGACGCGGCTCGAACCCCGGACGCGCGACCCGCAGATCGAGCGGCCGCTGCGCGCGGAGGTACACGACCCGGCGTGGCTGCTCTGCCGCCAGTGGCAGGTCGGCGAGTTCCAGGGCGAGGACGCCGGCTCGCCGGTCACCGCCGCGGTCTCGTACGCCCGTGACTACCTGAGCCGGTACGAGCTCGGCGGCATCGACTACTCCGAGCTGCTCCCCGGCCCGGGCGGCTCGGACCTGCCCATCACGCCCCCACCGGCGCTCGGCGGCGCGGGGAACGTCCCGGTGGCCGACGAGCGGAACCAGCTCGACGCGGTCGCGACCGCCGTCGCCGACCACCTCGAGGCACAGCAGTCCGGCGGCGGCGAACCCGCAGACGCGCAGTCGGCGTTCGAGACGTACGTCCAACCGGGCAGCGGCCAGACGCCGTCGCAGCGACGGCAGGCGCTCGCGTACCTGACGGTGTCGGTGCCCGAGGAGGACGGCACCGAGTCGACGTTCATCGACCGCGCGCTGGGCTACCTCGCGAACCAGCCGAGCACGGAGACGCAGGTCGGCGGCGACGGCGTCGACCAGCTCGTCGCCGAACTCGTCGACTACGCCGAGGGGTCGGCGAGCTGGCAGGCAGCCGCGACGACGTTCGCGGTGCTCCTGCAGGTCGGCGGCCAGCGGACGACGACGCACGTCCGCGAGGTCGTCGCCATCGCACGGGGCGTGTTGCAGGACTACGACACCGCGCAGTCGGGCGGCGCGGACGGGTCGAACGGGGACGACTCGCCCGACCAGACCGTCGCCGGCAACGGTCAGCCGTACGAGGGCCAGCCGCTGGAGGTGCTCGCGGAGCGCGAGCCGGTGACGACCGGGCTGACGGGCGACGACGTGCCGCCAGCACGACTCCGGGCGGACGCCGGCCAGACGTACCTCCGGTTCCTCGCACGGGAGGACGTGACGCCGGCCGACGGCACCTACGCCGCGGCGGACCTCGCCGACCCGAACGCGAGCGAGCCCGAGCGGTTCCTGCTCGCCGAGCCGGACGCGGCGCTCGACCCCGGAGACCGCCGGTTCACGTCGCTCACCGACGGGCGCGCAGTGGACGGCCACGCCGTCTACGCCGCGCTCGTCGCCGGGGTGCCGGGCATCCGTGACGCCGCGGGCTGGGAGGCTCCGTCGTGGCCGTCGTCGGCCGACGGGCTCCCGGTTCCGCAGGACGAGTCGCTCTCGGACGGGGTCAAGCGCGCCGCGACGGGCTTCGTCGACTGGTACGCCGACCTCTACGACGAGCCAGAGTCGGGCGCGAACCCGGCGTGGCAGGACGACCGACAGGAGCACCAGTTCTCCGTCGCGACCGGCCCCGCCGAGGGCGAGACGGTGCTCAAGGCCGAGGAGTACCCCGGCGGCCACCTCGACTGGTACTCCTTCTCGGTCGCGAGCGGGCCGCTGGACACGCTGTCGCCGCCGTCGGCCGCCGACACGGACGGGGAGCTCTCCGAGTCGAAGTCGAAGGACATGACGCTCAGCAAGCTCCGCTACCGGGGGATGCCCGCCTCGCGCTGGTGGGAGTTCGAGGACGCCGCCGTCAACCTGGACGATATCCCGGCCGGGCCGGAGGAGCTGTCGAAGCTGCTCCTGCTCGACTTCAGCCTCGTCCACGGCGACGACTGGTTCCTCTTCCCGCTGTCGGCTCCAATCGGGACGCTCACCCGCATCACCGACATGACCGTCACCGACACGTTCGGGGAGACGACCGACATCGAGCCGGTGACGTCGGTGACCGACCGCTGGAACGCGTTCACCTTCGACGACCTGCCGGAGGACGTGACCGACGACGGCGAGCCCGGGCTGTTCCTGCCGCCGACACTCGCCGAGAGCCAGTCCAGCGACGCCGTCGAGCGCGTCTCCTTCGCCCGCGACGAGATGGCCAACCTCGCGTTCGCCGTCGAGGAGCGCGTCGAGAGCCCGGTCGGGTCGCCGCTCGAGCGCGAGGAGTTCGTCGAGCCCGACCTCGCCATCGACCGTGTCGTCGCCGGCCCCGACGAAGCGGACGAACGGCTCGTCCTCCGGAACGTCGGGGACGCACCGCTCGACGTGACGGGCTGGACCGTCGAGGTGACGGTCGGGACGACGACCGTGGGTCAGCCGACGGACGAACTGTTCGGATTCGAGGCGGACGAGGACGGCGAGCCCGCGGTCCTCGACGCCGACGAGACGGTGACGATACACACCGGCGAGGAGCCCGCGGGCGTGCCGCCGGACGGCCACGTCTACCTCGGTGGTCTCACGGACCACCCGAACCTCTCCACCCCCGTCTGGGGCAGCTCGGTCGGCTCCGTCGTCGTCCGGCGCGGCGGCGACGGCACGCCCGAGGAGCGGTTCGTCACCCGCGACGTGGTCGCGCACACGCCCGTCGACCTGCCCGAGTACGAGCTGGCGAGTTCGGTTCCGGACCACTACTTCGCGATGCAGCCGGTGCGCCCGAAGACCGGGTCGGAGGCGATGGCGGCGGACCCCGACAGCTACCGGCTCGCGCTCGCGCTGCTGCTCGACGCCGACTCGATGGGCGACCCGCTCCAGCGGCTGCCGACACCGAAGGGCCGCATCCTCGACACGGACGACCCGCTGCGGCTCCACGAGGAGGAGGTCACCCGGGCGGGCCGCGACGTCGAACGGCACTACCAGCTGGCGCGCTGGACCGACGGGCGCACCCACCTCTGGTCGAGCCGGCGCGTCTCCAGCGGTGCCGGCGAGATAGCCAGTCGCCTGCGCTACGACGACATCGTCGAGCCCGACGAACGGGACCTCTCGGCGGGCACCGGGGGTGACACGAGATGACTAGCGTCGGGGTACTTGCCGGTCTGACGCCCTCTCTCGACACGATGCTACTCGTGGGGCTCATCCAGGGACTGGTGCTACAGGGACTCCCGCCGGAGGCGGCGCAGGCGGTCGAGGACGTGCTCGCGACGATGACGCCGCAGAACGCGGCCGTCTACGGCGCGGGCGGGCTGTTGAGCATCGGCGGCGTGCGCTGGCTCGTCAAGCGTCGGGCCGGCGGGACGCTGAAGAACGCCGCGGCCGGGACGACCGTGAACACCGGCAGCAGCGCCGCGAGCAAGGGCGCGGTGTCGACGACGACCACGACACGCGCCAGCGCGTCGAAGCACAACGTCGCGTTCACCCTGCCGTCGTTCGTCCCCATCTCGAAGGGCGTCCGGCAGGTCACCCACCACGAGATCCACGCGGTCGAGCTCGGGCTGGTCGTCGGGCTCGCGATGACCTGGCTCTACGTCGAGGGGCGGACCGAGATCGTCACCGGCGTCGTCGTCGCGTTCGTCGCCGGCAGTCTCGGCTACAAGCGGTACAGCAGCAAGGCGTTCAAGACCATCCGGTACGAGCCGTGGTACGCCCTCGTGGCGCTCGCCGGCGGGGCCGCGCTCGGCTTCTCGCTGTTCGTCATGGAGCCCGGTCTGCTCTCGCAGCTCGGCGTCTCGGTCTGAGTCACGCGAACCCCGCGCCGCGAGCGTCAGTTCTCCAGCAGCTCGTCCAGCAGTCCACGTATCACGTCGAACTCGGCCTCCGAGATACCGTGTTCCAGCCCCTCGTAGATCCGCTCCGTCACGTCGCCGTCGAGCGCCCGGAACAGGTCGGCGGTCGCCCCGACACGGTCGACCGGGACGTACTCGTCGGCGTCGCCGGAGGCGACGAACACCGGCGTGCCGGCGAGCGAGCCCGCCGCTTCGGGGAACTCCCTGTCCTCGGGTCCGACGAAACTCCCGGAGAGGACGACCACGCCGCCGAGCCGTCGCGGCCGGCGACGCAGGAGCTCCGTGACGACCGCCGCGCCCTGCGAGAAGCCGAACAGCACCGTCCGCTCGGCCGGGATGCCGGTGGCTCCGGCCTGCGCCAGCGCGCGCTCGACCGCATCGACCGCCGAGGAGAGGTGCGGTTCGTTGCGCTCGACCTCGCCACGGGCGTCGTACGGGAACCACCGGCTCCGCGACGCCTGCGGCGCGAAGAACGCGACGCCGTGGCGGTAGAACGATTCCGCGAGGTTGACGACGCCGTCGGCGGTCGCGCCGCGCCCGTGGACGAGGATGACGGCGACCTCGGCCGCCACGCTCGGTGCGCCCGCAGTGACGACGGGCTGGTCGGCATGTGGGTCGGGGCCCTCGTCGTCGGCTGCAGCCGCGTCGGGGTCGTCGCCCACCATCGCTCAGTCAAGCCCCGGCACGTCGAGCGGCGGGAGCTGCGACTCGATGAGCTCGCGGTCCTCCTCGAACCAGTCGGGGAGGACGAGCGACTCGCCGAGCGTCGCGACGTCCTCGTCGACGGTGAGTCCAGGCTCTTCGGTCGCCAGCTCGAACAGGATGCCGCCGGGCTCGCGGACGTACAGCGAGTGGAAGTAGTTCCGGTCCCGCACCCGCGAGACGTCGAAGTCGCGCTCGCGGAACAGCGCGTGCCACTCGTACAGTTCGTCGACGCTGTCGACGCGGACCGCGACGTGCTGGATGGTGCCGATGCCCTCCCGGCCGTACGCCGCGGAGCGGTCGAGCACGTCGACGACGGTCGCGTGGTCGCCGCCGGCGCGGTAGCGGACGCGGGTTCCCGCCGGTTCGTCGTCGCCGTCTGCCCCGTCGAACGCCGCCACCGGCTCCTCCCCGACCAGCTCGAAGCCGAGCGTGTCGAGCATCCCGGCGGTCGCGTACGGGTTCGCCGACAGCGCGGTGACGCCGTGGATGCCCCGGATGGCGTGCTCGGCGGGGACGGAGCCGTCGGTCCACGGCGCGACCGGGCTGTCGTGCTCGACGAGTTCGACGCGGGTGTCCGCCGGGTCGGTGAACCGGAGCAGGCGCTCGTCGAAGCGCTCGACGGGGCCCGAGAACGTCACGTCGTGGACGTCGAGGCGGTCGACCCAGTACTCCAGCGAGCCCGGCGGGACGGCGAAGGCGACCGACTCCCACTGTGGCTTGCCGAGGCGTGCAGGCACGTCGTTCGGGTACGGGAAGCAGGTGAGGACGGTGCCCGGCTCCGCCGTCTCGTTACCGTAGTAGAGGTGGTAGGCGAGCATGTTCTCGTAGTTCACCGTCCGCTTGACGAACCGCAGTCCGAGCACCCCGACGTGGAACTCGACGTTCGCCTGGGGCTCGCCGACGATTGCGGTCACGTGGTGGATGCCGGGCGAGTCTGTGAGCATCGCGATGGTCGTGGTTCGCGGGCCGGCCGGATGTAGGTAGCGCCGGGTGTGCCAGCTCCCGGCACGGCCCCGGGACACCTTTGGGTCCCCCCGCGGAATCGACGGCCACCATGGAGTACCTCCCGACCCTCCGCGAGTACTGCGAGTTCGGCCCCGAGCGCGTCTACCTGTTGCTCGCGCTGGCGCGGTCGAAGGAGAACGACGACGGCGAGGGGCCGTCGGCCATCCGGAAGGTGGTGTGCGAGGAGGCGGACCTCGAACCCGCCGTCGCGGAGCTCGACCACGCAGTCTCGCGGTTCGACGCGACGTACCGGCTCTACCTGACCGCCAACGCGCGCAACACCCGGAAGGCGCTGTTCGCGCTCCGTCGGTCGATGGACGACTGGCTGGAGGCCCGGCTCAACGGCTCCGAGGACGTCCTGCGGAAGTTCGGGCGGGTCGACGGCGAGTTCACGTCGACGCTGCAGTCCGACGGCTGCCGCGACGAGACGAACTTCGTCTTCGACCTGGACGACGCGACGGCGGCCGACGCCGACGCGCTCGCGGCCGAGCTCCGCGAGTGGACGACGCTCCACCTCCGCCGGGAGACACCGAACGGCTTCCACCTCGTCACCGAGCCGTTCGACTACAACGCGCTCGACGTCGACGTGGAGTTCGAGCTGAAGACGGACGGGCTGGTGTTCGTCGCCCACCTCGGCGAGTGAGCTCAGTTCGTGGGTGCGTCCTCGACCTGCGGGTTCAGGCTCCCGGTGTGGCTGTAGACGCCGACGAGCAGGACGAGCCCCCCGGCGAGCGGGAGGACGGCACAGGCGGCGTACACCGGGACGAACCCGAACGTATCGACGGCCGGGAGGCCGACGAGCGGTCCGAGCCCACCGCCGACGTCGCCGAGGACGTTGTTCGTCCCCGTCGCCCGCCCCATCCGGTCGCTGGGCGTGAGGTCCGCCAGTAGCGCGAGCAGCGGCCCGCCGACACCACCCTGCCCCGCGCCGATGAGCAGACAGCCCACGAGCAGTCCGACTGCGGTATCCCCGACTGCGAGCACGAGGAAGCCGGCGCAGGCGGCCACGAGGAACGCCAGCACGATGGGGACCCGCGCGCCGAGGCGGTCGCTGAGGCTCCCGCCGACGAGCATGAACACCGAGCCCGCGAGCACCGTCCCCGCCATGAGAAAGCCCGAGGTCCCCTGTGCGGTGTAGCCGAAGACGGCGATGCCACGGTCGCCGAGGAAGACGACGAGCGTCGAGAACAGCACGCCGACGTAGGAGAAGTACAGCCCGAAGTTGACCAGTCCCGCGGTCAGCGCGGGGACGCTCCGGTCGATCTCCCAGGGCTTCACCGACGACTGGACGTCGGTCGCGTGGGTCTCGGGCACGATGGCGTAGGCGAGCACGCTGGCGACGAGCGCGAACGCGGCCGCGACGGAGAAGGCGACCGGGACGCTGTAGAGGTCGCTGACGACGCCCCCGAGGACGAGCCCGGCGGGGAAGCCGAACGTGATGCCAGCCCGGACGAACCCCATGCTGGTGCCGCGCGACTTGGCCTCGCTGACGTCGGCGGTGATGGTGTACGCCGTCGCGAACACGAGCGCGCTGCCGAGCCCCCAGGCGATTCTGGCGAGCAGGAACCACGCCTCTGGTGCCGCCGACTCGATGGCGACGTTGTAGCCGAGCGTCGCCACCCCCTCGATTGCCAGTCCCGCGATGAACGGTTTCCGGGTGCCGATGCGGTCGACGAGTGCGCCCGCCGGCGCGTTGGCGAACAGCCGGACGAACCGGTTCGCGCTCAGGATGAGTCCGACCATGAACGACGAGATGCCCAGCACCGCGCCGAGGTTCGGCAGGATGGGGAAGACGACGCCGCCGCCGAAGCCGACGAAGAACGTGCAGGCGATGACGGCGGCGACGACGGCGCGCGGTCGGGTGGCCCGCATGGTTCGGACGTGTACGGGGTGGCACAACTGTCCGTCGGTCGCGGCGAGGGCCTCACCCACCCTGGTCCGACCCGCCGGCCCTAGTATGTCCTCCCATTCATTCTATTGTTCCTATGTGGTATGGCAACAGACCCCGTGTATTAAGTGTCATTAGGGTAAAGCAGGTATCCGAGTATGGTTAACGATGGTAAACAAAGTGCGGGAGAAGCCACACAGAGAAAAGACTCGGGGAGCGGACGGCGCGGGGAGACCATCGTCCGCAGACGGCCACTGCTGAAGGCCGCCGGCGCAGGGACCGGGCTGGCGATGTCCGCCGGCTGTCTGGACAGCTTCGCCGGGAGCGGCGGTGGGGGGCGCGAGGAGCTCGACGGGCCGCTCAAGATCGGCGTGCTCGCACCGGAGCCGACGAACAACCCCATCGGTGCATCCATCGCGAACGGGGCACGCCTCGCGGCACAGCAGCTCACCGAGAACGGCGGGGTCGACGGCAACGACGTGGAGGTCGTCGTCAAGGACACGAAGGAGGACCCCGGCACTGGCAAGCAGAAGTACCAGGAGTTCATCCTCGACGACGAGGTCCACGCGACCACGGGCATCTTCACCAGCGAGGTGCTCCTGAACATCCTCGACGACATCGCCGACCAGGAGAAGGTCCACCTGACGACCGGCGCCGCGACGCCCGAGGCGAGTGCCCGGGTCAACGAGGACTACGAGGCCTATAAGTACCACTTCCGCACCGGCCCCATCAACGCCTACCACCTCGGGACGAACCTCGTCGACTTCGGCGAGGAGATGTTCGGCGAGATGGGCTGGGAGCAGATCGCGGTCCTCGTCGAGGACTACGAGTGGACCCGACCGGTCTCGCAGGCGCTCGACGACCAGCTGGGCGACACCGGCGTCGAGGTCGTGATGCGCGAGCGCTACGCCAGCGGGACGGAGAACTTCACGCCCATCTACGACGAGGTCGAGTCGTCCGGGGCGGACGCGGTGCTGACGGCGATGGCCCACACCGGGACGCCGGCCATCGTCCAGTGGGCGCGACAGCAGCGCGGCTTCGAGTTCGGCGGCATCCACGTCCCGATGCAGCTGCCCTCGTACTCGGCGGCGACGGAGGGAGCCTGCCAGTTCGGCATCACCCAGAACTCGGCGACGCCGACGTCGGAGGTGACCGAGAAGACGGTGCCGTTCGCGAACGCCTACCAGTCCGAGTTCGGGAGCTACCCCGTCTACACCGGCTACATCACGTTCGACGCCGTCAAGCAGTACGCAGAGGCCGTCTCCAGTGCGGGCTACGTCAGCTCCGACGAGGTCGTCACGGCGCTGGAGGACAGCTCCTACCGGGGCACAGCGGGCACGATCGAGTACTACGGCCCCGACCACGAGTACGCCCACGACGTGAAGTACGGGCAGGACACGGTCTGGCCGCTGTTCCAGCAGTGGCAAGACGGCAGCCAGGAGGTCATCTACCCCGAGCGCCTCGCCACCGCCGACTACGCCAGCCCGCCCTGGATCTGAGCATGGTCGACGTGGCTACACTGGCCGTGAACTCGGTCATCATCAGCGCGCTGTACGCGCTGGTCGCCATCGGGTTCACGCTCATCTTCGGCGTCGGTGGCGTCCTCAACCTCTCACACGGCGCGACCATCACGCTCGGAGCCTTCGCCGCGTACTACGCGAGCGGCGGCATCGTCGAGGCGGGCGTCGGCGGGGCCGTCCTCGCCGCCATCGTCGTCCCGGCGCTGTTCAGCGCGGTCGTCTACAAGGGGCTCATCGAGCGCATCCAGGACCAGCCCATCATGGTGATGATACTGACGCTGGTCGTCGCCATCGCCGTCGAACAGGTGTTCCTCGTCGCCGAGGGCACACAGCCGAAGTCCATCCCGTCGCTGCTCGACGGGACGGTCGCACTCGGTGGGAGCAAGTTCCAGACGAACCTGCTCGTCGTGTTCGCGCTCTCGTGGGTCATCATCGCCGCGCTGTTCTACACCATCAACAACACCGAGACGGGCAAGGCCATCCTCGCGACGAGCATGACGACGAAGGGGGCCGCGCTGGTCGGCATCGAGAGCGACCGCGTCAACCTCTACACGTGGGTCGTCGCGGGCGCGCTCGCCGGCGTCGCCGGGCTGTTCCTCGGCTCGTTCCAGACCGCGAACTTCGCGATGGGCCGCGGGCCGCTGATGCTCTCGTTCGCCATCGTCGTCATCGGCGGCATCGGGAGCGTGAAGGGCAGCCTCGTCGGGGCGTACGTCATCGGCACGGCGGAGGTACTGACCGGGGCGGTGAGCACACGGCTGACCGGGCTCGTCCCGCTCCTGTTGCTCATCCTCGTCCTGCTCGTCAAACCGGAGGGCCTGTTCGGGAGGGAGCTCGCCGAATGAGCGCCGACGCGACCGCCACCCGCGGCCTCGTCGGGCTGCTCGACCCGCGGCGCTACGGGCTCCGCCATCAGGTCGGCGCGGTCGGCCTCGTGCTGCTCGCGCTCGCACCGTACCTCGTGCCGACGGTCTGGGTCCGCAACCTCACAATCGCCCTGTTCTTCGCGATGTTCGCGATGAGCTGGGACGTGGTGTCGGGCTACACCGGCCAGATCAGCTTCGGGCACGCCTTCTTCTTCGCCATCGGCGGCTATTCGTCGGCCCTGCTCAACCTCGAGCTGGGCCTGCCGCCGGTCGTGACGGTCCCGGTCGCCGTCGTCGTCACCGTCGTCGCCGGCCTGCTCGTCGGCGTCCCCGCGCTGCGGCTGCGCGGGCCGTACTTCTCGCTGGTGACGCTCGTCGCGCCGACCATCCTGCTGAACGTGTTCATCCTGTTCAGCGACACGTTCGGTGGCGAACTCGGGCTGGACTCGCCGGCTCCCATCCTGAGCTTCGACGACCTCGCGGTCACGCTGGTGGCGAACTACTACCTCGCGTTCGCGCTGTTCGTCGGCATCCTCGCCGTGTTGCTCGCGGTGACCCGGTCGGACGCCGGCGCGGTGTTCACCGCCATCCGCGAGGACGAGGACGCCGTCGCCGCCTCCGGGCTCAATCCGGCGAAGTTCAAGGTGTTCGCGTTCGCGCTGAGCGCCGCCGTCGGCGGGCTCGCCGGCGCGGTGTTCGTCCACACGCCCATCGGGAACCCGAACCCCTCGCAGCTGCTCGCGCTGACGGTGAGCATCGAGGTCATCATCGCCGCCATCCTCGGCGGGATGGGCACCATCGTCGGCGCGGCCGTCGCGGGCATCTTCCTGCGGCTGTTCCAGCTCTACCTCGGCACCGTCGAGTACGTCGTCCCCGTCCTCGACACCGCCGTCGCCGACGTCGACCTGCTGCTGTTCTCGCTGGTGACGCTCGTCCTGCTGTTCGCGCTGCCCGGCGGCATCGTCCGCTGGGCCGTCCACGGCGGCGGCGCGGCGCTGGACAACATCAGGGGGCGCGATGCGGCGACCGACGGCGGGCGTGACCCGCCCGACCGCGACGCCCTCGCCGCCGTCCGTGAGTCGTGGCGCGAGGACGTCGCCGCGATGCAGGCCCACGTTCCCCGGACGGAGCCCGGTGGCGACGGGCCAGCCGGAGGTGACCACCGATGAGCGCGGGTCCTGGCGAGCGGTCCACCGACTGGGACGACGCCAGCGACGACGGCGCCGACGCACTCGGCCCCGACGACGGCCTGCTCGTCATCGAGAACCTGACGAAGCGGTTCGGCGGGCTGACCGCCGTCGACGACCTCTCGTTCGCGGTCGAGGAGGGCGAGATACTCGGGTTCATCGGGCCGAACGGTGCCGGCAAGTCGACGACGTTCGACTGCGTGACCGGCACCTACCGGCCGACGTCGGGGACCGTCTGGTACCGCGGCGAGGACGTGACCGGCGTCGCCACGCACCAGCTGGTCGGTCGGGGGCTCGCCCGGACGTTCCAGTCGTTCCGGCCGCTCCGTGACCGCTCGGTCGTAGACAACGTGCGGCTCGCGCTGACGCCCGACCGGCTGTTCTCGCTGTCGGGGCTGCGCGGGACGACCCGCCAGCGCGCCGTCGAGATGTGCGAGCGCGTCGGCCTCGGCGACCGCATGCACCAGACACCGTCCGAACTGCCCCACGCCGGGATGCTCCGGCTGGAGCTGGCCCGCGCGCTCGCGACCGACCCCGACCTGCTGCTCGTCGACGAGCCGTTCGCGGGCCTGGCGGGGAGCGAGGTCGCGGAGCTGTCGGACCTGTTCGAGTCGCTCCGCGCCGAGGGTATCACGCTCGTCGTCGTCGACCACAACATGCGCGGCCTGCTGTCGCTCATCGACCGCGCGGTCGTCATCCAGTTCGGCGCGAAGATCGCCGAGGGCACGCCCGAGGAGATCCGGGACGACCCGACCGTGCAGGAGGCCTACCTCGGGGGTGACGGGCTGTGACGACGCTCGCCGTCGAGGACCTCGAAGTCCGGTACGGGCAGATCACCGCGCTCCGCGACGTGGACCTCACCGTCGGCGACGACGAGATGGTCGCCGTCGTCGGCCCGAACGGCGCGGGCAAGTCGACGCTCGCCAACACCGTCTCGGGCTTTCTCCCCTACGACGGCCGCATCAGCTACCGGGGGGAGGACATCGCCGGGCTGTCGACGCAGGCGCTCGTCCGTCGCGGGCTCATCCACTGCACCGAGTCGCGCGACCTGTTCGGCTACCTCTCCGTCGAGGACAACCTCACGCTGGGAGCCTACGCGAAGTCCGACGCACGGACGGGACTCGACGCCGTCTACGAGCTGTTCCCCCGCCTGGAGGAGCGCCGCGACCAACCGGCCCGCACGATGAGCGGCGGCGAGCAGCAGATGCTCGCCATCGGTCGGGCGCTGATGGGCGACCCCGACCTGCTCGTGCTCGACGAGCCGACGCTCGGGCTCGCGCCGGTCGTCCTCGACGACATCAGCGACGGGCTCGAACGCATCCGCGACGACGGCGTCGCCGTGCTGCTCTGCGAGCAGGACGTCACGTTCGCGCTCAGACACGCCGACCGCGTCTACCTGCTGGAGAACGGGCAGGTGCAGCGCGACGGCGACCCCGACCTGCTCCGCGACGACCAGTACGTCCGCGAGGTGTACCTCGGGAGCTGAGCCATCGGGCCCAGCCGACGCGCGCCGATTAACAATCGTAACTTTCTGGCACAGTTTCTTTACGATGGAATCCCTGGTTCGGGTATGTCGTTCCAGCTATCCGGCGAACAGCGGGCCATCCGCGACGCGGTCCGCGAGTTCGGCGAAAACGAGATCCGACCCGTCGCCCGGGAGCACGACGAGGAGAAGCAGTACCCCCACGACCTCGTCCAGCAGGCCGCCGAGTACGACCTGGTCGCCCCGACCATCGACCCCGAGTACGGCGGCGCGGGGATGGACCTGCTCGAGAGCGTACTCGTCACCGAGGAGCTGTGGCGTGCCGACCCCGGCATCGGGAGCGCCATCGGCTCCCGCGGGTTCGGCTCCACGATGATACAGGAGTTCGGCGACGACTGGATGAAAGAGGAGTGGCTCCCCCGGGTCACGTCGGGCGAGTCCGCGACCTGCTCCTGCATCTCCGAGCCGGCCCACGGCTCGAACGTCGCCGGCATCGAGACGCGCGCCGACGAAGACGGCGACGAGTGGGTCCTGAACGGGAACAAGATGTGGATAACCAACGGGACCGTCGCCGACGTGGCCGTCGTCATGGCCAAGACCGACCCGGAAGCCGGTCACCGGGGCATCACCGCGTTCCTCGTCCCGACCGATGCCGAGGGGTTCGAGACGACGAAGATAGACAACAAGCTCGGCATCCGCGCCTCCGACCTCGCCGAGATCGTCCTCTCCGACGTGCGCATCCCCGAGGAGAACGTCATCGGCGAGGTCGGCAAGGGGTTCTACCAGCTCATGGCGTTCTTCGCCGACGGCCGGACGAACGTCGCCGCACAGGCCATCGGCACCGCGCAGGCCGCCCTCGACGCGGCCGTCGACTACGCCGGCGAGCGCGAGCAGGGCGGCCAGCCCATCGCCGAGTACCAGGCCATCCGACACAAGATAAGCGAGATGGCGACGAACGTCGAGGCCGCCCGGTCACTCGCCTACCGCGCCGCGACCCACGTCGAGTCGGGCGACGACGACGTCGCCGCGAAGTTCGCCAGCATGGCGAAGCTGTTCGCCAGCGAGCACGCCGTCGACGTCGCCGACGAGGCGATCCAGGTCCACGGCGGCGCGGGATTCGTCACCGACCACCCCGTCGAACGCTTCTACCGCGACGCCCGCATCACGAAGATCTACGAGGGGACCAGCGAGATACAGAAGAACATCATCGCCGACCGGCTGCTCTGAGCCGGCGCCCGCGCCGAGCACCCGGCGTCGCGTTACGTCTCTGCCCATTGACTGTCGTGTCACGTCTTGAACATAGTTGTTTCCGCCGCCGGAGGAACGCTCTTGCCGACGGCGGCCGACACGTGGAACATGACACGCCTCGCACTCATCGCCCACGACGACGAGAAGCCGGAGATGCTCGACTTCGCCGCGACCCACCGCTCGTACCTCGACGGTATCGACATCGTGACCACCGGGACGACCGGCACCCGCATCCAGGAGGAGATCGGCATCGAGGTCGAACGCAAGGCCTCCGGCCCGATGGGAGGGGACCTCCAGATCGGTGCCGAGGTCGTCGACGAGCGCCTCGACGGCATCGTCTTCCTGCGCGACCCGCTCACCGCCCAACCTCACGAGCCCGACATCTCCGCGCTGTTGCGCATCTGCGACGTGCACGACACGCCGCTGGCGACGACCCGCTCCGGCGCTGAGTACCTGCTCGCCGGCGTCGCGGCGGAAGACGGCGTGAGCCTGGAGCGCTGAACCGCCAGCGACCACGGGACACCCCGGCGTCGACGCGACCGTCCCCGTCGAGCGGGGCTGCGACGGCGGATTCCGCCCGACGGGCCCGCCGCCTCGATCACCGGGCTCGCTGTGGAGGGTCGGTTCCCTCGACGGTCGGCTTTCTGTGTAGGCCGGTGCTTGAACTGGCTCGCTCCCGTCTCTTCGAACCATGAGTGAGGAAAACCACGGCATCGACATCGAGGACGACACCGACCTCGAGACGGCCGACGACGCCGACGAGGCGGAACGCGAGGCGGCCGAGGCCAGGGCTCAAGAGGAGGAGCGTCGAGCGGAGAACCGACAGACGGAACACGACATCGAGCAGGAGTCCGAGGTCCGTGAGACGGAGGCGAGCGAGCAGGAGAACCCCGACAACCACCGCGACGAGGAGCCGTTCCAGTCGTAGCGGCCGGGTCGTATCGCGCTGGAACCACGCTGTCCGCGGTCGTCGACCCCATCCACGAGCATGAACGCATCCACAGTCGCCATCGCAGCTGGTCTCGGTCTGTTCGTACTCCCGATTCCCGGTACGTTCATCACCGATGCACTCGTCGTGCTGGCCGGCGGTCTCGCGCGCTGGCTCGGGTCGTAGACCGGCCCGACGCGGTCGTCCGTCCCGAACTCGCCCGGTGTCGCCGCCCGTTCGACGGTCGGTCGGGTCTGCGTGCGACGTCCCGACCCGGAGCTACTCGGGCAGTTCGTCCGCGTGGTCACGCAACAGCCGCAGGAGCGGTTCGACATCGTCGAAACAGGGACCTGGCCGAACCGTGTGCCGCTCCCGGTCCCAGTCGACGAACCCCGCTTCCGCCAGCTTCGGGAGGTGGATGTGCCGCATCCTGAGGTGCATCGCCGCCTCGTCCTCGCCCGCGGTGGCGAGGTCGTCCGGGAGCTGCACGGCGCTTCGCCCGTCCCGTTCCACGAGCTCGTCGAGCAATCGGCGACGGTCCTCCGCTGCGAGGCTCTCGAGGGCGCGGTCGAGGGAGGTCGGATGGCAGAGCCCGTCCATGCATCGAACGACGACACGGAGGACAATAGGTCGTGGACTTTACGAGTCAACCCTCCACCCGCCGTCCGCCTCGAAGAACTGCTCGAAGACCACCCGGTAGGCCTTCCGGAGGTGCTCGTGGAACGCCTGTTTCGAGATGCCCATCCGGTCCGCCAGCTCCGCACCGGTGCTCTGTCGTGGCTGCTCGAAGTACCCCCCGTGGTACGCGAGCTGGAGCGCCGTCAGCTGCCGGTCGGTGAACGCCTCACCAAGGGTGGTCTGGACGACGCCGATGGGCTGCACCTCGGTCGTCGAGACGAGTTCCAGCCCGGAGTACACCTCCTGGACCCTGCTCTCGACGGCGTCCGTATCGAGGGGGAGCGGGAAGTCGGCGACGAACCGGACGCTCTCCCCGTCGAAGACCAGCTCCTGGGGGACACCGCCGAAGGTGTGGATCGCCGAGAACAGCGACTCCTCGGCCCCGAGGACCTCGACGCGATGGTGGTCGTCGTTCGTCGCCAGGAGCCGGGCGTCCAGTATCGTCGGGAACATCGACGCGGCCTCGACTACCCCTCTCGCCGTCCCACCGGAGACGGTCCAGAACTGGAGATGGTTCCCGGTCGGCAGCGTGACGATGGGGCCGATGTCGACCGTCACCTCGGACGCTAACTCGGCACGGAACGGCTCGGCGAACGACCTCGAGTGGAACTCCAGCCGGGCGCGCGGTTCGCTCGTCGACACCTGCTCCGGGTCCAGCCCCCGGTCGTCGCGCGAACCTGGTATGCCCATGGACCAGCGTATGTGATGCAGTGACAAGCCAATTTCCCTCGGTGAGTGTCGACGGTGCGCTCCGTCGACGGCGAGAGCGGGTCGTGCCGCTCCCGGGTTTTTGTACCAGTGCGGCGAACTAGCCACCGTGCAGGAGCGGCGCGACCGACCGGTCCAGTGGCGAGCACTCGCCGTCGGAGCGTGCGTGTTCGCGGCCGGCTGCGTCGGTCTCGACGGTTCGTCGCCCGGACAGGACACCCCCGCACGCGGGGAGGTGAACCCAGATGACAGCACTCGAACTCACGAGCCCAGCGTTCGACGACGGTGAACGGATTCCAGCGAAGTACGGCTACCGGGCCGAGAACGTCAACCCGCCGCTCGCCATCGCCAACGTACCCGACGAGGCGGTCTCGCTCGCGCTGGTGATGGACGACCCCGACGCGGTCGAGCCCGCCGGGAAGGTGTGGGACCACTGGGTGGTCTGGAACGTCCCGCCGGACCGCCGGGAGATATCCGAGAACTGGACGCCCAGCGACGCGATGGAGGGGACCAACGACTACGGTGAGGTCGGCTACGGTGGCCCGAACCCGCCGGACCGCGAGCATCGCTACCGGTTCACGCTGTTCGCGCTCGATTCAACGCTGTCGCTGCCGGCCGACACCGACGCGGACGCACTCGGCGAGGCGATGGCGGGGCACATCGTCGGGCAGACCCAGCTCGAGGGGACCTACCCGGCCTGAGGTGCCGGCGACCCCGGTGGGTCGTCCGAACGCTTACCTCGGTACTGTCTGAACATCGACCTATGCCAATCGTCAACGGCGACGACCTGGAGTGGACGACGGTCGGCGACGGCGAGGACGCCCTCCGGCGGACGAAGCTGGCCGAGCCGGCCGGCGGCGAGGCGCTCGGCTGTAGCCTCTACGAGCTGCCAGCGGGCGGGAAGTCGTGGCCGTACCACTACCACACGGGCAACGAGGAGGCGATGTACGTCCTCGACGGGGCGTGTTCGCTCCGGCTGGACGGCGAGCTGGTCTCGCTCGAAGCGGGTGACTACGTGGCGCTGCCGGCGGACGAGCGCGGCGCGCACAGGGTGGTCAACGACAGCGACGGCCCGGTCAGGTACCTCGCGATGTCGACCATGGCGGAACCGGACGTGACCGTGTACCCGGACTCCGAGAAGATCGGCGTGTTCGCCGGCTCGCCACCGGGCGGGTCCGGTGAGCGGAGCGTCCACGGCTACTACCGCATCGACGACGACGTGGACTACTGGGAGGGCGAGGAGTAGCTCACTCCCACTCGAACTCGAGCCCGGAGCAGTTCGGACGGTCCGCGAGCTCCGGACAGCCCTCGCAATCGTCGAGCGCGGTCAGCCCCTTGTAGCCGACGTACGGGACGAGGAAACCGACGAAGAGGACCGCCCCGACCAGCCGGTCGGCCGGCCGGAAGATGACGGGCAGGGCGGCGACGGCGAGGCCGACCGCGAGCAGGGCCTTCGTGAGCATCCGCCAGCGGATGTCCCGCACCTCGAACAGCGCCTTCGAGACGAGCAGCGGCGCGGCCAGTGCTCCCGCGACGGCGTACAGCGCCACCGTCGGGACGGCGACCACAGCCGGAAACATCAGGTACAGCAGCGACAGGAGCGAGAGCGAGACCAGCCCGACCGGGTAGACGACGAAACAGCCCAGACAGAGCTGTGCGCCGTAGAGTTCGAACGTGTGGTGCGAGTAGTACGAACAGGACGGGTGGTGTGCGAGCACGATGGGCTTGCGCCGCCAGACGTACCGCACGAGCCGTTCGAGTGGGTTGTACATTGACTCCGTATCCGTTCCTGATGGGGGTGGCGACCGACAAAAAAACTACGCCGGGCCGAGGGCCTCAGAACTCGTCGGTCTCGTCCTCGGTCTCGGTGTCGTGGTCGTGCTCGTGTCCCACGTCGCCGGCGTCGTCGAGGTTCTCGCCGCAGTTCGGACAGGTGCTCGCTCCCATCCGAACGGCCTCTCGGCACTCGGGACAGACCCACATCTCCTGCTTGTTGCTGATGTAGTAGTATATGCCAACCGGCAGGCAGAGGAACAGTCCCACGATCAGCCCGGCCATGCTTCCGTCGAATTCGGATGTCGTCTCCATACACGGTTCAAATCAAAGACCGGTCACTTAAACTTGTGGTCGGAGCGACCTTTCCACGGCAGCGCGGAACGCGACTCGTACCGACGGCCGGGAGTCAGTTCGATGCGGCCTGGTTGATGCCGGACTGGATCCAGTACCAGGACAGCACGCCGAAGACGAGGAACAGGATGAACAGGATCTCCTTGTCCTGGTCCGTGACGGCCTCCGCTGCGTCGGCGACCTGCCAGGCGCAGACGAAGTTCAGCACCGGGATGATGCCGAAGATGGGAGTCAGGCTCTTGTCGGTCGCCGCGTCCAACTGACTGGCCGTGCTGTAGAACCAGTAGAGCGGGTAGAGTCCGAGTGTGACGACCGACAGGCCGACCTGCATTCCGAGCGATTTCTGTTCGAGCGCCGAAGGGTTCGTCAGCTGAGCAGTTCCTGACATACAGGCCAAAACCTTTCGTAAGAATACATAAGCGTTTGGGCAGCGCCGACACGGCGGACCGGCACCCGGGCCGACCGTACACGTTTACAAGCACCTCCCGAGTAGCGAGGGATGGATGGAGGGCGTGCTCTGGTACGTGCTGGCGAGTTCTCGCGGGGGGCCGTCACGGGTCCGCATCGTGCGCGCGCTCGACGAGCGCCCGCGCAACGCGAACCAGCTCGCGACCGAACTCGACCTCGACTACACCACGGTGCGCCACCACCTCGACGTCCTGCTCGAGAACAACGTCGTCGGCCGGAGCGGCGACGAGTACGCGGCGGTGTACACGTTCACCGACGCCACGCGGACGAACTGGGACACCGTCGAGGAGATACTGGCGACGGTGGAGGACGACTGACTATGGACGAAATTTGGACAACACGGATTACGGCTCGCACACGAGGGGTGAACGATGACAGTCTGGCTTGAGGTGGCGCTCGCCGCCGCCGGAGTCAACGTGCTGTTGCTGCTCGCGCTCGGCTCCGTCTGGCTCAGGGGCTACCGACAGCACGGGGCCAAACACACCCTCGGACTGCTGGTGTTCGCCGGCTTCCTCCTCGTCGAGAACCTGCTCTGGCTGTACTTCTACCTGCTCCATCCCGCCTTCATCGAGTGGTTCGAGGCGACCACGACCGAGGTCCAGGTCGGGATGACGATGCTCTGCGGGCTCGAACTCGTCGCGCTGCTGTTCCTCGTCCGCATCACGTGGCGGTGAACCGGCCGAATCACCGTCGACCCCCGATGTCGGACGAATTTTGGACTGAGTTCGGAAAACCCTCTTCACCAGCTGTGCCAACCTCTCACACATGGCACGCACACGACGGACGTTGCTCGGTGCGGTCGCGGGAACCTTCGCGGTCGCCGGCTGCCTCGGCGACGGCGGTGACGGCGGCGGCGGCGCGACGACCCAGCCAGCGACGACCCAGCCAGCGACGACCCAGCCAGCGACGACTGCCCAGACGACGACCGCACCGGAGACAACCGCCGCCGAGACGACCGCCATGGACGGCGGTGGGGATGCCACTGTGCAGGTGCGGAGCCACCCCGACCTCGGCGACATCCTCGTCGACTCCGAGGGACTGACCCTGTACATGTTCGACTCCGACGAACAGGGTTCGGGCGCGAGCACCTGCTCCGGCGGCTGCGCCGACGCCTGGCCACCGCTGACGGTCGACGGCGACCCGACCGCCGGCGACGGCGTCAGCGCCGAACTGACGACGTTCGAGCGCGAGGACGGCTCGACACAGGTCGCCGCGAACGGCTGGCCGCTGTACTACTACGCCAGCGACACCGCGCCGGGTGACGCGACGGGACAGGCCGCGAACGACGTGTGGTGGGTGCTCGCACCGGATGGCTCTCCGGTTCGGCCGTCCGGAACGACGACCGACGGTGGGGGGAGCGGTGGCGGCGGTGGTCCCTACTGAGGAACGCCTCGGTCCTCCCGCGCCGGACTGGTCCCGCCGTGACTGCTCCCCACACCCGTCCTCCTCACTCCCGAAACCTCACTCCCGTCTCCCGTCCAACCGAAATAAACCATCGAAAACGTCGAAACGGTCGTTTCGAGGCACGAGAACCGCTCGTTTCGTCGAGTTCGCGACCGAACCGAACGCGGAAGCCTTATCGGTCTCCCGCTCGTGAGTCCAGTTGCAATGGCGAAAGGCAAGGTTGACTTCTTCAACGACACTGGCGGCTACGGTTTCATCGAGACTGAGGACGCGGACGAGGACGTTTTCTTCCACATGGAGGACGTTGGCGGACCGGACCTCGAAGAGGGACAGGAGATCGAATTCGAGATCGAGGACGCCCCGAAGGGCCCGCGCGCAAAGAACGTAACCCGTCTCTGAGCGTCGCTTCCTGACGGACGACCACGATCCGATTCACGCTCGCGCCTCTTTCGGCGCGGGCCACAACTTCGACCACGAGGAGCACCGCTCCTCGCATCCATCCTGCGGCCGACCACTCACCCGGCAGTGACGACACCGTCCGTGACGACCGGCGGCGCGTTCACGAACGGACAGTTCCTCGAGTTCTGCCCACACCGAGAAGGACAGTTGTCCAAATTTTCTCCGTAATGATGGCCGAGGTAGCACTATTATAGGAATATAAGTGTCCAAACTTGCGCTATTGGGCAAGATTTTAATACAGTGGCGCGTAGCAACGAGTGCAGCGGTGACCCGCTGTGCGCTGGAGTGCCCCTGTCGACGCGAGTCCGCAGGACCTCCGTGTGCTGCCGTCACTCATGCTCTGACGGCGGCCGTGAGTGGCTGCACGGCCGCCGTCCCCGTGTCCGACACACCGACGAGCGACCGCGTCGTCCGTCGCCGGATGCGGACCGGGACTGTGTGATACACACCCAGCCGTGGGTGGCAATATCATTATGCATCGAAGGGAGTATTAGGTATTTTCACCGCATGGGGCATAGCTTTATATCCGATGTAGACGTCGTTGGAGATACAATGAGCACCCAACGTGCTGCCCTCAGACAGACCGCCGAACCGATCCCCGCCGAACTCACGTCGCCGACCGCGAAGCTGCTCTACCTCTACCTCGATACCACCGGACAGTCCACCGTCGACGAGATGCAGCACTCGCTCCACATCCCGAAACTCGCGCTGTTCTCGGTCCTCGGCTCGCTGACCGACTCCGGGCTCGTCGAGTGCGACGGCGACTGCTACGCCACCAGCTGAGCCCGCCACCTCTCTCTCCTGTCCACTTCGCTTCGAAGCCTTTATTCGCGCGCTCGGCCTCAGTTGCCCGTAATAACCATGTCCGACAAACCGGCGTCGATGTACCGGGAGATCTCCAAGCCCGCGTACACCCGACGTGAGTACATCACCGGCATCCCTGGTTCGAAGATCGCACAGCACAAGATGGGCGACACCGCCAGCGACCCCGACGACTGGCCCGTCCAGATCTCGCTCGTTCTGGAGGAGGAGTGCCAGCTGCGCCACGGCTCGCTCGAGGCCTCCCGGCTGTCGGCTAACCGCCACCTCATCAAGACGCTCGGCGAGGGCAACTACTACATGATCCTGCGCAAGTTCCCCCACCACGTCATCCGCGAGAACAAGCAGGCCACCGGTGCCGGTGCCGACCGTGTCTCCGACGGCATGCGCCAGTCCTTCGGCAAGATCGTCGGCACCGCCGCGCGCGTCCCGAAAGGCGAGCGCCTGTTCACCTGCTGGTGCACCGTCGACCAGGCCCCCGAGGTCAAGGACGCCTTCCGCCGCGCCTACAACAAGATCTCCCCGCCCTGCCGTGTCGTCGTCGAGCGTGGCGAGGAGAAGCTCATCGCGTAGGCTTTTCTTTCCGGGGTCGAACCCACTCGCATGATCGACCTCGCAGTCGTCAACCGCGCCGAGACGTTCGAGCGGATGCACGACCCGCTCGCCGAGCGCGGCATCTCCGTCCACCACGTCCAGGTGAAAGAGCGAACCATCCCGCTCTCGCCCGGGACGGCACCGTTCTCCCCCGTCCAGTTCGACGCCGGCTTCGTCTATCCCGGTCGGATGATGGAGGGGGGCGTCGCCGACGCGCTGCTCGACGTGCCCTGGCTCAACGGGCGCGACGCGGTGCTCACCTCGCGCAACAAGGCGGGCGTCCTCGCGCGGCTCGAACGCGCCGGCCTGCCCGTCCCGCGGTCGGTGTACGTCTCGAACCCCGCCGACGAGTCCGCCGTCGCCGAGGCGGTCGAGGACCTCGACCCACCCGTCGTCCTCAAGCCGAACTCGACGACCAGAGGCATCGGCGTCGCGAAGGTACCTGACCTCGACTCGGCGCTCGGGGTCACCGACTACCTCGACCTCGTCCACGACTTCCGGGCGACGGGCGACCGCTCCTACCTCGTCCAGGAGTTCGTCCCCGACGCCCGTGACTACCGTGTGATGGTGCTCGACGGCGAGTACGTCGGCGCGGTCGAACGCCGGCTCTCCGACGCAGACCGCGAGGGCGGCCGCTGGAAGCACAACGTCCACCGCGGGGGCGAGGCGACACCCGTCGACCTCGACCGCGAGTACCGTCGGCTCGCCGAGCGGGTCGCCGACGAGCTCGGGATCCGCTTCCTCGGCGTCGACCTGCTGGTCGGGCCGGACGGAGTCTTGGTCAACGAGACGAACGCGCGCCCGACCATCGACGACGCGGTGAAGTACGAGGACGGGTTCTGGGACCGGCTCGCGGGGGCGATACGGGAGACCGCGAGCGCGTAGCCGGCGGCTCGCGGCGGGAAAACGGAGGACGGCAGGTCGCTACTTCAGGTCGATGCCCGCGGAGGTGTCCAGTCGCTCGAAGACGACCTCGAGGACGCCGTTGTTGTAGGTCGCTGTCGCGTTGTGCTCGTCGACGCGGCTCGGAAGCTCGACGCGCTCGTGGTACTGTCGGTGCTCGCTCTCGGCACCGATCGTGAGTGCCTCGCCGTCGCACTCCAGCTTGATGTTCTCTTTCTCGACACCCGGGAGGTCCGCCATCACACGGATCTCGTCGTCGGTCTCGTGGATGTCGACGTGCGTGTCCGAGCCGAAGCCTGCGTCGCCCTCGAACTGCATGTCGACCGACCGATCGCCCATCATCTCGTTCATCATCCGCTCGATCTCCTTGAAGAAGTCGTCGAACGGCTCGTCACGGTCGTCACGACGCATGGCAGAGCCTTGCAGCCGTCCCCTCAAAAGCCTTCTGTCCCGGCCAACGTCGCCGGAACTCGACCGTGCTACCGTTCGAAATCGGCGAGTGCGCCGAGACCGACGACGACGTTGACCAGACCGGCCATCGCGGGAAGCAAGCTGACCCCGCAGTCGTTGCAGTTGTCCTTCCAGCCGATTGCCAGCGTGTCGAGGTGGACGACGAACTCCCTGACTCCCTGGTCCGGGCCGATGCAGCCGGCGGCCGTACAGCCGATGAAGAAGACCGAGGAGAGGCCGAGCAGGACACCAGCGACGACGAGCCCGAAGCCGAGCCGGCGGTTCCGTGCCATCGTGACCGTCCGGTTCGACCGAGCCGCATAAAAAGCGGTGCCGCCGGATTAGATCCCCATCCCCAGGGCCTCGTTCGTCGTCTCGATGCTTTCGGCAGCATCGCTCTCGCCCAGTATCGCGCGGACCGCGTCGACGTTCTCCGGCACCACGTCGGACTCCTGGTGGATGGCCTGGAACAGGTACAGGTCGTTGCCCTCCATCGTGATGGACTCGCCCCAGATGCAGTTCTCCCAGATGTCGGCGCGCGGGCGGCCCACGTCCTGTGCGTACTCCTTGAGCTTGCCCGCGCCGTCGATGGCCATGTGCTCGTCGATGACGAACGTCCGGGACTGGGATTCGAGCAGGTCGCGCACCTCGGCGGCGTCGGGGGTGGATTCGAGCTCGACGTTGATGCTGTGGGTGTGCATCAGCGTCGCGGGAACCTTCAGCCCGAGCGTGTCGATGGCGAGGTCGGGGAAGATGGTGTTCACGTCGGGGCCGTGGTGGCTCGGGAGGCTGACCGGGTTCGGCAGGATGTCGTTGATGGGGCCACGGCCGGTCTGGGCGGGGTCGCCGCCGCGGCGGACCAGCGTCGCGCGCACCTTCTCGATGCCGTACTCCTCTTCGAGGGGCGCGACGAGCCGGGAGAGCCCGGTTGTGTTGCAGGAGACGACGCGGGCGACGTCCGTACCGGTCGTCTCGTCGAAGTTCGCGCGGGCGTTGAAGCTCACGTCGGCGGCGTCGGCGTCCTCGCCGCCCTGGAGCAGCGCGGGCGTGTCGTGCTCGCGGTACATCTCGACGTTGTCCGCACCGATGCCGGAGGGGCAGGCGTCGACGACCACGTCGGCGGCCGCAACGAGCTCGTCGACCGTTCCCGCGAGCTCGATGCCGGCGTCGTCGAACAGCTCGATGCGGTCCTCGATGGCGGCGTAGAGCGGGTAGCCCTTCTCGACGGCGGTCTCGGCCTCGAAGTTCGGGCGTGTCTTCGCGACGCCGACGACCTCCATGTCTGGCTGGGCGCGCACGGCGTCCGCGACGCGCTTGCCGATGGTACCGTAGCCGTTGATGGCCACCTGGATCATACCCGAACGTCGATAGCCCCGCGAGATAATCGTTTCGAGGCTCCTCCCTACTTCGGCGGCGAGTAAGTCCTCGCATGCCTGGCGGCTCCCCCTGGATTGACCGACACTAATCGGTCGTTAGGCGTCGAGTGCTGATTTCCTTGATACGTTTAACCGTTCATTCCACCGCATGGACGATGAAAAATCTTTTGTCGGGAGTCGTCGTACCCGGAATCGACCATGCTCTCCGCGGGGCTGTTCGTCGCCGGGCTGGTGCTGTTCGTCGGCGGCGTGAGCGCCATCCGGACCACGCCGGGCCAGACCGAGCCCGCGGACACCTTCCTCACCGGCCGGGCACGCCGCCACCACCGCGACGGTCCGATGGACTACGTGCAGGTCGACGGCGCGGTGCTCGGCATCCTCGGCCTGCTCGTCATGCTCGGGACGACGTTGCTGTGAGCGCAGACGGCAAACCCTAACAGGGCTCCGGGCGACCGGTCGGATATGAGCGACCTCCGCGAACCCGCCGAGACCGCCATCCGACAGTGTCTGAACCTCGCCAGCGACGAGTCCTGCGCCGTCGTCACCGACGACAAGCGCCGCGCCATCGGCGAGGCGCTGTACGAGGTCGCCAGCGAGATAACGGACGACGCGACCCTGCTCCGCTACCCACCGGGGAACCAGCACGGCGAGGAGCCACCCGAACCCGTCGCGGCCGCGATGGCCGCCAGCGACGTGTTCCTCGCGCCGACGACGAAGAGCATCAGCCACACCCGCGCCCGCGGCGACGCCTGCGATGCCGGCGCGCGCGGCGCGACCCTCCCGGGTATCACCGAAGAGGTGTTCCTGACCGGGCTGGACGCCGACTACGAGCACATCGCCGCCGAGTGCGAAGCGATGCTCGACCAGGTCGAGGGAGCCGACGAGATCCGCGTCACCACCGAACTGGGCACCGACATCACGTTCGAGCCGGGCGACCGCGACTGGCGTTCGGACACCGGCATGGTCCACGAGTCCGGCCAGTTCTCCAACCTCCCCGCCGGCGAGGTGTTCGTCTCCCCCGAGACCGCGAACGGCACCTACGTCGTCGACGGCACCATCGACCCCCACGGCCTGCTCGACGAGGGCGAGACGGTGACCATCGAGGTCGAGGACGGCTACGTCACCGCCACCGACTCCGAGGAGATCGACGCGATGCTGGAGACCGCCGCCGCAGAGGTCGGGCGAGATGCCTACAACCTCGCCGAACTCGGCATCGGCACCAACGTCGCCGTCACCGAACTCGTCGGGAGCGTCCTGCTCGACGAGAAGGCCGGCGGCACCGTCCACATCGCCTTCGGCGACGACGCCGGCATCGGTGGCGACACCAGCGCGCCCCTCCACCAGGACGGCATCATCCGCGACCCCACCGTCTACGCGGACGGGGAGGTCGTAGACCTCCCGACGGTCGAGCGGTGAAACCGCGAGACGGCGAGGAGGTCGAACTGCCGACGGTGGAGTGAACCCGAGGAAGTACCACTTCTGCCGACTTTCCACCACCGGCGCGCGCTGGCGAGCGTGCCGAAGGTCGCGAGCCATTCCGCGCGAGGTCTTCGGGAGCTTGCGACCGAAGGCTTGCGAGAGCTTGCTCTCGCAGTGGATGAGAAGCGCAGCGCCAGCGAGCATCGCAATCGGTTGGGGAGGCGTGAGGTGCGATGCGGTTGCGGTGGGGTGGGACTGAAAGGGGCGAGCGTCTCGACGAACCCTGGCGACGTTCCCGCGAGGAAGCCTGCGACCGAGCGGGAAGCAGCGAGACGACGGAGGAGTCTCGCCAGCCAAGCACCGCAGGAACGAGAAGCACAACGAGCCGCGGGAGTCGAGACGCTCGGGGCTTTCTGGCTGTTCGTGTTCGAGTGTATTCCCATAACAATCAGCGCATTCCACCGGACCCGAATCGACACACTCCACCACGTCACTCAGTCACAAATATCGCTTCCGGCGGCCAAAACTAGTAGTACCAAGTCCGCGAACCACGGGACATGGAGCGAATCAACCCAGCGACCGGTGAGCACGTCGAGACGGTCGAGGAGCACGACGACGAAGCGGTGGAGGAGCGACTCGCGACGGCGGCGGACACCTACGAGTCCTGGCGCGAGGTGCCGATGAACGAGCGGCGACAGCTGCTGGAGGAGGCGGCGGACGTCCTGCGCGAGAACGAGGAGCACTACGCGGAGCTGATGACGGTGGAGATGGGCAAGCCCATCTCGCAGGCGAGAGGCGAGGTCCGCAAGTGCGCGTGGGTCTGCGAGCACTACGCGGAGAAGGCCCCCGAATATCTGCAGGACGAGGTGGTCGGCGGGGCGAGCCACGCGAAGACGTACGTCCGGCACGAGCCCATCGGGACGGTGCTGGCGGTGATGCCGTGGAACTTCCCGTTCTGGCAGGTGTTCCGGTTCGCCGCGCCGAGCCTGGCGGCGGGCAACGTCGGGCTGCTGAAGCACGCGTCGAACGTCCCGAAGTGCGCGCTGGCCATCGAGGAGGTGTTCCGCGAGGCGGGCTTCCCCGAGGGGGCGTTCCAGACGCTGCTCGTGGGCGGCTCGGACGCGAACGAGGTCATCCGGGACGACCGCGTGCGTGCGGTGACGCTGACGGGCAGCGAGTTCGCGGGGAAGCAGGTCGCCAAGACGGCGGGCGAGGAGCTGAAGAAGACCGTCCTCGAACTCGGCGGCTCGGACCCGTTCGTCGTTCTCGACGACGCGAACGTCGACGAGGCCGTCGAGACGGCGGCGCTGGCCCGCCTGCAGAACAGCGGGCAGTCCTGCATCGCGGCGAAGCGGTTCATCGTCCACGACGACGTGTACGACGAGTTCCTCGACGCGTTCGTCGAGGAGATGGACGCCTGGACCGTCGGCGACCCGATGGACGACGAGACCGAGGTCGGCCCGCAGGCGCGTGAGGACCTGATGCAGGACCTGCACGACCAGGTCGAGCGCAGCGTCGACGCCGGCGCGGACTGCCTGCTCGGCGGCGAGCCGATGGACCGCGACGGCTACTACTACCCGCCGACGGTCCTGGCCGACCTCGACCGCGACATGGCCGTCGCCTGCGAGGAGACGTTCGGCCCCGTCGCGGCGGTGTTCCGCGTCGAGAGCGAGGCCGAGGCCGTCGAGCTCGCGAACGACTCGCCGTACGGGCTCGGGGCATCGGTGTGGACCGACGACCTCGACCGCGGCGAGCGCGTCGCCCACCAGATCGACGCGGGCGCGACGTTCGTCAACGAGATGGTGAAGTCCGACCCGCGCCTGCCCTTCGGCGGCGTCGGCATCTCGGGCTACGGCCGCGAGCTGGCCGCCGAGGGCATCCGCGAGTTCGTCAACCGGAAGACGGTGTGGGTGCAGGCGGCGGACGAGGAGTAGGGAGACGCGACGGGAGGAGCGTCTCCGATAGCGGAACGGGGTGAGCCGTGATGCGAGTAGGGAGACGCGACCACGCTTCGGCAGGGCTAAACCGCCGCGGCGTCACGCCCCGGACATGAGCAGGGAAGCGCAGTTCGACCGGGCGAAGTGGCACCTCGCCGGCGTCATCGTCGGCTTCGTCGTGCTGGTGGTCGTGGTCGTCGCGACCGGCGCGTCGGTGCCCGCGCTGGGGCTGGACGTCCCCTCGACGCGGTTCGCGGCCATCGGCGCGTTTCTCGCCGCCGTCGGCGGCGTGTACACGGTCCACGCGAAGATCGTGACCATCTGGCTGACCGCCCGGACGCAGGGTATCGACGACCTCGAAGCCGTCGAGGTGACCGACGAGGACGTGTCACAGCGCCGCAACGGCGCGCTGTTGATGTTCGTCGGCGGGCTGGTCGTCCTCCTCGTCGGGTTCCTGTAGCGACCCGTTCTCGCCCGTCGGTTTATACTGCCACCGCCCCCAACCCCGGGTATGAACGTCGTGACGCTGCTGCCCTCCGCCACGGAGGTCGTCTTCGCGCTCGGTGTCGAGCCCGTCGGTGTGTCCCACGAGTGCGACTACCCGCCCGCGGCCGCCGACCTGCCCGCCGTAGAGTACAGCCGGGTCGACGCCGACGCCTCGACCGCCGAGATCGACCGGCAGGTGCAGGAAGCCGAGGAATCGGGCGGCGTCTACGGCGTCGACGTCGACCTGCTGGACGAGCTCGACCCGGACCTCGTCGTCACGCAGGGCGTCTGTGACGTCTGCGCCGTCGACGAGGTGCTCGTCGAGGACGCGGTTCGGGAGATCGACGCGAACCCCGAGGTGCTGACGACGGACCCCCACAGCGTCGGCGACGTGTTCGACGACGTGCGGTCGGTGGGCGCGGCGCTCGGCCGCGAGGCCGAAGCCCGCGAACTCGTCGCGTCGCTCCAGGGGCGCGTCGAGGCGGTCCGCGAGCGCGCGGCGAACTGCGAGCCGAAACGGGTCGCCGTGCTGGACTGGACCGACCCCGTGATGGTCGCGGGGCACTGGGTCCCCGAACTCGTCGAGGCGGCGAACTGCGAGTACGACATGGCCGCCGTCCGCGACCCCTCGACGCCGCGGGAGTGGACCGACGTGCGCGCGTACGACCCCGAGGCACTGGTCGTCGCGCCATGTGGCTACGACCTCGCACAGACCCGCGCGAACCTGTCGGACCTGACCGACCGGCCCGGCTGGGAGGAGCTGACCGCGGTGCAGGAGGGCGACGTGTGGGCCATCGACGGCAACCACTACCTGAACCGGCCCGGGCCGCGGGTCGTCGACTCGCTGGAGCACCTCGCCGGCGTACTCCACGACGGGTTCGAGACGCCGTCGCGGGACGTGGCCGCGCCGCTGTCGAACCGTTCGGCCGTCCGGTGACCCGTCGGCTGCGCGACGACAGCCGGGCAGTGGTGGGGTCACGACGACTCGTGAATCGGCCACCAACGGTCGCTATCGGGACTCTACCGTCGCCGTCGCGGGGGTGAACCCTTAACAGCCTGTGGCGCGTTCCGATGTCTATGGACGACGACACGGGACATGACCGACGGGACGGGACGGGCCGCGACGACAGACCGACATCGAGTGACGTATCGGCATCGAGTGACGTATCGGCTGTCACCAAACGGGAGCTTCCGCCCAAGGCGGTCCTGACGCTCGACCACGTCTTCGACGCACTCGCACACCCACGGCGGCGGTACATCTGCTACACGCTGCCCACGAAGAACGAGTGGACGCTGACCGAGCTCGCGACCAAGGTCGCCGCCTGGGAGGACGACGTCCCCGAGTCCGAGGTCGACCCGGAGCAGCGCCAGCGGGTGTACGTCTCGCTGTACCACGCACACGTCCCGAAACTGGTCGACGACGGAATCGTCACGTTCGACGAGGTTTCGGAGTCCATCACGCTGGCGGAGAACGCCGAGCAGGTGTTGCAGGTGCTGGCGGGGATCGGCAGCAGCTTCGACGTCGATCAGGAGGAACACGCACGGGGCGAGATGGATGGGGAATAACACCGACAGTCCGGACGAGCCGACGGTTGGCGACGGCCGATCCGTCGACGTCGAGACAGAGTGGACGCAGGTCGCCCAGCGGTACTACGACTGCGACACGGACGGGGAACTGACGACCGCTATCGTGTACACCATCGCGGACGCGATGGGCGTCGAACCGACTGCGGTGCGCTCGCCGCCGCTGTACGAGTGCGTCGACGCCGCCGCGCTCGACGAGACGTTCTTCGGCCCGGGCGTGGCCGACACCGCCCGCCGGAGCGTCGGGAGCGTCGAGTTCGAGTACCGGGACTACCGCGTCACGGTCCGCAGCGACGGCTGGATACACGTGACCGAACCCGTCGACAGGACCGGAACGTAGCGAACCCGCCGACCCGTCGTCCACTTCTCGCGGCTACTGCGACGGCCACCGACACCGGGAGTTACGACCCTCCCGCCCCAACCCCCACCCGATGACACGGCGCGCGGCCATCGTCGACCTCGACGGGACCGTCTGGCGCGGCGAAGAAGTGATTCCGGGTGCGGCCGAGGGCATCGACGCCCTCACCGACGCCGGGCTCGCCGTCCAGTTCGTCACGAACAGCACGAGCGTCGACCGCGAGGCGTTCCCTGACACGCTCGAGTCCATGGGCATCCCCGGCGACGTGGCCGGTGTCTCCACCTCGGCGTCGGCGACGGCGACGTACCTCGCCGAGCATCACCCGAACGCCGACGTGTACGTCGTCGGCTCCGACGTGCTCTACGACGAGCTCCGAGGGGCGGGGCTCACCATCGTCTCCGAGCCGGACCCGGCCTCGCGCCCGAGGGACCAGGAGCCGGCCGACGTGGTCGCCGCCGGGAAGGCCTACGACATCGACTTCGACCTGCTCACGGAGACGCTCTGGGCGTTCGACTCCGGGACGCTGTTCGTCGCGACCAACACCGACCGGACGTTCCCGACCGAGGACGGGCTCAAGCCCGGTGCCGGCTGCACCATCGGGGCCATCGAGGGGATGACCGGCCGCGACCCGCTCGTCGTCGGTAAGCCCTCCGAACACATGGCCGACGCCGTCACCGAGCGACTGGGCGTCGCCCCCGGCGACTGTCTGGTCGTCGGCGACAACCTCCACACGGACATCCTGATGGGCGAGCGCGCCGGAATGGAGACGGCGCTCGTGCTCACCGGGGCGACCCGGCGCGAAGAGATCGGCGGTTCGGGCGTCGAGCCGGACCACGTCATCGACTCGCTCGGTGACGTGGCCTCGGTACTCTGAGCTACTGCTTGTGCGTGAAGATGACCGCCTGGTCGTCGACGCTGCCGACACAGAGGTCGAGCTGCATCGTCAGGTCGAGGCTCGTCGGGTTCTCCTTGCAGACCACGAGGTCGTCGAACGGTTCCTCGCACGCCGGGCAGGCGACCGCGACCGTGTTCTGGTAGCTCTTCACCGACTGGTTCTCCTCCCGCAGCGTCAGCGACGCCACGAGCTCGTCGAAGTCCACGTCCTCCATACGACCCCCTACCGGGTGACAGCACATAAAATCAGACGCGTTGCCAGGTCGCGACGTGAGCCGGCTCAGTAGCCGAGGTCGTCGCGCACGAGCACGACCGTCGTCCGGCCCGCCTCGTTCTCCTGCCGGTAGATGAGCTGCTTGGCGACGACCGAGCCAGCGCCGTAGGCGTCCTGTGCGCGGGCGTCCTCCAGCGGGAAGACGAACTCCTCGAGGCGGTCGAGGGCGGCGTCGAGGTCGTCGACGACCTTGTTCACGCCCGAGACGAGCAGCAGGTTGCCGGCAGCGAACGGGTACGCGCCGATGCGGCTGCCCGAGGCGTCGGCGGCGACGAGCTCGCCCGTCTTCGCGATGCCGTTGACGCTGCCGAGGAAGTAGTCGGCCGTCTGGGCCTCGCGCCGGAACTGCTGGCGCTCTTCGTCGTCGTCGATGCTCCAGACCTGCCCGGCGAGGTTCTCCCAGTCGTGGTCGTCGCCGTTCAGGTGGTCGACGAAGCCGATCTGTTCGAGCGTCGTCGAGTGGCCGTTCATCACCGACGCACCGGCCGGGATGGCGTCGACGAGTTCGTCGAGCGCTTCCTCGGCGGTGTCGACGACGACGACGTCGAAGCCACGCGCTTCGAGGTTCTCGACCGTCTCCTGAACGGTCCCCTCGTCGGGGAGCTGGTCGTACGATTCGTCCGCAGATACTTCCGTGAGGTACTCGGCTTTTTCGGACATGATGAGGTGTGGGTCTCGCGGCGGTGGGAGCCGCCGCGCGTCGACTCACACTCGGTGCGCGACGCCCATAACTGCTCTCGGACGCCGGTGTAAGCAGGTTACAGCGGTGTTACGACACGCGTTCACGTGCCGTCCGGCCGCCCGTTCACGCCTCGCTCTCCCCGCCCGACTCGACGAACCGGACCATCCGTTCGGTCTCGACGAAGCCGTCGGCCAGCGTCGCGACCTGCTCGCCGTCCCTGAAGAGGACGAACGTCGGCGTGCTCCGCACCTCGAACCGGTCGAGCAGCGTCATGTCGTCGCCGGGGTTGACCATCGCGACCGCCGCGTCGGTGACCCGGGCGACGGTGCCGATCACCGGCTCCATCGCCTGGCACTTGCCACAGCCCTTCGTGTACAGTTCGAGGAGGACCACCGGCTCCTCGGCGAGCAGGTCGTCGAGTTCGTCACCGTCGGCGAGTCGGACCGGCTTGGCGTCGCTTCGTGTGCTCATACCGTCAGTACCCGGCCGAGCAATGTAACGGCTCCGCCGGGTGACGCGGCCCGCGCATCAGCGCCGGGTGACGCGGCCCGCGCATCAGCGCCGGATGACTTCGCGCCGTCGGCGTCTCACCGCCGCGCCAAGACGGCCGCCGCGAGGTCGTCCCACGCATCGGCCGCCGCCGGCACCGCGTCCGCCAGCGAGAGGAACCCGTGGGGCGCACCCGGATAGTGGCGGTGGTCGACCGCCACCCTGGCCGCCGCGAGCGCGTCGGCGTACCGCGCGCCGTCGTCTCGCAGGGGGTCGCAGCCGGCGGTGACGACGACCGTCGACGGCGAGTCCGCGAGCGACGACGGCTCCCCACCGACGTCCGGGAGTGGCGAGAGCAGCGGGTCGTCGACCGGGATCGCACCGTCGTCGCGGTAGAGCCGCCAGAACCAGTCGAGGTCCGCACGGGTGAGCAGCGGCGCGTCGGCGTGCTCCTCGTGGGACGGCGTGCCGAGCGTCGGGTCGAGCATCGGGTAGAACAGCACGGCGACCGAGAGCGGAACATCGACCCGCCGAGCGGCCATCGTGGCGAGGTTCGCGCCCGCGCTCGAACCCGCGACGCCGACCTGCGCGGCGTCGACGCCGAGGGCGTCGGCCGACTCGACGGTCCACTCGATGACGGCGGTCACGTCGTCCATCCCCGCCGGACACGGGTGCTCCGGCGCGAGCCGGTAGTCGACCGAGACGACCACGCTGCCGGTGTTCGCCGCCAGTCGGCGGGCGAGGTCGTCCGCGGAGTCGAGGGTTCCGAGGACGAACCCGCCGCCGTGGGCGAACACCAGCGCCGGTGCCGGCTCGTCGAGGCCGGGTGGTCGGTAGACACGGACCGGAACCGCCCCCTCGCCGCCCGGGCGGTCGACGGTCCGCTCGGTCGTCACCACGTCGCCGTCTGTCGACCGCGAGAACAGCTCCGCCTCCAGTTCCCTCGCGCGCTCGACGCCGAGCTCGTGCCACTCGGGGTGGTCGGGGAACGCCGCGAGGGCGCGCTCGTACGCGGGGTCGAGGTGAGTCACTGGGCCGAACTACACGCCGTCACGGCATAATCGTCCGGGTTCCAGACGAGCCGGGGTTCATATACCATGCCGAGGCCACCACCGGTGTGCCCTGACCGCCACCGCACACGGGCCAGCGGGTGCGCGACGCGTCCGTGTGCGGCCACACCGCCGACGGGTCCCCGCCACGGCGGCTCACGCGTCGCCTGCCCGCCAGACGACCACCAGCCACGGCGCCTGGCGGCAGTTTTATCGCAGATACTGCCATGGGTTCAGCTAGCTTGGCATGTCTCTGGGCATCACTACCGACGATGACGACGTTCACCGGGTGCTCGACGTCGACGGGTCGCTCGTCGACGGGGCGTCCGTCCCGCTCTCCGACGCCGAGCTCCGGGACCTGTACGAGGACCTGAAGCTCGCCCGTCGGTTCGACCGCAAGGCGGTCTCCCTCCAGCGGCAGGGCCGGATGGGCACCTACCCACCAATCTACGGGCAGGAGGGTGCACAGGTCGGGAGCGTCCACGCGCTCAACGACGAGGACTGGCTGTTCCCCTCCTACCGCGAGAACGGCGCGATGCTGGCCCGCGGCGCGCCGATGGCGGCGAACCTCGAGTACTGGATGGGCTCCGAGTCGGGCAACGCGAGCCTCGTGGACCGGAACGTGTTCCCGGTGGCGAACCCCATCTCGACGCAGGTGCTCCACGCCGTCGGCCACGGCTGGGCCTCGCGGCTCGACGGCGACACGCGCGTCTCGCTCGTCCACTTCGGCGACGGAGCAACCTCCGAGGGCGACTTCCACGAGGGCATGAACTTCGCCGGCGTGTTCGACGCCCCCGTCGTCTTCTTCTGCAACAACAACCAGTGGGCCATCTCGGTGCCCCGGGAACGACAGACCGCCAGCGAGACCATCGCCCAGAAGGCCACCGCCTACGGCTTCGACGGCGTCCGCGTCGACGGGATGGACCCGCTCGCCGTCTACGAGGTGACCCGCGACGCCGTCGCCGGGGCACGCGAGCCCCTCGACGGCGAGAAGCGCCCGACGCTGATCGAGGCGATCCAGTACCGTCTCGGCGCGCACTCGACCTCCGACGACCCCGGCGTCTATCGCGACGAGGACCGCACCGAGGAGTGGAAGCGCTACGACCCGGTGCCCCGCCTGGAGTCGTTCATGCTGGAGAGCGGCCGCATCGACGAGGCGGGCGTCGAGGCCGTCGAGAGCGATATCGACGAGCGCATCGAGGCCGCGGTGCAGGAGGCCGAGTCGTTCGAGCCGGACCCGGACAACATCTTCGAGCACACCTACGCGGAGCGCCCGGCGAAGCTCGACCGGCAGCGCGAGTACCTCCGCGAACTGCGCGCGGAGTTCGGGGACGACGAACTGCTGGAGGATTAGAAGGGTCAGTCGTCGGCCGCGGTCGCTTCCGCCTCGTCCTCGCCTCCCGCGGGTTCGTACTTCTTGAACGCTTCAGCGACGAGCAGGGGCGTGACGAGCGTCGCCTCCGCCTTGACCTCCACGTGGTTCGTCACCTCCTCCTTGATCTTGCCCCACGAGACGGCCTCGTCCGGCGGCGCACCGGAGAGCGAGCCGTCGCCCTCGACGCCCGTGGAGATGTAGACGGCGTAGTCCGCGCCACCGCGGAACAGGTTCGTCATGATGGCGTGGTGTTTCGGAAGCCCGCCACCGATGACGATGAGGCCGGTCTTGTCCGCGAGCAGGCCCTCCTCGATGAGGTCGTCGTAGTCCTGGAGGATCTCGATGCCCACGTCCGAGTCGTAGCCCTGCTTGTAGTAGTAGAGGAAGTTGCCGACCTCGGCGTCGGTGAGCGCCGGACAGAAGATGGGGATGTCGTTGTCCGCGGCGTTCGCGAGGATGGAGTGCTCGTCGTCGATGGTCGCGCCCAGTTCGCGGGAGAACTCGACCGGTGTCCGCACCTTCTCCTCGGCGAAGAACTCGGGGAAGAAGTCGTTGAGGTACTCCTCCAGCCAGACGTACCGGTCCGACGGGACGAAGATGTTCCCCAACCTGTTGATGCCACGCTCGCGCATCGCGGCCTCATCGACGTCCCACTCGCCCATCTTGAACGGCTTCTCGGTCTTGATGACGTCCTCCGTGATGGAGCCGGAGGTGGTTATCATCACGTCGACGAGGTTCTCGCGGGCGAGGTACGCGAGCGTCTCGCGCAGGCCCGAGGAGACGATGTTCGAGGTGTACGTGCAGTAGATCGTCGCGCCGTCGTCGCGCATCCGCTTCACGATGTCGATGGCCTCGGCGAGGTGGGTCGCCTGGAAACCGGTGGTCTCGTAGCTCGCGAGCAGCTCCGCGAGGTCGAACTCGCCGGTGAAGTCGTACCCGCGAACGTCGGGTGTGGCGAGCTCCTCCTCGGAGCCCGGAATCACGTTGTCCTTCGTGTCGTCGTCGGTCATGGCCGGAAAATCGTCCCCGACAGATAAGAGCGTTACACTTGTAGGTGAGCTATGAACGTCGCTATCGTGCTGTACGACGGGTTCGACGAGCTGGATGCGGTCGGTCCCTACGAGGTGTTCCAGACCGCCGGCGAGCTCGGCGGCGAGATGGAGGCGACACTCGTGACCGTCCGCGAGCCGACGACCGTGACCGCCAGCCACGGGCTCCGCGTGGAGCCCGACGCCGCACTGGAGGACGTCGACCCCGACCTGATACTCGTTCCCGGCGGCGGCTGGAGCGACCGCGATGCCCCCGGTGCGCGCCAGGAGTTCGACGACGGCACCATCCCCGACGTGCTCCGGACGCTCGCCCCGACGACGCAGCTGGCGAGCGTCTGCACCGGCGCGATGCTGCTCGCGGCGGCTGGCGTGCTGACGAACCGGCCGGCGACGACCCACCACACAGCGATGGACGACCTCTCGGTGTTCGCCGACGTGCGCGACGACCGCATCGTCGACGACGGCGACGTGCTCACCTGCGGCGGCGTGACCGCGGGGCTGGACCTCGCGCTCTACATCGTCCGACGGGAGTGCGGCGACGAGGTCGGCGACGCGGTCGCGACGGAGATGGAGTACGTCCCACGGGTGTAGCGGATGCCCCGGATGGCGGGCGTGGTCAGGGGTCGATGGCCGTGCCGTCGGTTCCGAAGTCGGTCATCGCCCCGTAGCCCTCGGTGTACCACGTCGCGCCAAGGAAGGCGACGACGCCGGTCAGCGCGAACGCGCCCCCGGTGAGGAACACCCAGTGCATCCCCGGGCCGGTCATGAGGAAGCCACCGAGCATCGGCGCGAGCACGCTGCCGGGTCGCCAGACGAGCTCTCGCACCCCGAAGCTGGAGGCGACACCGTTCCCGTCGCTGCCCTCGTCGGCGAACAGCGCCATACTCGCCGGTTCGCGGAAGGAGTCCGCGACGCCGAGCAGCATGTTCAGGCCGACGACGACGGGGAACGCGGCCGAGAGCGTCCCGACGACCGGGTAGGAGCCGGGGAGTCCGAGCCAGTCGCCGAGGAACGGCGAGAACGGGACGAGCACGGCGACACTGGCGTACATCGACCCCCCGAAGAAGACGAAGAACGAGCGGTTGAACCGGTCCGAGAGCCGGCCGGTGTACGGTTGGAGCAGCATGTTCGTCGCCTTCTCGCTGGTGAGGACGACGCCGACGACGAGTGCGGACTCGTAACCGAGCCCGCCCTGGGCGACGGTGACCCCGGCGTAGATGGGCACCCACGTCCGGACGAGCGTGACCGCGAAGGCGTACTGTGCGCGGAAGCTCGTCAGGGTGAGGATGCGCTCGTTCAGCGCGAGGTCGGAGAAGGGAAAGCCCTCGATGCGCGTCTCGTCGGGCTCCATGTCGAGCCACAGCCACACGGACACGACCGCGAGCAGCACGACGATGGTGGTGTAGATCGGCGTGAAGCCGAAGGCGTCGTAGACGACGCCCGCGGAGAGCCCGCCGACGATGGCCGCGGCGAAGCGGGCGGCGTTGGCGGTGCCGATGCGGCTCGCGCGCTCGTCGTACGCGGAGCGTTCGCCGACGAGCGAGAGCGTCATCAGGCCGGAGCCGGTGACGGCGATGCCCTGGACCGCCCGGGCGGCGATGAACGCCAGGCTCGCCCCGTCGAA
Organism: Haloarchaeobius litoreus; assembly: GCF_024495425.1. Taxonomy (NCBI): domain Archaea; kingdom Methanobacteriati; phylum Methanobacteriota; class Halobacteria; order Halobacteriales; family Halorubellaceae; genus Haloarchaeobius; species Haloarchaeobius litoreus. The sequence continues at coordinate 431,556 of NZ_JANHJR010000002.1, read as the reverse complement.
CAGCGCGATGGCCCCGAAGCCGGCGTAGGCGACGATGCCGACCAGCAGGCTCCCGACGAGGACCGTGCGCTTGTCGTACCGGTCGCCGGCCCACGCGAGGGGGACGACTGCGACGGTCTGGGCGAGGGTGAACGCCGTCGTGAACAGACCGATGACTAGCCCCGACGGGTCGTACAGGGTGATGTACGTCGGCAGCAGGGTCGCCAGCGTGACGAAGCCGAAGCCGGTCGCGAAGCGAGCGAGGTAGAGTGCGTAGAACTGCCTGTCGTCGTCGGACACGAACTGGACTCGGGAGGTCGCCGCCGAAACCGTTTCGATTCAGAACGTCTCTTCGAGCAGCGAGCCGACGGCCCGCCGGAGCCGCTCGGAGGCCGCCCGACGGGAGATGTCGAGCTCGTCGGCGGGGTCGCCGAGGACCCCGGAGACGCGGATGCCGTCGACGATGCGGACGCGGTAGACGCAGTGGTCCAGCGTCTCGCTGAGTGCGCACGGCTCGGTCACCGTCGGGTCGTCGTGCAGCGCCTCCAGGAGCGGTCCCGCGTCGTCGCCCGCCGCGGTCAGGAACAGCAGCCAGTCACCCTCCGGCGTCGGTGCCTGCGCCGTCAGCTGGACCGTCAGGTTCGGGTGTGCCGCGATGGTCTCCGCGAGGACGAACCCGTCGTGTGAGAGCCGAACCTCCGCGACTGTCTCCATGGCACTGGACTCGGGTGGGGATGCGATCGTCTATCACGGCGACAGACAGAGAGAGGAACTATCGGTCTTGCGAAGGAGGATTCCGACATCCCCGGTCGTCCATCAGGACAGGCTCCGCCTGATCGCTTCGACGCCGAAGCCGATTGCGATAACCGCGTTAAACACAGACAGGAGCAGTAAAACGATCGTTTCCGTGTTCGTCAGCTGACTCTCTCCACCCTGAACGCCGAACCAGACGTACAGGAAGTACGCGCTCATCGTCAGCAGCAGGACCGACAGTGTAGCGAGCGTGACGTTGGTATTCGGTTCCATCGTGAGACAGGTTTTCGCCGGGTTATTCGCACGTGTCGAGGCATTCGGAGCAGTTGTATCCAACTCCGACCCCTGCGGCGACGAGGCACGCGATGCAGCCGACTGCGGCGGCGATGTTGCCGACGCCTGCGGAGGCGCACGCGACCAGACAACCTACGACAGCCATGCTGAACACGCCACATGCAGCACACGCAGAGATGTTGCACTCCTCCATCGGTGTGACCGTTCGGACTGAACCATCAGCGAGCGTACGGCTCGCCGTCGTGCCGACACCGTCAGTCGGGTCCACGACGAAATTCTCCGGGTGATCCTCGTCGCGGGTGACCACACCGTAGCCTTCGAGGCGCGAACTGTAGAACATCGTGGTCTCGTCCGCCCGTTTCCCGGTTGCCTGCTGGAGACCGCGCTCCTCCTCCGCCGTCGCCGATCGGAGGTAGTTGATACCGCCTTCGAAGTCGCTCATCACGCAGGCGTCCTCGACCTCGGCGGCGAGCGCGTACTGCCGCGGGAGCTCGCTTCGGCGCAGGTCGTCACCGAACATGAACTGTGCGACCTCGTAAGAGCGGAACTCGATGTACCGGAGCGTTCCGAGGGCTGTCTCGAACGTGTACGATGTCAGATCGTGGCTCCCGACCGCCCCGACGAACTCCTCGCCGCGACGAACCGCAGGGCGACCGGCGGCCTCATAGACGCGCTGCACCTTCCGGAGTTCGAGGATACCTCGTTCACCCGGCGCGATGCTGCTCCGTGCGCCGGCAGTTCCCGCCAGACCGACGCCGACGGCACCGGTCGCCGCGCCTGCGATGGATTTGAGTACGTTACGTCTGTCGAACGAATGTTGTTTCGTCATCGTTTGTCTCCTCTGGTTAGCAGTTCTGGACTGCCAGTCCACAGGTGGTCGGAAGTGCAGCATGGCAGCCCATGTTGCAGGCGATACAGGCCAGTGCCATCGGGAGCGCGCCGACGCCGACGGACGCACACGCCATCAGACAGCCGGAACACGTAACAATCGATGAGAGACAGGCGTTCACCCAGGTTCGGCACTCGCCCTGCGCCCGAACAGCGTCGGGCTCCGCGACGTGTTCGACGTCCGCCTCGAGCAGGTCGCCTCGCTCGTCCGTCGGGACGAGGTACGCTTCTCTGTCGCTGTCGATCGGGGTGGGACCGGCGTCACCGTGGTGACCGACGCGACCCTCGACCGAGGTGTGCACCTCGTATCCGCCGTGTCGCCCCACCGTCGAATTGTACATGATGCGTGTCGCGTCAACCCCGACGACCGATTCCAGACGGGCGGTCTCTTCGGTGGAGACATCCCGTAGGTACCCGACCTCGTCCATCGTGTTCGCCGTATCGACGAGGAGAATACCCTTCCCGCCTTCGGGTACACCCTCGTAACGCGTCGGAATCGAGTGACTGCTCGCCGCTCGACTGCCACGCGACTGCAGGTGGAACTGGATTCCTTTGTGCTCGTCGCCGATTTCCGCGTATATCAGGTCGCCGACCACGGTGTGGACGATCGTTGACGTGAGGGTCAGGTCCTCACCCATCTCGACCTCCTTGCGGGACGCTCGGAGGATTCGGGGGTTGTTGAGTTCATCGAGGAGCCGCCTCGACGAGTCGGCACTGGTCGCACGTTCGCGTTCCTCGTCGGAGGCGGCACTCAGTGCCGGAAGGCCGGCAAGCGCTGCGGTACCAACGACAATCCTTGATAGTAATTTTCTTCGAGAAGTGCCATCGGGGATGTCTTTTACCATCCGATACACAATCCGAACACCACCATATATTTATTCCGATATTACTAAAATTTAGTAAATTCGACGCGTGACAACAGTGGTCTGCATAGGCCACAGTTGTCGGGCAAAGAGATCCCCTCAATAAAGCGAATCGTCCACACTGGTTAACAGAATGCCGATAGCGTCACGTCGGCGTCGCGATACGCTCCTCGAGCACCGCAAAGCCGCGTTCGAGATCGGCGACGAGGTCCTCGACGTGCTCGACGCCGACGGAGACGCGGACGAGCGTGTCGGTGATGCCGAGTGCCTCGCGCTCCTCGCGCGGGACCGGTTCGTGGGTCATCGCGGCCGGGAGTTCGACGAGCGACTCGACGCCGCCGAGTGAGACGGCGAGCGTGAACGTCTCGAGGTGTTCGAGGAACGCCTTCGCGTCCTCGAGGCCGCCGACCAGCTCGAAGCTGAGGACCCCACCGTAGCCCGTCATCTGCTCGCTCGCGAGCTCGTGCTGCGGGTGGCTCGGGAGCCCCGGATAGTACACCGACTCGACGAGCTCGTGGTCGTCGAGGTACTCGGCGATAGCGGTGGCGTTGGCCTCGTGCTGGCGCATCCGCATCGGGAGCGTCTTCGTCCCGCGGAGGACGAGGTAGCTGTCGAACGGCGAGAGCATGTCGCCGATGCCGACCTGCTGGAGGAAGACGACCTCGTCGGCGATGGCGTCGTCGTTCGTGACGACCGCGCCGCCGATGGAGTCGGAGTGTCCGTTGATGAACTTCGTCGTCGAGTGCGCGACCACGTCCGCGCCGAGTTCGAGCGGCGTCTGGAAGTACGGGCTCATGAACGTGTTGTCGACGCCGAAGACGGCGTCGTGGGCGTCCGCGAGCTCGGCGATGGCCGCGAGGTCACAGAGCTTCATCCTGGGGTTCGTCGGCGTCTCCATCCAGACGAGGGCGGTCTCGTCGGTCATCGCGTCCGCGACGTTCTCGGTGTCGGTCGCGTCGACGAAGGAGACGTCGACGGCGAGCCGGTCGCGGAACACGTTCTCGAACATCCGGCGGGTGCCGGCGTAGAGGTCGTCGAACGCGACGACGTGGTCGCCAGGCTCGACGACCGCGAGGACGCTCGTGAAGATGGCCGCGGTGCCCGAGGAGAACGCGTAGGCGTGCTCGCCGCCCTCGAGCGCCGCGAGGCGCTCCTCGAGCGCGTGCCGGGTCGGGTTCGAGAGCCGGGAGTAGAGGAACTCGCCCTTCGACGGGTCCACGTCCTCGAGGCTCATCTCCGTGTCCAGCCCCGGGAGCGCGAACGTCGAGGAGAGGTGGATCGGCGAGACCACGTCCCCGACGTTCGGCGCGCCGGGCGTCGCCTCCTCGCCGTGTGCGACTGCGAGCGTCTCGAACCGCTTCGATGACCGTTCGTCGTCCATGCTTCACGAAAACGAGACGGTCGGGCTAATAACTTACCAATTCTTAGTAATTTGTCCGCGAGGATTTATTCCCCCGAGGTATCCTCGTCGTCACTCGCGGATGTGGAGGGAGTACGCGATGCAGGTGAGGCCGGCCAGCTGGAGCACCCGGACCCCGAGTCTGAAGTAGTCCTGGTACGGCAGCGGGAGCACGCACCCCTGCAGCAGGACGGTCCCGACGAACGCGACGCTGTAGGTGACCGCGGTCAGGACGATGAGCCCCACGGAGAGGTACCACATCGGCCGGTTGTCTTACCGACCGAGTGCGCGGAACGTAGTTGTCGTAGCCGATGCCGAAGTAGTCCATGCTCGACTTGAGGAAGCCGCGCCCCACGTGGGCCCGGTCGACCGAGTCGCTCCCGGTCTGTCGGGGTGTCGTGACCATGAGGTCGTCCCAGAGCGGGCTGTTCCTGTCGGCACTCTCGTCGACAGGAGGGACCCAGCGGCGGTAGACGGGGTCACCGGCCGGGGGAACCTCGACCCGCCCGTAACGGATCTCCTGTCCGAGCGGGGGCATCGCCGCGGTACAGCCCGACAGCGACGCGGTGACGGCCGTCGCCAGCGCCCCAGCGCTGGCGGTGAGCGGCTCCCGCCGGCTGTGGCCGTCGGCGTCGTTTCGTCCTGTCATACCACTCCGAACAGGTGGCAGTGGTATAATACCGGACCGTCCTCCCACCGGGTCGGAAAGCCGAGGGAAGTTATTTATACTGCCTCCCATCCGGCGGCTCGTCGGGCGGTCTGCACGGAATACCGACCACGACGCGGGGGATGTCAACCGGAGCGATGGCAGGGCGCCGGGCCCGAAACGAGCGCATCGGATTGGTATCGTAGAATGAAGTTTATCACAAGGTGGACGGAGGGAGCCCCGAAACCGAGACCGACATCGGAAAACCGACCGACTCAGTCGCTATGCTCCCGCACCGACTCGAACTCGCCCGTCTCGATGCTCTCGACGACCGCCGCTTCGTCGACTTCGGGAACCTGGGCCGGGTACTTGCGTGCGAAGTAGCCGACGATGTTCCGCACGTCGCGCGCGAGGAACTCGGCAGCGTTCTCGTGGTCGCTCTCGACCGCCTGTGGCCAGTCGAACACCGTCACACCGCTCTCGTCGACGAAGACGTTGTACTCGCTCATGTCGGCGTGGACGAACCCCTCCCGGTAGGCCTCCGCCATCTCCGCGAGCACCAGGTCGAGCACGCCCACGACCTGTGCATCGTCGAGCTTCGCCCGGGAGAGCTCGACGCCCTCCATCTTCTCCATCACGATTGCGTGGCGGTTCTGGTCGATGGGTTGGGGGACGGACACGTCGGGGTAGAGCTCCTCGAGCCGCTCGTACTCGCGCTCGGCGGCCTTGCGTGCGGTGTAGAGCCAGGAGACGTGCTCGCGGTCGGAGGTGTAGTCGCGCTCTTTCATCACCTGCCGGAAGTTGGTGAACCCCTCCCGGTGGTACTTCAGGGCCATCGGCCGGTAGGACTGCACCTCGTACACGTCGGACTCCTTCCCGACGCCCAGCGAGGAGCCGAAGCCGGTGACGGTGTCCCGCTCCGCGAACGTGTGCAGCGCGAGCGCGTCGTACCCCTCGAACTGCAGCTTGTAGCCCTCGTACTGGATGGTCTTCCGTTCCAGCAGGCCCCTGTCGAGACACCGGTCGAGTCGGTAGTCGACCTCCTCGGCGGTGAGTCGCGAGAACTTCGGGATCTTCGAGCGCTGGACCCACTCGGAGAAGCGCATCCCCTGCTCGACGCCCGAGAGCAGGTGGAAGTCCTCGGGCTCCAGCTCGGCGACGAGCGGGGCGACGTTCTGTACCATGGCGACCCGTAACCGGTGGGGAGGTAAAAGCCCGATGTGTCCCCGTCTGCACGGGAAGTAAACTCTATAGCGCGATATGAAATCGTGGACTGGCCGAAACCAGCCGCTCGACGGGTCGGTACCGACCAATCGAGCGAGTTTCCGCACTCGCGACGACCGGGGAACGCGAATCCCTCCCAAAATCCCCCCTGAGCGAGGCGAGCGGGACCAGGCCGTCCACTCACCTACTCAGTCAACGTGAAACTCGACGAGACCGCGCATCACCGGCCCGGGCGGGTCGGCCGCTCGACCGTGAACGACCGCCGCGGCTGCCACTCGTGGCCGATGTCGCACATCAGCAGCGCGTTGTCGAACGTGACGGCGTCCTCTGGGAACTGCTCGAAGAAGCTCGCGCGCACCGACTCGACCGAGAGCGGCTCGACGTGCCACTCGTCGGTGGCGAGTTCGACGCCCGCGAGCCGGTCGCCGGTCGGGGTCGGACAGTAGCCGACCGCACCGCACTCGTGGTACGCGGAGGCCGCCCCCACGTCGGGGAAGACGCTGCCGTCGGGCAGTCCGTCCGTCTCCATGGCGTCGACTTCGACGGTCACGTCGTGGTCGTCGTTCCGCATGTGGAGCCGGTAGCGGTCGGCGTCCTCGGTGACCGCGAAGTCGGCGTGGTAGTGCCGGCCGAAGCTCCGGGAGCCGAAGACGCTGTTGAGGCGCGAGGAGGTGTCCCGCCGGGGGACGTACACGCCCGAGCGCGTCTCGCCGTCGTCGCCCTCCCACTCGACCCCGATGCGGTGGGCCGCGTTCTCGGAGGTGACACCGACGGCGGCCGGGAGGCCACGCGGCCGCATCGCTGTCAGGCGGATGCAGCAGATACCACCGATGGCACGCTCGCCCGCCGGGCCGTCGACGGTCCGGGGACGGAAGCGGTCGGGGAGCACCGGGTCGAGCACCTGCGGCTCGATGGCGAAGTTGACGAGGATGCGTCGGTCGATGACGCCCCGGAACGTCGGCACCCAGCGCATGCCTCTCGCTGGGGCTGGCAGCGTGAAACACCTTTGGGGAGCAAGGTGTCCAGCGCGGGCCAAACCAGGTAGGCCGGACAGCCAAGCCGGTCCACCCGAACTGGAGGGTACGGAGGAACCACCGATGTCCAAGACACAGTCAGGTTCGGATTACAGCGCACTGTTCCAGAAGGTGACCGGCGAGACGGAGTTCGTCGACGAGCAGGACGAGAGTGCTGCCGAGGCGGAGCGCGAGGTCGACGACGAGATCGAGTCGTACGTCGAGCAGACCGCACGTGACGACGGGTTGGACGAGGCGGTCGAGGCACCCGACACCGACGCCGGCTAGCGCCCGGTCGCGGGGGGCGTCACGCAACGCCTTTCCCCTGACCCCACGAACCCGCAGGTATGCCTGCGGACAGGGAGTGGCGACTGATTCGCGAGGAGTCACGCGACGGCCCGACGAACATGGCGCTGGACGAGGTCGCGGCGGCGTCGGCCACGACCGACGGCGTCCGCACCCTCCGCGTCTACCAGTGGGAGCCGAGCTGCCTCTCGATGGGCTACCAGCAGGCCGCAGAGAGCGTCGACTGGGAGTTCTGCGAGCGCGAAGGTATCGACGTGACCCGCCGCCAGACCGGTGGCGGCGGCATCTACCACGACAGCCACGCCGACGTCTCCTACAGCATCATCGCGCCCGCCGACGAGCTGCCGGGCTCGCTCATGGACTGCTACGAGCTGCTCTGCGAGCCGGTCCTCGAGGCCATCCGTTCCGTCGGCGTCGACGCCGACTTCGCCGACGCGGAGTACCCCCGCATCCACCAGCCGGCCTGCTATCTGCGGGGTATCCACCCCGCCCACGACGTGCTCGCCTACGGCGACGACGAACCGCGCAAGCTCTCGGGCAACGCCCAGTACCGCCAGCGCGACGCGGTCATCCAGCACGGCTCCATCTCCTTCGACCTCGCGCCCGACAGCCACCTCGGCGTGTTCGCCGACCACGACGTGACCCCGGACCGGTTCCGCGAGCGCGTCACCGGCATCCGCCAGCAGGCCGACGTCGATCGCGAGACGTTCGTCGCCGCGCTGGAGGACTCGCTTGCGGACTGGGCGGGTGCCGACGAGGGAGCCTGGACCGACGATGAACTCGACGCTGCAGCAGAACTGGTCGAGTCGAAGTACGCTGCCGACGCGTGGGTGCGCGAGCGCGACGACTCGCGGTAGACCGTTTTCGGCCGGAGGTTTACAACTATTGTAAACTTTTGCCCTGCTGCATCGACTACTCAGCCGGGTGGCGAGCGTGCCGAAGGCCGCTCGCCGCGCTCGTGTGAGGGATGAGCACCGGAGCCGAGCGACTCGGGGCGTTCTGGCTAGTCATGGGACGGCATTTGATTTTGGGAAAACCAGCGAGGCCTTTCGAGACAGTCGTGTTCCTTCCCTACTCACGCACTAATCTCGTCTTCAACCGCTTCCGAAGCCACTTTGACCCGCTACCCCCACCCGTCGGTATGGTCAAGGTAGGCGCACACGTCTCCATCGCGGGCGGTGTCGACAACGCCGTCGGGAACCAGCTCGAAATCGGCGGCAACTGCGGACAGATCTTCACGCACTCCCCGCAGGTGTGGGACCACGGCAGCATCGAGGACGAGGAGGCCACAGCCTTCCGCGACGGCACCGCGGAGTCGCTGGAGGGCCCGTGGGTCATCCACGCGTCGTACCTCGTCAACCTCTGCACGCCCAAGGACGGGCTTCGCGAGAAGTCCATCGACTCGATGCAGCAGGAGGTCGACGCGGCCGCCGAACTCGACATCGACTACGTCAACGTCCACCTCGGCGCACACACCGGCGCGGGCGTCGAGGGCGGCATCGAGAACGCCGCGAGCGCGCTCGACGAGCTCGACGTGCCCGACGGCGTCACCGTCCTCGTCGAGTCCGACGCGGGCTCGGGCACCAAGCTCGGCGGCGACTTCGAGCACCTCGCGAGCGTGCTGGAACAGTCCGATCACGACCTCGAAGTATGCCTCGACACCGCCCACATGTTCGCCGCGGGCTACGACCTCTCGACGCCCGAAGCCGTCGAGGAGACGATGACCGAGTTCGACGACGTCGTCGGCGCGGAGAAACTGGCCTGCGTCCACCTCAACGACTCCAAGCACGAGTGCGGGACGAACAAGGACGAACACGCCCACATCGGCGACGGCTACATCGGCGACGACGGCATGCGCGCGTTCGTCAACCACGAACTGGTCCGCGACCAGCCCCTCGTGCTGGAGACCCCCACCGAGGACGGCCGGAGCTTCGCCTGGAACGTCGACAAGGTCCGGGAGCTTCGGGACGACGTCTGAGACTGGTTCTTCGGCTCGTTTTCGGATGGTGACGAAGCCCGACGAACAGCCGGAAAGCCCCGAGGTTCTCGACTCCCGGGGCTCGCTGCGCTCGCCACGCTTGCCACGCTCGCGAGCCGCGCGCCTACCGGCTGCTCCGCCACCATCGCTACCGGCTCCCGCCCCGCTTCCAATCGCTTTTCACCGACGCCTCCCAAGCCCGTCCGTGCGACGATTCGACGCGGAGTACCTCGAACACACCCGCAGCGGGATGTGGGCGGACTCGCGGGCGGCGCTCGAACCGCTCGAACTCGGAAGTGCGGACAGCGTCCTCGACGTGGGCTGTGGGACGGGCGAGTTCTCGCGCGTGCTCGCCGAGGAGACGGCCGGCCGGGTCGTGGGCTGTGACGCCGACCCGGCGCTGCTGGCGGTGGCCCGCGAGTTCGTCCCGGTCGTGGCGGGCGATGCGACGCGGCTCCCGTTCCGCGACGACGCCTTCGACCTCGTGACCTGTCAGGCGCTGCTGGTGAACCTGCCCGACCCGAGCGTCGCGGTGCGGGAGTTCGCCCGTGTCGCCGCCGACCGGGTGGCGGTCGTGGAGCCGGACAACGCCGCCGTCACTGTCGAGTCGACGGTCGACCGGGAGGCCGGGCTGGCACGGGCGGCACGGGCGGCCTACATCGCCGGGAGCGAGGTGGACCCGGCGCTCGGGAGCGAGGCAGCGGAACTCCTGGGCGAGGCCGGACTGGTCGACGTGGAGACGCGCCGGTACGAGCACACCCGGACGCTCGCACCGCCGTACGACGAGGCCGACCTGCAGGCGGTCGCGAAGAAGGCCAGCGGCGCGGGACTGGCCAGCGACGAGGCCAGCCTGCGAACGACACTCTCGGATAGCGAGTACGACGACCTCCGGGAGTCGTGGCGCGAGATGGGCCGCGAGGCCGCCGCGCAGGCCGCCGACGGCGACTACCGACGGACCGAGACGGTGCCGTTCTACGTGACGGTCGGGCGCGTGGCCGACCGCGACTGACCCCGACTGGTGGTCGTCGTGACCGACCGACGCCGAGGGACTTTTGCTGGCGGCGGGAGTTGCGTCGTCCATGAGCGACGACACGACGACAGCGGAGGAGACGGCCGACGAAGCGCCCGGGGTGGGGGCTGCCTCGGACGCCTTCGCCGTGCTCGGCGACGAGACCCGCGTCGCCATCCTGGAGGCGCTGGTCGATGCGCGTCGCGCTGACCCAGAACAGCGCGCCCTGACGTTCTCCGAACTCCGCGACCGCACCGGCGTCGCCGACTCGGGGCGGTTCAACTACCACCTCGGGAAGCTCCGCGGCCGGTTCGTCGAGGAGACCGACGACGGCTACGTGCTCACCTACGCCGGGCGCGAGGTCGTCGGGGCCATCCTCGGGGGAACCTACGACACCGACGTCGAACTCGACCCGGAGCCACTCGGCGACACGTGCACGAGGTGCGACGCCGAGCTCGTCGCCCGGTTCGACGGCGGCGACCTCGACGTCGGCTGCGAGAACGACCACACCATCCTCCGCACGACGGTGCCGCCGGGAGCCGCGACCGACCGGTCGATGCGCGAGCTCCTCGCGCTCGCAACGCGGACGACGTACGCCCGCATCGAACTGCTCGTCGGCGGCATCTGTCACGAGTGCGCTGGATGGGTCGAACGCGAGATCGTCGCGGCCCCCGACGACGCCGACATCGACTACACGTTCCGGACCAGCTGCGAGCGCTGTGGCGCGTTCACCCGCTCGTCGGCCGGCGTCGTGGTGCTCCGCGACCAGCGGTTCGTCGCGTTCTGCGACGACCACGGTATCGACGTCGCCAACCGGCTCCCGTGGACGCTCCCGTTCCTCACCGACGGCGAGACGGTCCGGACGGGCGAGGACCCGCCGCGGTATCGGGTGCGCGTCGAGGTCGACGACGAACGGCTCGACCTCACGCTGGACGGGCAGGGCGCCGTCGTCGCCAGCGAGCGAACCACAACCTAAGTGACAGAAAACTGCTTCTGGAAACCGTTAACATCACGACGCGATTCCACTCGGACATGGACCCACGAGTCGAGCGGCACGCGGAGATAATCGTCGAACACTCCACGCAGGTCGAGGAAGACGACAACGTCATCGTCAGCGCACCACCGGTCGCCGAGGACCTGGTCGTCGCCATCGCCGAGAAGCTGGGCGAGAAGGGCGCGAACCCGACCTACAGCCTGCGCAGCTCGCGGGCGAGCCGGGCGTTCATGCGCGCCTCCGACCCCGACTCCTTCACGCTCCCCGGGCACAAGCTCGCCGAGATGGAGGAGACGGACGTGGTCATCATCGTCCGCGCCGACGAGAACACGAACGAGACGGGCGACGTCGACCCCGAGACACGCTCCGCGATGACGCAGGCATGGCGACCCGTCAGCGTCGAGCGCATGGACAAGCGCTGGGTCGCCACGCAGTACCCCGCCCCGGGCAACGCACAGGACGCCGAGATGAGCACCGCAGCCTACGAGGAGTTCCTCTACGACGCCGTCAACAAGGACTGGGACGCACAACGGACGTTCCAGGAGCAGATGGTCGAGATCCTCGACCCCGCGGACGAGGTCCGCATCGTCTCAGGCGACACGACGGACATCCGGATGAGCGTCGACGGCATGGTCACCGCGAACGACTACGCCGAACTCAACCTCCCCGGCGGCGAGGTGTACACCGCGCCCGTCCCCGACAGCGTCGAGGGCGAGGTGCTGTTCGACAAACCCCTCGTCGCACAGGGCCGCGAGATCGAGGACGCCTGGCTCAAGTTCGAAGCGGGCGAGGTCGTCGAGCACGCCGCCGAGAAGAACGAGGACTTGCTCGGTGCCGTGCTCGACACCGACGAGGGCGCGCGCCGTCTCGGCGAGCTCGGCATCGGGATGAACCGCGACATCGACCGGTTCACCTACAACATCCTGTTCGACGAGAAGATGGGCGACACCATCCACCTCGCCATCGGGCAGGCCATCGAGCACACCGTGCCCGACGGCCAGCCGTTCAACGAGAGCGCGATGCACATGGACATGATCGTCGATATGAGCGAGGACTCGTTCATCGAGGTCGACGGCGAGGTCGTACAGCGAGACGGGACGTTCCGGTTCGAGGAGTAGGGAGACGCCGAGCGCAGGGAGGCATCTCCAACACGCGAGCGGGGAGCAACGCGACCCGCGAGCAGTAGCGAGGTTCTGAGCGCCAGCGAAGAACCTCGTACAGGAACGGTGAGCGCCAGCGAGCTGTGGAGAAGTAGGGCGATTCCGTGCGGAAGCCGACAGCAGCCGGCGCGAGTCGCACCTGCTCCGACAGCTTACCAACGCACAGCGATAATTTATTCGTTCTGTCCAGTTCTGGCAGGAATATTTAATAGTGGACAGATAATTGCGTTTCACACTCACGGATTCGATTACAGATGACTGATACGAATGCACACGTTTCTGGTGTTTCGACACATGCGGACGGGAACCCGCGGCGCTGGCTCCCCCTGCTCGGCGTCGTCGGGTTCCTGGTCGGCGCAGTACAGGGAGCCGAGGTCGCCCTCAGTACGTATCCGGGGGTCCTCACGGGAGCACTCTCCTCCCAGCAGCTGGGACTCCTGCTGGCACTGATGAACCCGTTCCTGCTGCTGGCCGTCGGCTACCTGTGGGCGACGGACGTTGCAGTGGAGTCCGAGTATCAGCACGCACTCGTCGCCGTCACGGCGTCGCATCTCCTCGGATTCGGGCTGGCCGTGCTTCCCCGGTTTCTGTTCCCCGAGCAGGCAGCCTACGGGTGGCCACTCGGGATCGCCGGCTTCGGCCTCGTCGAGGTGCTGCCGATACTCGCCACACCGTTCGTCCTGCTCGGCGGTGCGTCTGTCGCGTCCGTCCGGCACCGCGTGTCGGAACGGTCCGTCCGGGAGTCCGGCGCGGATTCGACGCTGTCGCTCCGATGGGCGATTGGACTCGGCGTTGCAGGCCTCCTCGCCGGTCTGGCGCGGTGGCACGTCACCGGGTTCGGGCTCGTCTTCCTGCTCGACCTGCAGACGGACCCCGCGTTGCTGCGACTGCTGACCGCCACCGCCTTCCCGCTGAGCTTCGTCCTCAACTGGGTACTGCTGTTCGGCCTCGGCTCCGTCTGGGGTCGGCAGCACGACCCGGCGAGCGAGTGGCGGTCGGTGTTCGGAATCGTACTCGTTGCCGCCGTGTTCGGGTACGTCTCCCTCTACCTCGGCCAGGTGCTGGTGGCGTCGCCCGATTCCGGCTACCTCGTCGACCCGGAGGGGGCCCTCTACCTCCTCGTCCAGACGGCTTCGTGCGTCGCCACACCATGTGTCGTCCTCGCCGGTGCGATGGTCGGCCGGTTCACCACCGACCACTCTCGGTAATCGCACAGAAACGAATTTCTGCGAGCCGTTTTGTGGCCCACGCCACAGCCTGTGTGCATGGACCCGCGAATCAGGAACCATGCAGAGATCGTCGTCGACCACTGTCTCGACGTCCAGCCCGGCGACCGGGTGCTGGTGGACGCGAAACCCGCGGTCGAGGAGTTCGTCGTCGCGCTGTACGAGGAGCTGGGAAAGCGCGACGCGATTCCGATGCGAATCGGGGCGAGCCCCCGCGCATCCCGGGCGTACCTCCGCGAGTTCGACCCAGATGCGGCGGCGCTGAAGGAGCACAAGCTGGCGGCGCTCGAAGCGGCGGACAAGCTCGTCATGGCCTGGGGGATGGCAAACACGAGAGAGACGAGCGACGTGCCCGACGAGGTGTCGAACGCGCTGGGTGAGGCGAACCAGCCCATCATGGAGGCACACCTCGACATGCCCTGGGTCGGGACGATGCACCCGCTGCCGGGCAATGCACAGGCGGCCGAGATGAGCACCGACGCCTACGAGGCGTTCGTCTACGACGCCATCGACAAGGACTGGGACGCACAACGGGCGTTCCAGCAGCAGCTGGTCGACATCCTCGACCCCGCCGACGAGGTCCGCATCGTCTCGGGCGACCGGACGGACATCACGCTCTCGGTCGCCGGGATGGACGCCGGGAACGACGACGCGAAGCGGAACCTGCCCGGCGGCGAGGCGTACACGGTGCCGGTGCCCGACGGCGTCGAGGGCGAGGTGCTGTTCGACCTGCCCGTCGTCACCCGCGGCGAGGAGCTGGAGAACGTCTGGCTCCGGTTCGAGGACGGCGAGGTCGTGGAGTTCGAGGCGGAGTCGGGCGAGGATACCCTCGAATCCATCCTCGAACGTGACGACGGCTCGCATCGCCTCGGCGAACTCGGCATCGGCATGAACCGCGACATCGACCGGCTCACGAACCACATGCTGTTCGACGAGAAGATGGGCGACACCGTCCACCTCGCGCTCGGGCGGTGTCTCGACGAGGTCGTCCCCGAGGGGATGTCGGGCAACGAGAGCTCGCTCCACGTCGATATGCTCGTCGACATGAGCGAGGACTCGTTCATCGCGGTCGACGGCGAGGTCGTGCAGCGCGACGGGACGTTCAGATTCGAGGACGGGTTCGAGTAGTCGGGGGGACTCCCCCCGCGACAAACCATCAATCGCTATACAGAATAATCGTTCTGAAAATCATTATCCCCCGTGCGGGACACCCCCAGTTATGGACGACAGAGTCCGCGAACACGCACGCATCATCGTCGAACACTCCATCGACCTGCAGGCAGGCGACGAGGTCCTCCTCTCCGGGGGCGAACTCGCCGAGGACCTGCTCATCGCGCTCCACGAGGAGATCGGAAAACGGGGCGCGTTCCCCGTCGTGTGGAGCCGGCCTTCGCGAGCGCACCGGGCGTTCATGCACGCGATGGACCCCGAGAACTACGACGACGTCCCGGACACGCTGGCGGCGATGGTCGAGCACGTCGACGCCACCGTGGGCATCCGAGCGGCGAAGAACACCCACGAGCAGGGGGACATCCCGCCGGAGAAGAACACGGCGATGGCGACGCTGTTCCAGCCCATCCAGTCCCAGATGATGGAGAAACGGTGGGTGGGCACGCAGTACCCCGCCCCGGGCAACGCACAGGACGCCGAGATGAGCACCGAAGCGTACGAGGAGTTCGTCTGGAACGCCATCAACAAGGACTGGGAGGAACAGCGCGAGTTCCAGCAACCGATGGCCGACAGGCTCGACGAGGGCAGCGAGGTCCACATCGTGAGCGGCGACACGACGGACATCGTGATGAGCATCGAGGGCACCGTCGGCAAGAACGACCACGCCGAGAACAACCTGCCCGGCGGCGAGGTGTTCACCGCGCCCGTCCCCGATTCGGTCGAGGGCGAGGTGCTGTTCGACATGCCGCTGATGGCTCACGGGCGGGAGGTACAGGACGTCCACCTGACGTTCGAGGACGGCGAGGTCGTCGACTTCAGCGCCGGCAAGAACGAGGAGGTGCTGGCAGCCGTGCTGGACACCGACGACGGCGCGAAGCGAATCGGTGAACTGGGTATCGGCATGAACCGCGACATCGACCGGTTCACCTACAACATGCTGTTCGACGAGAAGATGGGCGACACCGTCCACATGGCCCTCGGGCGTGCCTACGAGGAGAACGTCCCCGAGGACTGCGACGTCGAGCGCAACGAGTCCGCCATCCACATGGACATGATCGTCGACATGAGCGAGGACTCGACCATCACCATCGACGGCGAACTCGTCCAGCAGGACGGCACGTTCTGGTTCGAGGACGGGTTCGAGGAGTAGCGAGGGTTCGAGCGCCAGCGAGAAATCTCGAACCGAAACGGCGAGCGCAGCGAGCCGTGGAGGAGTAGGGAGACGCCGAGCGCAGGGAGACGTCTCCGAGATTCGAGCGGGGAGCGCGAGCGACCCGCGAGCGGGAGCGCGTCTACACCACGTCGCCGCGCACCGTCGCACCCTCCTGCTGCTCGCGCCACTGGTGCAGTTCGGCGGCGGCCGCCTCCGCCTGCTCGTCCTCCAGTCCCAGCATCCCGAGCGCCCGGGAGAGCGTCGGCAGCGCCAGTTCGGACTCGCGAAGTTTGCGCATCGCCTCGTCGCTGCGCCGGCCGTCGACCCAGAGACAGACGCCGCGGGGGTCGAGCAGGGTCGACCAGTCCTCGCGCCGCTTCGCGCCGGCGAGGCGCTGGGTGACGTTGTCGTCGAAGCTGGCGTTGCACACCTCCAGATGGACGGGTTCGTCCTCGTCGGGGAGCAGGTGCGCGCCGAGGCACTTCTCGGGGGCGGCGTGGCCGTTGGCGTTCGCGCGGAGGTGCTCCGGGTACTCGTCGGCCCACTCCGTCCGGACGGTCTGTCCGACGCCCTGGACGCCGTACTCCGCCTCGAACTCGTCGGCGCGGGAGGCGTCGCCGCCGAGCAGGATGTCCTTCGTGAGGTAGACGTCGAGGCGGTCGACGGGATCCAGGCCGAGCGCCACGTCGCCGTACACCCAGACCTCGCGGACCGGCACGGGCATCTCCTCGTGCTCGATGGTGTCGAGGATAGCCGCGACGCGGTCGAGCGCGTCGTCGCGTGGGAGGCTCATACCCGCGGCTACTCGTCGGAGGTGGATAACGCCCTCGCTCCGTCGGCGGACGTGTCGGCAGCGCTGACGCCGGTCGGCCTGTCTGCCCGGGGGAGCCTGAGGGTGACTGTCGTGCCGTCCTCGACGTCGAACTCGAGATCGCCACGGACCGAACGGACGACCCAGATGACGAGCCAGAGCCCGACGCCGCTACCGTGTTCGAGCGCCGTCTCCTTGCGGTTCCGCAGCGGGTCGAGCTCGTCGACGGGGATGCCCGGGCCGTCGTCGCTGACCTGCACGCGGACATCCTCGGGCTCGGCAGTCGCCGTGATGGTGATCGCGGGCTCGCCGTCGCAGTGCTCGATGCTGTTCTCCACCAGCTCGGTGAACGCGACCTCGAACGCGTCGCCGGCCCGCACCGGCGGAAGGTCCTCGAGGTCGGTCTCGACGCTCACGTCGGGGTGAGCGAGCCGCACGCTGTCGACGGTCTTCTCGATGACCATGGTCGGGTCGACGAGTCGCCGCTCGTCGGCGCGCAGCTCGGCGGTGACGCGCTGGAGCTTGTCGCTGCGCTCGACGACCTTCTCGACGCGCTCCTCGATGGCGTCGACGTACTCCGCGATGGGTGGGTCGGTCGGTGCGTCGTCGCCGGGGCGCGTCTCCGCCTCGCCGTCGACCGCGGCCTCCGAGAGCAGGTCGGCGTAGCCCTGAACGACGGTCATGTCGTTCCGGAGGTTGTGCCGGAGGAGCCGGCGCATGACGTCGGTCTGCTGCTCGCGTCGCTTGCGCTCGGTCACGTCCCGGGAGTTGACGATGATGCCGTCGACGACGGGGTCGTCGGTCCGGTTGCGTGCGCGGGCCTCCAGCCAGCGCCAGGAGCCGTCGGCGTGCAGGAACCGGAACTCCAGCGTCGCCTCGGAGCCCGGCTCGGCGAGTTGCCCGGTCAGCGTCTCCGCGATGTGCTCGCGGTCGTCGGGGTGGACGTACTCCAGCGCCGACTCGCCGACGAGTTCGGGCTGGGCGTAGCCGAGCACCTCCTCGACCGACGGCGTCTCGTAGGTGATGGCACCGGCCTCGTCGATGACGGTGACGATGTCGAGCGAGCGGTCGAGCAGCGCCTGGTAGCGCTCCTCGGTCTGCTTTCGGTCGGTGACGTCCCGGAGCGTGACGACCCGGCCGGTGACGGTTCCGTAGCCGCGGTCGAGCTCCGACTCCCGCAGGTCGTAGTGTCTGGTCTCGCCGCCACGCTCGAGCGCGAGCATGCGCGTCCCGTCCTCGAGCGCGGCGGCCAGCGACGGGGCCACCGCCGCCAGCGGCTCGCCGATTACGTCCGACGTGGAGATGTCGAACACCTCCTCGGCGGCCGGGTTCGCGTCGACCACCCGGTTGGACTCGTTGAGGACGACGATGGCGTCGGGCAGCGTCGCGATGAGCTCGTCGCGGGCGAGCTCGCGCGTCGCCGGCGACACGTCGAGCAAGCGCTGGCTGCGGATCGCCGCGAGCAGGAGCAGACTGCAGACGGCGAAGGCCATGTTCGTCGGGTCGAGCCCCGGCGGGGTGAGGCCGGAGACGTAGGCGACGTTCGCCACGAGGACGACGGCGACCCCGAGGACGAACGCAGTCCCCTGGACGAGGTACACCCCGCGGGAGAGCAGCGACGTCCGCACGATGAGGGCGATACCGAGGCCGATGACGAGGTAGGAGTAGGCGACGTGTGCGAAAAAGGCCGGGCCGAGCGACTCGGTGATGATCCAGTAGCCACCCTCGGCGAGCCGACGGCCGGTCGCCCGTCTGACGAGACCGTGCCCCGACGTCCAGACGAGCAGGGAGAGCACCACAGGTTCGACGCCCAGCGCGCCGAGCAGTCGACGGTCCAGCCCGTCGAGCCGGCCCGTGTACTCCAGCGCGAGCAGCAGGAACGCCGGCGGAACCAGCGTCGAGGCCGTGATCTCGACGTTCGTCCACAGCGTCTTCGCGGCCGTCCCCGTCGCGCTGACGTTGCCGAGCTCGCCGGCCGTCCAGACCGCCGTCGCGGCCGCGAACACCGCGAGCGGTGCACCACCCGGCACGTCCCGGTTCCGGACCGCGAATGCGGCGACCGCGACCGAGAGCACCAGCGAGCAGACCAGCGGCAGGTGGTACGGCGTCAGCTGCAGCGCCATCGCTCACCCCGGCGGAGCGGTCCGTCCCGCGGACCCACGGCTGGCTGCCGCTCGAACGACGGCGACCGACAGGGAGGACGAAATACGATAATCGTCTGGTATGAGGTCCAGACGCCAAAGAAGGTTGTTGCCGTCAGTCCCGCCCCACGTACACCGTCTTCTCGACGGTCGCGTGCGTCGTCCCGTCGGCCGAGATGACGTCGACCTCGTACTCGCGGTCGACGCTCTCCTCGCTCCGCAGGCGCTCCCGTATCGTCGTCAGTTCCTCGTCGGACAGCCGGAACCGGGCGTACAGGTCCTCGGTGCCGGGGCGTTTGAACGCCACCGACGCAGCCCTGTCCCACACCGTGTACTCGTCCGGCAACGCCTGGATGAGCATCATCGCGTAGATGGGGTCACACGCCCCGTAGATGCTCCCGCCGAACGTCGTCCCCATGTAGTTCCGCGTCCGGAGGTTCTGCGGGATCTCGACCCTGACCTCCTGCCAGTCCTCGGCGATGTACCGGACCCGTCCGCCCGTCCCCCGATACGACGGCCACAGGTTGAACCCGAGCCGCTGCAGCCGGGTGCGCCACGATTCGCTCATTGGTTCTGTTCGAGGCCGTTCGAGGTTGTGAGTGCTGTGGAACTGATGTCGCGTCGTCTCGTGTTTTCGACGCCGCTGTGCTCGGTCGACGGCGTCGCGTGTGGCGGAGACAGCCAGACCGCCCCGCCCGTCGATGGTATCGCTGCGATCGACATCGCCCAGAAAGTCCCGGGTAACAGACGACGAACGCTGGGTCAGCCCGGACACGTCGTACTGCCGACGATGGTGCCCTGCGGGCCGACGAGTGTGACGCGGCCGTCGGGACAGAGGTGCTCGTCGCGGTTCGCACCGCGGACGAACTTCGGGGGGTCGGAGCGGTCCATGCCCTCGATGACGCTCGTGGACTCGACGGCGACCCAGCTCCCGGGTTCGAGCGTGAGGCGGTCGAACTCGTAGACGACGCCGTCGTCGTACTCCAGGGTGTAGCCACGCATCGGCACGTCGGTCGCGCCGTCGTTGTGGACGTAGACGCGTTCGCCGTTCTCGCCGGGGCGTTCGATGTCGAGACGGAGCTCGGCGTCGGACGGGTGGGTGCCGGGGGCCTCGACGGTGTCGAACGTGCTGAGGCAGCCGCCGAGGCTCGCGACGACCGTGGTCAGGACCGCACGGCGGGACGCCGGATACATGGCACGGGCTTGCAGGGGGAGGCACAAATACGTGTCCGACACGGGGAGACGGACCGCGCTGGCGGAGCGGCCGGGAGAGACGGTGGGTCGACAGTTCTGGGACGTTTATGGCGCGCCGGTCCGACGGACGTGGTATGCAACCACGGGTCACGAACGAGAACGGGGATGCGGACCTGGTGTTCGTCCTCGGCTGGGGGAACCGCCACGAGCACGAGAACGTGGACTGGCTGGTCGGGCAGTTCGCCGACGCGGGCTACCGTGTCCACGCGCTCCAGATACCCGTCTTCCCGGACGACTTCTACGCGGACTACGTGGAGCCGGTGCGGTCGTACGTCGCCGACCTCGACGAGTTCCGGCTCGCGGGCCACAGCACAGGCGGGCTCATCGCGGCGTTCCTCGACGGGGCCGAGACGACGACCTACCTGAGCCCGTGGTGGGACTTCCCGCCGGAGTCGAAGGGCGCGCTGTTCTCGCTCGTCTCGAAGCTGGGGCTCGACGCGAGGTTCATCCCCTCCGGGGTCGACGACCGGCGCGCCATCGGCGAGCTGACGACCGACCGGCAGCTGGCAGCTATCCCTGCCAAGGTGTCGCCGCGGTTCGTCCGCGAGGCGCGTCGTGGCCACCGCGACCGGCCAGCCATCGACGAGGACGCCGTGGTGTTCTGCTCGCTGCGGGACCAGGTCGTCAGCGTCAGAGCCATCGGCGAGGCGGCCGACGCCGACCAGATCCGCATCTACGAGGGCGGCCACGAGCTGTTCTCCTCGCGCCGTCGCGACGCGTACGTGGACGCGGTCCTCCGGTCGGTGGACGGTGGGCTGGACGCGGTCTGAACCGACAGCGAAACCCGTATCCCGCCGGACGGGGTAGGAACCGCCGATGACCGAGTGCACCAGGTGCGGCCGCGAGGCCGTCATGCACGCCGCCTACTCCGGGGCACACCTCTGTGAGTCGCACTTCCGCGAATCCGTCGAGAAGCGGGTGCGAAAGCGCGTCCGCGAGGACGGCCTGGTGCCACGCGACGCCACGCCCGAGGACCCCGAGACGTGGGTGATCGGGCTCTCCGGCGGGAAGGACAGCGTCGTCCTCACCCAGATCCTCGACGAGACGTTCGCCGAGGACCCCCGCATCGAGCTGGTCGCGCTGACCATCCACGAGGGCATCGAGGGCTACCGCGACGAGAGCGTCGACGCCTGCGTCGAACTCGCCGACGAGCTCTCGATGCGCCACGAGCTGGTCACCTACGAGGAGGAGTTCGGTGTCCGCATGGACGACGTGGTCGAGGACGACCCCGAGAACATGGCCGCCTGTGCCTACTGCGGCGTGTTCCGCCGAGACCTGCTCGAACGCTACGCCGACGAGTTCGGCGCGGACAAGCTCCTGACGGGCCACAACCTCGACGACGAGGCCCAGACCGCGATGATGAACTTCCTGGAGGGCGACGTCGCCCAGATGGCCAAGCACTTCGACGCCTCGATCGGCGGCTTCGACGGCGACGACGCCCGCAGCGAGCAGGACGAGTTCGTCCCCCGCGCGAAGCCGCTGCGCGACGTGCCCGAGAAGGAGGTCGCGCTCTACTGCCATCTCCGCGACCTGCCCGCCCACATCACGGAGTGCCCGCACTCCAGCGAGGCCTACCGCGGGGAGATCCAGCAGCTGCTGTACGGGCTGGAGGAGAACCACCCCGGCACCCGCCACTCCATCATGGCCGGCTACGAGGAGCTCGCGGGCGTGCTCGCGGATCGGTACGACGAGGACGGCGACGGCCCCGACCTGCACGAGTGCGAGGACTGCGGCGCGACGACGACCAGAGAGCGCTGCCGGAAGTGCTCGCTGCTCGACTCGCTCGAAGCGGTCTGAATCGACTGTTTTCGCCGTCCATCCGGGGCGTGAGACGCATCGTCGGCGAGCGTGTGACGTGTAATACACGCCCCGAAACGGATTTCCGACGCCCCCCGAAACGCCGACCATGGGACTGCTCGACACGCTGCGGAGCCTGCTCCGGTCGTCGTCGGACGGTTCGATCGAGGACCCGGCCGAGCGCGCGACCCCGGCGTCGGACCCCGACCGGATGTACGCCACCGCTCCGTCCGACGATACCGACGACGATGGCCCTGCCCTCGACCCCGTCGGGACGGAGCGTCCGTCTGACCCACCCGAGCTGTTCACCCACGAGGCCGAGGACTGTGCCGACTTCTGGAGCGACTACGACCTCGATTTCACGACCGACTCGCTCGCACGGCTCGATGACGCCGTCGACGAGCGGTTCGACTCGCGCCGGTTCGTCGGCGTCCAGCCCGATCCGGCCGGGGGTGCCGACGCACGGGCGTTCGAGCGCGTCGTCCGCTCGTTCGGCAGCTACTGCGGCGAGACCCTCGTCCGCGACGCAGGCTGGGAGTGGACACAGCGTGGCGACTGGGTCGTCACCAACGGCGACGAGACGGTCGACCCGTTCGCCGTCGCGACCGGCGCGTTCCGGTCTGAGACGACGTTTACGTCCGTTCTGGACTGAGCTGCCGCTCCGCCGGTTGGGTCGAAAGAAGGCGCGGATACCGAGTCAGCGGATGACGTCGAGGCCGTTGTTCTGCTCGATCTCCTCCTGACCACCGTCGCCCCAGGTGCTACCGGAGTTCGAGCCGCCGCCGTTGACGGACTGGTTGCCGCCGTTCTGGACCGGCTGACCGCCGGGCTGGGCTTCGAACTCGGCTTCGTCGACGCCGTCGATGGCCTGGCGCGACTTGTTGGCCTGCTTCTGCGTGCTCGGGCCGAGCACCTGCGCGCTCTGGACGCCAGTCATGATGGCCATGACACGGACCTTGCCCTTGTAGTTCTCCTGGATGCGTGCGCCCCAGATGACGTTCGCACTGGCCTCCAGCCGTTCGGTGATGTTGTTCGCGATGCCCTCGGCCTCCTTCAGTGTGAGGTCGGGGCCACCCGTGATGTGGACGAGTCCACCGGATGCACCACGGTAGTCCACGTCCAGCAGCGGGTGGTTCATCGCGTCGTTCACCACCTCGCGGGTCTTGTTCTTGTCCTGTGTCTCGCCGACGAGCATCACCGCGACGCCACCCTGGTTCATGATGGACGTCATGTCGGCGTAGTCCAGGTTGATGAGACTGGGCTGCGTGATGGTCTCCGAGATGCCCTTGACCGTCTCGGCGATGATCTGGTCCATGACCGAGAACGCCTTGCCGATGGGCAGGTTCGGGACGTAGTCGAGCAGCCGGTTGTTGTCCAGCACGATGATGGAGTCGGCCTCCTCGCGGAGCTTCTCCAGCCCCTCCTCGGCCTTCACCGTGCGGGCGCGCTCGACGTTGAACGGCGTCGACACCATGCCGACGACGATTGCGCCCTGCTCCTTGGCGATGCTGGAGACGACCGGAGCGGCACCGGTGCCGGTCCCGCCGCCCATGCCGGCGGTCACGAACACGAGGTCCGCGTCGCCGAGCACCTCCTTGATGGTTCCCTGCGCCATCTCGGTCGCGCGCTCGCCCATCGAGGGGTCGCCGCCAGCGCCGAGCCCGTTGGTGAGGGACTTGCCGACGAGTATCTTCGTGTCGGCCTCTATCATCTTGAGGTGCTGCTTGTCGGTGTTGATGGCGACCGTGTCGGCACCGTCGACACCGATGTTGTACAGTCGGTTGACGGTGTTGTTGCCGGCGCCACCGCAACCGACGATGACGATGCGCGGGTCGCCGAACTCGTCACCCGTCGCGTCGGCCTGCTGTTTCTGCTCTCGTTCCTCGTGCTCGAGGGCTTCTTGGACGATATCCTGCATCGTTAGACCTTGGCCCAGGTTCGCTGGGTTTTCTCGTTCGACCGGTCGTTCTGCTCGTTGAGCATCTCACGGACTGCCGACCGGATCGCTTCGCTCCGGTTCGGGTACTCGCCCGTCTCGACCATCTGTTCAACCTCCTCGATCTGCTGTTTCGGTATTCGCAGTGTCACACGCTCCATGGTTCTGATTCCCCTTTGGGTAAGACGTTCCGCGTGGGATTCTTTCGCACGCGTTCCGTCTTACACACCGATTTCGTACGCGGGAGCCCCGTATTCTCCCGAATTCCTGTGTGTAAGACACCCGTCTTACGCGATTGTATGCACTGTGTCATACATAATAAAGGTACCGCCTAACTCACTGTCCGATTCGTCGTCATATGTGACGACGACCCGGATCTGTCCTACGCCGAGTCCAACACGTCCGCTGCAGGCGTCCGACGACCGCAGCTCGGGCAGAACGCCCAGTCCGACCTGATCTCGTCGCCACAGTCACAGAAGACCCGGCGCGAGGCCTTCTCACCGCAGTTCGGGCAGTACACGTGGTCCTCGCCGAGCGCCACGCCACACTGCCCACAGTCCCGGTCGACCGACCTCGGCTCCCGCTCCGGCGTCCCCAGTGATTCGTCGGACACCGACGCACGTTCCGCAGTCGCCCCCTCGAGTCGGAGGTTCACGTTCACGTCCTGCTGTCGCGTGCGCAGTTGGTGCTCCACGCGCTCGTCGACGAGTGCAGCCACCCGGTCGGCGAGGAAACCGTCCAGCGTGGCGGCCTGCACGTCGGACGAGTCACCGCGCGGGTCGGCGAACTCGTCGGCGAGGTACGCCCGAAGCGCCTCCCGGACGAGCTGGCTCTTCGACTCTTCGCGCGCCTCCAGGCGCTCGACCAGCTCGTCGTCCGCACGCACGGTAATCTTACTCATACCCGCTTTGCACACAGTTCTATGCGCCAACTATTTCAATCTATCTGCCTCGTCTGACACCCGTCGTACTACACGCCCATCATCCGGGGGGAGGGAGCGCGAATGATAACCCTTAAATCGTACTCGGCGACTACGTGAGAGTGCGCCCGCCCTTAGCTCAGACTGGTAGAGCAGTCGACTGTAGATCGACTTGCCCCCCGTTCAAATCGGGGAGGGCGGACTTCTCTGGAAGCCGATTCACAGTCGAGACCCGCTGGTGTATCTATTCTATCGGTTGACGCAGCTGTGCGAATGCGATCTAGGATGGAGAGCCGTAAACACGCACGGACGCCGGAACGGCGCGGAAGCTGCCGACGGCACCCCATATATTTCGTCTGAATCAGAAAGTACCTCGCGACGCTCGGTGCCGCTGCCGCGACGACGACCGCAGCTGTCGCGGGCTGTCGATGGACAGTGGCGGCGGCGCGCCGTTCGATGCCTCGTTCGGCGACCCAGTCACGACACAGCACAACGGCGAGAATCTCGTCTACAGTGGTGCGCACATCACCGGCACGTCCGACAGTTGGCCGGAGGTCGTCCTCGGCTCGACGTTCCGCGGCTCCCTACCGCGTCTCACCGCGGCGAGCACATCGAGCTGACGACGTTCGAGGCCACTGCTCCGACCCCGCACAGGCAGTCAGACGAGACGCGCGACCGCGACGGCGAGGTGGAACGCGAGCGTGTGGGCACGCTCCGTCCGACGTCGATACCGAGGGGCGCTGCCGTGCCTTCTCGGAGGGACCGCGAGGGCAACGGCGGGTGTCTGACAACCCACAGAAGTTAGGCGGGTGGCCGTCCACGACACGGGTATGACGACGGAGCTCACGGACGTCGAGACGGTCCACGACGAGCGGTCGTGGCTGTTCACCGCGCGGGACCCCTACG
Source organism: Haloarchaeobius litoreus (assembly GCF_024495425.1). Taxonomy (NCBI): domain Archaea; kingdom Methanobacteriati; phylum Methanobacteriota; class Halobacteria; order Halobacteriales; family Halorubellaceae; genus Haloarchaeobius; species Haloarchaeobius litoreus. Next base: position 405,737 of record NZ_JANHJR010000002.1, on the reverse strand, counting down.
GCGAGCCCGAGGAGGTCATCCTCGTCCCCTGCGAGGAGGGAGTGGAGGCGTGGGTGAACCGATGTACACACGAGGCACAGCAGCTCGACAGGGGGTTCGGTGCGGCGATGCGGGACGGCCGGATCATCTGTCCGAAGCACGGCTCGATGTTCGACAGCTGCTCGGGCTACTGCGACAACGGCGAGGCGGCGGAGACGACGCTCGTCTCCGTCGACGTCACCGTCGAGGACGGGACGGTGTACCTCGACGACGCGACCTACGAGTTCAGCCACGAGGGCGGGGCGGACGACGACGGAGACGACGATGACGACGACATGCCGAGTTCGACCTCGCACATCGGGCTGTAGGACGACGGTGTCGTCCGGCCCGCCGGGACCGCGTCGTTCAAGTAGAATTGCGCTAGTCTCACGGTAGTGGCAGTCTCGTTCGACCTGTTCGGGACGCTGGTCGAGCGCGTCGATGCCGGGGGCGACGACCCGGCGGCGCGTGTCGGGGCCGAGCTGTCGGCCCGCGACGTGGCGGTCCCGGACGACTGGGCGGCGGCCTACCGCGAGAGACACATCGATGCGCCCGAGGGGGCGGAGGTCCCGCTCCCGGCGCACGTCTCCGCAGCGCTCGCGAGCCGTGGCGTCGACGCACCGGGGAACGCGGCCCGCCGGGCGGTCGTCGCCGCGTTCGACCCCGAGATTCGGACACGTCCGGGTGCCGTCGACGCGGTCGCGGCCGCACGCGAGGTGGGTCCGGTCGCACTGTGCTCGAACTGTTCGGTGCCGGAGCTCGTGGGCCGCACGCTCATCCGCTCCGAACTCTCCAGAGGCGACTTCGACGCCGTCGTGAGCAGCGTCGGCTGCGGGTGGCGCAAGCCCGCCTGCGAGATGTTCGAGACGACGGCCGACCGGCTCGACGCCGTCCCCGGAGATCTCGTCCACGTCGGCGACGACCCCAGGACCGACGGGGGTATCGAGGCACTGGGCGGACGCTTCGTCGACGTTGCCGACGTGCCTCTCTCCGACCTCGCCGACGAGCTGGGGTGGGACGGATGACGGCGTCGGAACGTCGGGGTACGCCGCCGAGGTGGTCGTCGTGCCGATGACCGCGACCGCGGCGGTCGTCATCGCGGTCGTCCTCGACGTCGTGGTCGGCGAGCCCCCGAACCGGTTCCACCCGGTCGCGTGGTTCGGGCGGCTCGTCGCCGCCGTCGACCGGGAGTGGACCCATCCCCGGCTCGTCGGCGTGCTCGCCGCGCTCGCGCTCCCGCTACTCGCCGCGGGCGTCATCGCCGGTGTCGTCTGGCTGTCGATGTGGGTCGACCCCTGGGCGGGCGCGGTCGTCGCCGGGCTCGCGCTGACGGTCACGACGAGCCTCCGGATGCTCGTCGCCGAGGCACTCCGTATCGTTCAGCTCTCCACCGAGGACGTCGCGGGGGCACGGGAGTCGCTGCGCTCGCTCGCGGGCCGCGACGCCAGCGAGCTCTCGCCCGGCCTGCTCCGGAGCGCCGCGGTCGAGAGCGCCGCCGAGAACCTCGCCGACGGCTTCGTCGCACCGCTGGCAGCGTTCGCCGTCCTCGCCCCAGTCTCCCTCACGCTGGCGGCGGCGGGAGCGGCCTGGGTCAAGGCGGTGAACACGCTGGACTCGATGCTGGGCTATCGATCGAAGCCCGTCGGCGGGCCGAGCGCGCGCCTCGACGACCTCGTGATGTGGCTCCCGGCGCGACTCTCGGCGCTGCTGCTCGCACAGGTCGCGGGCCGGCCGCGCGCGCTCCTGCGTGCCCGACAGTGGCTCCGCGAGGTCCCGTCGCCGAACTCGGGGTGGCCGATGGGGACCCTCGCGGCCGCGCTGGAGGTGCGACTCGAGAAACCGGGCGTGTACGTGCTCAACGCCGGTGCGTCGCTCCCCTCCCCGCGGAAGGCCCAGCGCGGTGTCTTACAGGTCGCCTCGTCCGGCGTCGTCGCGACGATCCTCGCGGGGGTGGTCGCGTGGCTCTGAGCGCGCTCCGGGGCGCAGTGGGCTTCCTCACCCGGATTCCGGTCGGTCACGACGAGCAGGCGTGGACCGCCTTCACTGCATCGCCGGTCGCGGCCGTCCCGGTCGGCTACCTCGTCGGCGCGTGCCTCGCACTGCCGTTCGTCGCGGCCGGAAGCGTCCCCGTCGGCGTCCCCACCACCGTCGTCGCCTTCGGGTACCTCCTGCTGACCTACGGACTCACCGGCATCACCCACCTCGACGGCGTCGCGGACTGCGGCGACGCGGCCGTCGTCCACGGCGACCCCGAGCGCCGCCGCGAGGTGCTGAAGGACACCACGACCGGCGTCGGCGCGGTTGCGGCGGTCGCGCTCGTCGTCGTCGGCCTCGCACTGGCCGCCGTCGCGGTCGCCGGGCTCGGTGTCGGGGAAGCGGTCGCCGTCGTCGTCGCCAGCGAGGTCGGCGCGAAGGCGGCGATGGCGACGCTCGCCGCGGTCGCGGACCCGCCCCACGACGGCCTCGGAAGTGCGCTCGCCGACGGGTCGGGCGTGGTCGGTGTCCTCGCCACCGTTGCGCTCGCGTTGCCGGTCGCTGGCGTCGGCTGGTGGGCCGGTGGCGACGTTCCCGGACTCCTCGTCGCCACCCTCCCCGTCGTCGCCGCGCTGCTGGTCGCCGCCGTCGCGGCCCGCTGGGCGCGCCGACGGCTCGGCGGCGTCTCCGGCGACGTGTTCGGTGCGACCAACGAACTCGCCCGCGTCGCCGGGCTGCACGTGGGGGTGATCGCGTGGACGCTCTCGTGATGTGCGGCGGCGAGGGAACCCGGTTCGAGGGCGACGTCGAGAAGCCCCTGTTCCGGGTCGGCGGCGTCCCGATGGTCGACCGTGTCTGCGGTGCGCTCGCGGCCAGCCGCGTCGACGACGTGTACGCCGCTGTTTCCCCGAACGCGCCCGAAACCCGGACCCACCTCGCGAACCGGCCCGACGTGACGACCGTCGAGACGCCGGGTGAGGGCTACGTCGCTGACCTCGGTGCGGCCATCGAGGCGGCCAGTGGCGAACCCGTGCTGACCGCCGCCGCCGACCTCCCGCTGCTGGCCGCGGGGCCGGTGGACCGTGCAGTCGAGGTGGCCACGTCGGACCCGGCCGGAGCCGGCGGTGAGGGGACCACACACAGCCTCACCGTCGTGGTCCCGGCCGCGCTGAAGGCGCAACTGGGCGCGAGCGTCGACACCGAGATGGACGGGTTCGCACCCACGGGACTCAACGTGGTCGGCCCCGAAACCGAGAGCGAGACGCTCGTGAGCTACGACGCCAGACTCGCCGTGAACGTGAACAGACCCGGCGACGCCGCCGTCGCCGAGGCGCTCGCCGGGGAGGTGGACACCCGTGGTCCGTGACTCGGAGGTGAGCCGACGTGGACCGTGAGTCGGTGCGGGACGCCGAGCGCGTGCCCCACGGCGGGACGACCGACCGGGACGTCCTGGACCTCAGCGCGAACACGAACCCACGGTCGCCGCCCGGCACGACGGCCGTCTACGACGCCACACTCGCCGAGTCCCGGCGCTACCCGGACGACGACTATGCCGAGTTCCGCGAGGCCGCGGCGACGGTCGTCGGCGTCGACCCCGACCAGGTCGTGCCGACGCCGGGCGGGCTCGCGGCCATCCGGCTCGCGCTCGCGACCGCCGTCGACCCGGGCGACCGTGTCGCGGTACCGGCCCCGAGCTTCGGCGAGTACGCCCGCGAGGTGCGCCTCCAGGACGGCGAGCCGGTGTTCCTCCGACCCGAAGCGGTGCTGGACGTGGACCCCGGTGACTTCGCGGCCGTGGTCGTCTGCACGCCGAACAACCCGACCGGCGCGCTCCCCGACCGTTCCGCGCTCGTCGCCCTCGCGGACCGCTGTGCCGACGCCGGCACGCGCCTGCTCGCCGACGAGGCGTTCCTCGGATACACCGGGCAGGCGTCGCTCGCCGGCCACGACGCCGTCGTCGTCGCGCGCTCGCTGACGAAGCTCTACGGGCTGCCGGGTCTCCGTGCGGGCTACGCCGTCGCGACCGGTGCGGCACGGGAGGACCTCGCGACGGCCCGCCGCGCGTGGAACCTCGGCGCGCCCGCGGCGGCCGTCGGCGCGCACTGTCTGCGCCAGCACGGGTTCGTCCGCGAGACCCGCGAGACGGTCCGCCGGGAACGTCGCCGACTCCGCGACGGCCTCGAACCGTCGTTCGAGGTCCACCCCTCCGCAGCACCGTACCTGTTGCTCGACTGCGGCGACCGGGACGTCGACGCGCTGCTGGCCGACGCCCGCGAGCAGGGCGTCGTCCTCCGCGATGCCCGGACGTTCCGCGGACTTGACTCGCACGTCAGAGTCGCCGTCAAGAACGACGACACGACCGACCGCACGCTGGAGGTGTTGGATGTTCGCCCCGACGACGCGTGACGGCGTGGTCCGCCTCGGCGCGCCCGAGACGGAGTGGCTCTCGACGGGGTGGCGGGGCGGCCGCCGGGTCGCCGACGCGGCCTACAGCGTCACCGTCCCAGAGGACTGGCACTGCGACGACGTGGAAGCGTTCGTCGCCGAGCAGGTCGAGGATGCGGACTTCGACACCGACGAGGTCGACGACGGTGCGCCAGTCCTCCTGACCGGCGTCGCGGCCCGGAACGCCAGGGGCGCGCGACTCGGACCCGTCGTCGCCTGCGCCACGGCCGGCGTCTCGAACCCTGCCGAGCTGCCGATGGACCCGCCCGGCGGCGAACTGCCCGACGGCGAACTCGTCCCCGGCACGGTCAACGTCGTCGTCGGGACGACCCACGCGCTGGCCGACGGCGCGCTCGCGAACCTCGTCGCGGTCGCCGCCGAGGCGAAGGCCGCGACGCTGCTCGACGCGGTCGGCGTCCCGGGCACCACGAGCGACGCGGTCGTCGTCGCCAGCGACCCCGACGGCGAGCCCGCGACCTTCTCGGGGAGCGCGACGCGCGTCGGTGCCGCCGCTCGTGCGTGCGTTCGAGAGTCAGTCTCGGCGGCGTTGGCCGCGAGATACGGCGACGACGAGCCGCCGACGGGTGTCGACGACGCGCGCTACGGCGTCAGCACCGACGCCCGCGCGGACACCTTCGAACTGTAGTCAGGCCTGCTCGGTCGCCGGCTCGTCGTCGTCGCCGAGCTCGTCGACGACGGTCACGTCCATCGCGTCGACGACGGCGGTGCGGGAGAAGTCGTCCGCAGGCGGTTCCTCGTCGGTGTCCCCCGCCCGTCTGTCCGCGTCGTCGAGCAGCTTGTCCAGCCGCGAGGGCATGCTGGAACGGTCCAACGCCTCCTCCTCGCGGTGGAGCTGCTCGACCTTGCGCTCGAACGTCTCTCCGGATATCTTCCCCTCGACGTAGTCCTCCTTGACCTGCGCCAGCTTCTCCTCGGCCGTCGGTTCCGGCGGCGCGAGCCAGCCCGAGAGGTCCGCCGCCCGCGCCGCCGGCACGTAGTACTCGACGCCCGCGGCGAGCCGGGAGAGGCGCTCGCTCTCCAGCCGTGGCGACGGGAGGGAGATGCGACTCGCCAGCGTGATGACGAGCCAGAGCAACAGCCCGCCCGAGAGGAGGACGAGGAGGATGCTCGCGAGCAGCCACGGCGCGACCGCGCCGACGACCGCCGCCAGCAGCGGCTGGCTGCCGGGCGCGAGCAGCGCGAGCAGGCCCTGGAGGAGCCCCCAGACGGTCGTCCCGACGAGGGCGAACAGGCCCAGCACCAGGCCGACGGTGAGCGCCTTGACCTTGCTGTCCCCGAAGCGTCCCATTGGAGAGGGGTATGCCGTCGTGACACTTCAACTGGGCGGTGCCGGCGTGGTCAGTCGCCCGACTCGCGTTCCCGCTTCAGCTCGCGGAGGTCGGCCGCCATCGCCGCCAGTGCCTCCTCGTCTGGGTCCAGTTCGTACCCGTTCAACACGTCGTGGACGTCGATGGCCGCGCCCATCGAGTCGAGCTCTCGAATCAGGTCGTCGACCTCGGGGCTGTAGATGTCTCTCCCGTGGGTCACGATGTCGGTGTAGGGGCTGTCGCCCGGTTTGCCGTTCGGCATGATATTTGCACGGACTCGCCCGACGGGCAAAGCACTTACCGTTGGAAATAAGGTGTCCGGTATGCGCCGCCGCGCCCTCCTCGCCGGTCTGGTTGTCGGCCTCGCCGGCTGTTCCGAGCGGGACCAGCCCGCTGTATCGACGACGAACCCACCGCCGACCACCGGGCGGACGACGACCCGGGACACCCGGACGGCGACCGAGCACCCCGCCACGCCCACCGGAGGGACCGAACAGCCGACGGAGACGACAGCTGCTGAACCGACCGAGACCGTCGTCGTCGCCCCTGGGGACGACGTGGAACTCCCTCAGGGAACAATCACGCTCGGTCAGTTCATCGGAACCCGGGCGAACTTCTTCGTCGTGGGAATCAGTGGATACGTTCGGGGTGGTGACGACCGGATCTACGCCGTCCTCGAAGCGGACCTGTCCGATTACGACAACGAGAACATCCTCACCGGCTCCCAGTTCGAGGTGACCGTCGATGGGAACCCGATCTCCCTCGATTATTCGCAGCTACATGTGGATATCGGCGACCATTCCGATGGCCGGACGGCCCGCCTCGGCGTTCCCCTGCCGGTCGGCGAGGTGCCCGGAACTGCCGCGCTCTGGTTCGTCGCCCCGGACAGACGGTACCGATACCAGCTACCCGACCGGGTTCGGTCCGCGATGGGAGACTCGCCAGACATCTCGGTGGCCACGTCGTTCCCCGAGGTCATCTCGGCCTCGGACGACTCGACGGAGGTCGAGGTCGAGTTCCTCGTGAGGAACGACGGCGACCGACCATGGACGCTCACCTGTATCGTCGACCACGACAGGATCGAAGACGGCGGGTGGCCCGTCCAGCTGACGGTGCCGGCAGGTGAGCAGCGAAGGGCCTCACGGAGCGTGTTGGTCTCGCTCTGGGAAGCCCAGGAGGTGACGTTCGAGGCCTCCTGGGGGTTCGGCGGGACGGAGAAGACTGTGCCCGTCGAACGGAAGGACTAACGGCTGGATTGGACCGCTCAGTCGTGTTTGTAGCACCGTGCCAGCAGAGCTGTCACGAGTTTCCGGCATTCCCTCGCTAGCGCTCAGTCGTGCCGGAAACACCGCTGGCCGGTCATGACCATCGTCATCCCGAGCTCGTCGCAGGCCTCGATGACCTGGTCGTCGCGCTTCGAGCCGCCGGGCTGGATGACGGCCTCGATGCCGGCCTCGGCGGCCTTCTCGACGGCGTCCGGGAACGGGAAGAACGCGTCCGAGCCCATCACGGCACCGTCAGCGGACTTGCCTTCGGCGTCGCGTTCGGCCTTCATCGCGGCGATCTCGACCGCGTCGACTCGGGAGACCTGACCGACGCCGAGGCCGACCGTCTCCGTGTCCTTCGCGAACACGATGCCGTTGGACTTCACGTGCTTCTGGACCTTCCACGCGAACAGCATCGTCTCGATCTCCTCGTCGGTGGGCTCGCGCTCGGTGACGACCTCGAGGTCGCGGCGGGTGACCGCCGCGAGGTCGCGCTCCTGGACGAGCGTGCCGCCGACGAGGTCCTTGCTGGTCATCGGCTCGGAACGCTCGCGCAGGGCGGCGGGCTCGCAGCCGAGGTCGAGCACGCGAAGGTTCTTCTTCTCGGTGAGGGTCGCGAGCGCGTCGTCGGTGTAGCCGGGCGCGACGACGACCTCCTTGAACGAGTCGTTGACCAGCTCGGCGGTCTCGGCGTCGCACTCGCGGTTGAGTGCGACGATGCCGCCGTAGGCCGACTTCGCGTCGGTCGAGAGCGCGTCGGAGTACGCCTCGGCGAGCGTGTCGGCGGTGGCGCAGCCGGCGGGGTTGGTGTGCTTGATGACGGCGGCGGCGGGCTCGTCGAACTCCTTGATGAGGTTCAGCGCGCCGTCGGCGTCGTTGTAGTTGTTGTACGACAGCGCCTTCGCGCCCTCGTTCAGCTGGTCGGCGTGGACGACGCTGGGCTCCTCGCAGGTGTAGTCGGCGTAGAGCGCGGCGTCCTGATGGGGGTTCTCGCCGTAGCGCAGCTCGGCGTGGCGGTCCTCGGTGACGACCCGACGGGCGGGCAGCGCGCCGCCCTCGTCGGCCTCGACGGCGACCGTGTTCGACTCGAGGTCGACCGTGGCGCGACCCTCGGCGAACCACTTCACGGCGCGGGGGTAGGCCTTGAACTCGCCCTCGTAGAGCACGCGCTCCTTCAGGCTCTCACGGTCGTCGCCCTCGTAGACGGGGACGGGCTCCTGGGTGACGATGGGGCCGCCGTCGACCTCGCTCTCGACGACGTTTCCGGCAGCGTTGGTCGCGTCGGTGACGACGTGGACGGTGCAGCCGACGGTCTTGACGCCCGCGTCGAGCGCGTCGCCCCAGGCGTCCATGCCGGGGAACGAGGGCAGGAGGCTCGGGTGGACGTTCAGCGTCGTCGGGACCTCGTCGAGGAACGTGTCGCTGAGGATGCGCATGTAGCCGTCGAGGCAGACGAGGTCGAACTCGTAGGGTGAGAGCGCGTCGAGCACCCGTCGCTCGTGGTCGCGCCGGGAGTCGCCGTCCCGGGGCACGACTTCGGTCGGAATCCCGCGCTCGGCTGCGGCGTCGAGCACCGGCGCGTCCGCATCGGTCGCGAGCACGACGGCGAGCGCTGCGCCGCCCGGTTCGAGGTCGTCGATGTGCAGGAGGTTCCGGCCGCGGTTGCCGGCGAGGCCAGCGATGCGTGTCATACCTGAAGTGGGTCCGGCCCGGGCAAAAGGAGTTGCGGTCCACGCCGAGATTCTATGCACCCACCAACCAGTCTCGGCGTGTTCGGGCGCCCCGAATAAACACAAACGTGCATAGAACGGCTGCGTTTCCGAGCGCGCATCCGACACGCTTTTTCCGGGTCGGGGAGCAGTGTCGCGTATGCCCGACCCCCTCGACGCCGTCTCGCCGCTGGACGGTCGCTACGCCGGTCGCACACGTCCGCTCGCGCCGTACGCCAGCGAGTCCGCGCTCCTGCGCGCTCGCGTGCAGGTCGAAGTCGAGTACCTCCTCGCGCTCGCCGACCTCGACGCCACCCCACTGTCGGTCGACGCCGACCAGCGCGAGGAACTCCGGTCCCTCTACGAGGACTGGGACGGCGAGGACGCCCAGCTCGTCAAGACCATCGAGACGGAGGGGTACGAGGAGCTCCCCGCGACGAACCACGACGTGAAGGCCGTCGAGTACTTCGTCCGCCTCAACCTGCCCGACGGCCTCGACGCCGCACAGTGGATCCACTTCGGTCTGACCAGCGAGGACGTGAACAACCTCGCACACCGGCTGCTCGTCCGCGGGGCCGTCGAGGACGTGCTCCTGCCCGAGCTCGCCTCGATTCGGGAGACGCTCACCGGGATGGCCCGCGAGTACCGCGACGTACCGATGCTCGCGCACACCCACGGCCAGCCCGCCACACCGACCACCTTCGGCAAGGAGTTCGCCGTCTACGCCGCCCGGCTCGGCCGCGCCGAGGCCCGCATCCGCGCCGCGAGCGAGGACATCACCGGCAAGCTCGGCGGTGCCTCCGGCACGCTCGCCGCGCACGTCGCCGCCTACCCCGACGTAGACTGGCGCGCGTTCAGCCGCGAGTTCGTCACCGGCCTCGGCTTCGCACACGAGCCGCTGACGACGCAGGTCAACCCCTGCGACGACCTCGCCGCCGTGTTCGACGCGGTCCGCGGGGCGAACAACGTCCTGCTCGACCTCGACCGCGACGCCTGGCTCTACGTCTCGAAGCGCTACCTCGGCCAGGAGGCCGCCGCGGGCGAGACCGGCTCGTCGACGATGCCCCACAAGGTCAACCCCATCGACTTCGAGAACAGCGAGGGCAACCTCTCGAAGGCGAACTCCGACCTGACGTTCCTGGCGGACTACGTCACCACCTCGCGGCTCCAGCGCGACCTCTCCGACTCGACGGTCAAGCGCAACATCGGCGCGGCGTTCGCCCACTGCCTCGTCGCCTACGGCAAGACGGGGAGCGGGCTCGCGAAGGTCGTTCCCAACGAACAGGTCGCCCGGGACGACCTCGAAGCCACGCCCGAGGTCATCGGCGAGGCCGTCCAGACCATCCTCCGACGCGAGGGCGACACCGCGGCCTACGAGCGCGTCAAGGAGCTGACCCGGGGCAAGCGCGTCACCATCGCGGACTTCCACGACCTGTTCGACGACCTCGACGTGGACGAGCGCGTCCGCGAGGAACTGAAGGCGCTCACCCCCGCCGGCTACGTGGGTGTCGGCAGCGAGCTGGTGGACGAGCTGGACTGAAACCAGCCCTCACACCTCCACAAAGGCTTTTACGTCGGTTCCCGATGCGTCTGGCAACGATGAGTCACTGAACTCGCCCGGCCGTCGAGCCAGCCACCTCCGGGCACCGCGTCGTCCGGGCTCGACTCGACGCCGGTTCCCCGCCGACCGCGACGCCCCCGATAGCGTCCGCGTCGGCGGTTCTCTCTCGCATTCACCAGTAGCCAGCCGACGGGCCGTTTCGTCGACTGGCTTTGCATCGATCGCAGCACAGCGACCAGCCAGCCATGCACGCTTCCACACACGACACCACGCACCGTCCCGACGACGGACGTATCACCACGCACAGCAGCCGGACACGAACCACAGAGACACACGACACATGAACGACGACAGAACCACCGATGGCGACACGATACAGCGGATGGTACAGCAGATAGAACCGAACTGGCGGGTGGTCGAGGCGACGCCCGCGACGGCCGGCCACCAGATCGTCTACCTGCTCACCGTCGAGACCGGGAGCGGACCGCGCGACTGCGTCCTCAAGGCGACGCCCGACGGGAAACCGGCGACCTGCGACGTGGAGGCGCGGATGCTCGCCATCGTCGGCGAGCACACGACCGTCCCCGTTCCCGAGGTGTTCGGCGTCGTCGACGAGCACGACGAACTCCCGGCACCCTTCTTCCTCTCGTCGCGGGAACCCGGCGCGGACTTCGACCGGACCTGGCTGGGCGACCTGACCGCTGACCGGATCGACGCCCTCGCACGCTCGTCCGGCCGGCACCTCGCCAGCCTGCACGCGATGGGCGCCGTCGACGACTACGGCTACGTCGGCGTCGAGTACGAGGAGCCGCTCGCGGGCGGCCGCCCAAGCGCGGACACCGACCAGCTCGTCGTCGCGGACCCTGTCGAGGACTGGAGCGACTGTCTCCGGTCGTCGGTCGAGGGCGTGGTCGCCGGGCTGGACGAGACGCGCTTCGCCGACCTTCAGGAGACGGTCGCGCCAGCGGTCGAGGCGGCCATCGAGCGCGTGGACGACCCCGACGACCCGGCGGTCTGCAGAATCGACCACTCGCTCGACAACCTGCTCGCCGACCCGGAGAGCGGCGAGATCGCTGCGTTCCTCGACTGGGAGTTCCAGTTCGCCGGCACACCGGCGTACGACCTCGCGTTCGTGGAGCGCAGTCTGGCCGGCGGCTCCTGGTCGTTCACGGTCGACGCGCCGGACCGACACGAGCGCATCCGTGCGGGCCTCGTCGCCGGCTACCGCGAAGCCGGCGGTGACGAGACCGCCGACCGGTTCGCTGCGAACCGAGACGCCTACGCGCTGCTCGTCGACTGCCACGAGCTGTTCAACTTCGACGCCGCACTCGACGTGTTCGACGTGGACGAAGCCGAGCGCGAGGCGGGAGCCGACCGGCTCCGAGCGACCGTCCACGAGCGCTGCTCCCGGTGGCAGCCGTAGCGCCTACGCCGTCAGCCCCTTCGCCACGGCCCGGATGACGAGGTCCCGCGTCTCCCGGTAGCGGTCCTCCCCGATGTCCTCCTGATGCAGCGTCAGGAACGACACCGACCGGATGGCGTTCGCGACGGTCTCCGGGCTCGGCCCCTCCACCTGGCCCGCCTCGTACCACGCCTCGACGTACGGCAGGAAGTACGCGAGGCTCTGCTCGCGCTCCTCGCGCAGCTCCGCCTCGGTGTGGTGCTCGCGGAGCCTGTCGAGTTCGTCCGAGTCGATTACGAGCTGGCGCATCAGCGGGTTCGTCTCTATCTCGTCCATCAGCGCGGTGAGGAAGCCGACGATGGCGTTCTCTGGGTCGTCGTGCTCCTCGAACGGGGCGAGCATCCGGGGCAGCAGCTCCTCGCCCTCCCGTTCGAGGATTTCGAGGTAGAGCGCCTCCTTCGAGTCGAAGAACTGATAGAACGTGCTCGTGGCGATACCCACCGGGTCGGTGAGGTCGGCGAGCGTCGTCTTCGACAGCCCGTAGCGGCTGAACAGCTCTCGACCCTCGGCGACGAGCCCCTCGCGGATCCGTTCGCGTTCTGCGTCGCTGAATCCACCGCTCATTGGATGTCCTTCCGGCGGAACAGTTCACGGCTGGCGAGGACGAGCACGACCGTCGCCCCGAGCAGGATACCCGCCCCCTGGAGGTCCCAGCTGCTGCGGACGAGGATCGCGGCCGGGTCGTAGTAGCGGGTCGGGGAGAGCGCCCCGAGCCACGCGAAGTCGGTGCCCGAGGTGACGGAGTCGACGAGGAACAGCCCGAAGACGACGCCCATGGCGGCGCGCTGGGCGATGCTCGCCCGGTCGAACGCGACCGACGCGAGGAGCCCGACCGCCGCCGCCGCGAGCAGGTACGGAATCGACAGCGCGTGGACCATCACGAGGTCCGCGACGGAGATGGACTCGTCGATGGCGAACACGCCGACGTAGACGATGACGGGCATCGCCAGGTTCACGAGGAACACCGGCACGAGCATCGAGGCGAACTTCTCCAGCAGCACGCGCGACCGGGTCACCGGCAGCGAGAGGGTCATGTCCATCCGGCCGTGCTCGACGTCGTCGGCGACGAGCGACGCGGCGCTGTAGGCGACGTACAGCCCGAGCAGGATGACCCAGCCGAAGGCGTACAGCTCCGTCGCGAGGAAGCCCTCGATGGTGCTCAGCGACTCCACGCCGAACGCCTCCCGGAGGGCGGGCGGCCACGCCTCGACGTACTCGTCCAGGTTCACCTCGCTGGTGATGGTCGGGAACATGTAGACGTACAGCGCGGTCATCAGCCCGAGCCCGACGGTCAGCGCCCCCGCGCCCTTGATGCGGCGGCGGCCGTGGTACCACGCGAACTCGAACATCAGACCGTCACCTCCTCGTCGTCGTAGAAGCGCATGAACACGTCCTCCAGCGGTGCCTCCTCGACGTCGAGTTCGAGCACGTCGAAGTCGTCGACGAAGTCGACCAGTTCGTTGAGGTCGCCCGTGAAGGTGAACGTGAGCTCGGTCGCCGCCGCGGTGACGGCACCGCCCGCGCCGCCAGCTGCTGCCTCGGCGGCGACGCCATCGACGGGTCGAACCGACACGTCGTGGACCCCGTCGAGCGTGATGTCCTCTGCGGCCACGTCGCTGGCGACGCCGAGGCGGACGAACTTCCCGCTACGGTCGAGCAGGTCGCCGACGCGCTCGACCGTGACGATGCGGCCGTCGCGGATGATTCCCACACGGTCGCAGACCCGCTGCACCTCGCTCAGGACGTGCGAGGAGAGGAAGATGGTCGTCCCGTTCGCGGTCTCCTCCCGGACGAACTCGTTGAAACGCTGCTGGACGAGCGGGTCCAGCCCGGCGGTCGGCTCGTCCATCACGACGAGGTCCGGGTCGTGCATGAACGCCTGCACGAGCCCGAGCTTCTGCTTCTGGCCGGTCGAGTAGCTCCGGATCTTCCGCTCGACGGGCACGTCGAACAGGTCGAGTAGCTCCGTGCGACGCGAGTCGCCCTTGACCGACGCGTGCAGGTCGAGAATCTCCGTCCCGGTCGCCGTCCCGTCGAACCCCGGGTTCGACGGCAGGTAGCCGACGTTCGCCTTCGCCTCGACGAGCGCTGCCTCGTCCCGCACGTCCGCACCGAGAACGGACGCCGTGCCCGACGTCGGGGACTGGAACCCCATGATGGTCCGGATGGTCGTCGTCTTCCCCGCCCCGTTCGGCCCGAGGTAGCCGAACGTCTCACCCGCCGCGACCTCGAACGACACCGCGTCGTTGGCGAGGATGTCTCCGTACTCCTTCGTCAGCCCGTCCACCGAAATCGCGCTCATAACTCCAGAATTAGATACGTGAACCCATAAATATTCTGTTCGGATATTTTCGAGGTTCTTCGTGGCCTCTAGAGCTGAGTTTCGACGTTTTCCTCGAAGAAACCGACCCACCAGAAGCAGTATGGTTCGTTGCTGGCCCGACGCGGTTGCGTGGACGAGGGTTCAAATACCAGCACGTAACCAGACGCGGCGTGGTCTGAACACCGCCGTTCCGTGGCCTGGGCGGGAGCGTGGCACACCCGGGACGGAGAAGCACGTGCCGCCTGTTCGCCAGTCGAAACCGATAGCTGCTGCTCCGCGCTCAGCCGACCAGTGATTCGACCGCATCCGTCACCACCGCCGCCGCCTGCTCGACGGCGTCGACGGTGACGTACTCCCGCGGCGCGTGTGCGACCGCGCCCTCGTCGTCGGCCAGTACCCCCGGGCCGAAGACGACCGTCGGCGCGCGCTCGGCGAAGTACGACGCCTCCGTCGCCGCGGTGAACGGCCGACACGCGCCAGCGCCAGCCCCGCGCATGGCCCGGACGACCGCGGCGTCCTCGTCGGTCGCCCACGGCCCGAGGAACGGCGTCTCGCGGTCGGTGAACGAGAAGTCGACACCAACGTCGGCGGGCACCGCCTCGCGGAGGTGGTCAAGCAGCGCCGCCCGGAAGCCGTCGGCGGTCTCGGGTGGGATCGACCGGCGGTCCAGCACCAGCTGCGCCGACGCCGGGACCTGATTCGTCGCCGTCCCGCCCTCCACGGTCGTCGGCGTGAGCGTCGCTCGGCCGAGCTGCGGGTGTGTCCCGGGCGCGTCGTCACGCTCGTCGAACGTTTCCAGCGCGTCGAGCACCCGCGCCAGCGCGCTCACGGCGTTGACTCCAGAGCCAGGTTCGGCCGCGTGTGCGTTCTCGCCCGAGAGCGTCACGGTGCCCTGAAACCGGCCCTTCGCTGCGGTGCAGACGTCGAGGTCGGTCGGCTCGCCGACGACGAAGGCGTCCGCGTCTGCGATTGCAGGCACGGGCTCGCCGTCGTTCCCCGTGACGAGGTGGTGTGCGCCGGTCGACAGCACCTCCTCGTCCGGCGTTACCGCCAGTGTCACCCGGCCGTCGCCGGGGTCGGTGGTGAGAAAGGCAGCGAGCAGCGCCGCCAGCGGTCCCTTCGCGTCGCAAGAGCCGCGCCCCCGAATCACGCCAGCGTCGGCGTCGTACTCGTAGGGGACGTGTGGCGGAACGGTGTCGATGTGCGTGTTCAGGACGACGTGCGGCTGCCCCGAGCCGCGTGTCGCCAGGGTGTTGCCGGCGTCGTCGACCGTCGCGTCGACGCCGTGTCTCGCCAGCTCGTCCACGAGGAGCGTCCGCATCTCGGAGACGTCCTCGTGGGACGCGACCGGCACCGCCCGGTGCAGGAACTCGACGGGGTCGAACGCCTCGTCCATCAGTCGGCCGTCGGCGGCGTCACCGGCACCTCGCCGTCGAACTCGTGGGCCACTGGGCCGTAGAGCACGGCCGGCCCGTCGTCCGGCACCTCGACGCGGAGGTCGCCGCCCGGCGGGGAGACGGTGACCACGTCGTCCTCGCAGCGCCCGAGATGGGCCGCGACCGCGGCGATGGCGACCGCGCCGGTGCCACACGAGAGCGTCTCGCCCTCGACGCCGCGCTCGAACGTGCGCTGGTCGTAGCCACCGGTGTCGCGCGGTGCGGCGAACGTGACGTTCGCACCCTCGGGAAAGACGTCGTGGTGGCGGATCGGCGGCGCGTCGGCCGCGAGGTCGACCGCCGCCACGTCGTCGACGAAGATGACGGCGTGCGGGACGCCGGTGTTGATACCGGTGACCGCGTAGCCCTCGAGCTGACCCTCGACGAGCGGCTCGTCGCGGTCGAGCGGGACGACCTCCGGCGCGAAGGATGGCTCGCCCATCTCGATGGCGACCTCGGGCCCGCCGTCGGGACCGTCGATCCGTCGCGCGTGGCGGGTGCCCGCCTGGGTGTCGATCATGACCTCGCTCGCGCCGGTGCGGGCCATCGCCCACTCGGCGGCGACGCGCGCGCCGTTGCCGCACATCTCGGCGGTCGAGCCGTCGGGCTGGACGAGCGTCATGACGACGCGGGGCGGGTTGTACTTGTCCTCGAGTGCGAGGAAGAGCACGCCGTCCGCGCCAGCGCGCTCGCCGTCGCCAGCGATGCCGTTGACGCGGTCGCAGTGGTGTGCCGCGAACGCCCCACGGTCGGGGACGTACTCGTCCGCGTCGACGACGATGAAGTCGTTGCCGGTGCCGTGGTACTTGCCGTATCGTACGTGTCGTTGTGAGATGCTCATTCTGGTACCTCCGGTCTCGTGACGTCGGCGAGCGTCTCGCGCCGTCGCGCGAGCGTCGCCGTCCCCGCCGTGACTGAGACCGTGGCTGGTCGCGGCCGGGAGTTGTAGTGGCTCGCCATCTCGTAGCCGTACGCGCCGGCGTTGCCGATGGCGAGGGTGTCGCCGCGCTCCGGGGCGGGGAGCGGGCGGTCCGTACAGAACGTGTCCGAACTCTCGCAGATGGGGCCGGCGACGGTCTGGGGGACCGTCTCGCGGCCGTCCGCGGAGAGGTTCCGGATCGCGTGGTACGCGCCGTACATCGCGGGGCGCGCGAGCGTCGTCATCCCGGCATCGACGCCGGTGACGACGGTGTCGGGCGTCTCCTTGACGGTGTTGACCGTGGTCAGGAGCACGCCCGCGTCGGCCACCACGTAGCGGCCGGGCTCGACTCTGAGCGTCGCGTCCACGTCGCCCAGGGCGTCGCGGGTGGCTGCAGCGACGGCGTCGAGGTCGAGCGGGTCGTCGTCCGCGTGGTAGGGGACGCCGAAGCCGCCGCCCACGTCGACGAACTCCAGGTCGAACGGAGCCTCGCGGACGAGGTCGCCCATCCGACCGACGAGC
Source organism: Haloarchaeobius litoreus (assembly GCF_024495425.1). NCBI lineage: Archaea > Methanobacteriati > Methanobacteriota > Halobacteria > Halobacteriales > Halorubellaceae > Haloarchaeobius > Haloarchaeobius litoreus. The sequence goes on along the minus strand of NZ_JANHJR010000002.1, from coordinate 388,775 downwards.
TCGCGGTGGGCCGCAAGGTCGTCGGCGTCGGTGATGCCCGAGCCGGCGTGGGCGTGGACGCCGACCACGTCGAAGCCGTACTCGTCGGCTGCGGCGAGCGCGTCGACCGCGCGGTCGTACGGGACGCCGAAGGTGGCGTCGCCGCCCGTGCGGACCTTCTCGTGGTGGCCCGCACCGACGCCGGGCGTGACCCGCAGGCAGAGCCGGCCGTCGTAGCCGCGCTCGGCGAGGCGGTCGAGCGTGTCGAGCGCGCCGACCGTGACGGTCAGCTCAGGGTGCTCGCGCCAGCGGTCGACGACGAGGTCGAGGTCGCGCGCCGGCGGGTTGACCGCCGTGTACTGCACGCGCTCCGCGGGGACGCCGGCGTCGAGCGCCCGGAGCACCTCGCCGGCGCTCGCACACTCGATGCCCGCACCCTCGTCGGCGAGCGCGGCGAGTGCTCGCCCGAGCGCGTTGGCCTTCGCGGCGTAGTACACGTCCGCGTCGGGGAACGCCGCCGCGAGTCGGCGGTAGTTCTCCCGGACGCGGTCGATGTCGAGGACGTACAGCGGCCCGCCGAAGTCGGCGACGAGGTCACGCAGGACGCCCGCATCCCAGTCGTCGAGCCGGCGGATGTCGGGGCCGCCGTCGGCCGCGGGACCGTCGAACGGCGCGCCGGCGGACGTGTCGGCCGGGGCGTCACCGCCGTCCTGCCGGTCGTCCCGCGCGACCTCGCCGTTCATTCGCGCAGCACCTCCTCGCGCTGGGTCGCTTCGAGCGTCTCGGCCTCCAGTCCGGTGGCGACGACGGCGGGCTTGTACGCGCCGCCGTCGATGAGGTCGTGCTCGCCGAGCGAGGACTCGACGAAGCGCTGGAACGCCCGGCGCTCGGGCGGGAGTTCGCCGTACAGGATCTCCTCCTCGACGAGGTCGTACACCGGAATCCGGGGCGTGAGCAGCGTGTTCTCCCCGACGACCGAGTTCGCGCCGACGACGAAGCCCGAGGTGACCCGACAGCCGGCCCCGAGCGAGACGCCGTCCTCGACGACGACCGGCGCGCCCTCGACGGGTTCGAGGACGCCGCCGATGAGCGTGTTCGCGCCGAGCTTGACGTTCGCTCCGATCTGGGCGCAGGAGCCGACGGTGTCACAGGAGTCGACGAGCGTGCCGTCACCGACGTGCGCGCCGATGTTGACGAAGCTCGGGCTCATCAGGATGCAGTCCGCGCCGATGTGCGCGCCCGCCCGGACGACGGTGCCGTCGGGCGTGTTCCGGCTGCCGCGCGCACCGAGGTCGCTCGTGTCCTGCAGCGGGAGCACGTCGTTGTAGGTGACACCGCCGTAGTCGTACGCCGAGATGTCGTGGCAGACGAAGTTGAGCAGGACGCCCTGCTTCACCCACGCGTTCGCCTGCCACTCGCCGTCGCGCTTCTCCGCGGCGCGGACCTCGCCGGCTTCGAGTGCGTCGAGCAGCGCGTGGAGCACGTCGTGGGTCTCGGGGGCGTGCGCGTCGAGTTCGTCGGCCTCGTGGCGCGCCCAGAGGTCCCGGATATCGGACTCGAGGCTCATGCGCCCACCTCCAGCACTTCGGCGAAGCTGTATTCGCCCGCGTCGCGTCCAGCCAACCACGCGGCGGCGTCGAGCGCGCCCTCGGCGAACACGCGGCGCGACTCGGCGCGGTGGGTGAGCCGGAGCTCCTCGCGACCGCCGGCGAGCCACACCTCGTGCATCCCGGTCACGTCGCCCGCGCGGACGGCGTGGACGCCGATCTCGCCCTCCCTTCTGGGTGCTTCGCCCTCGCGCCCGTGGACGCGCGGCGACTCGCCGCGGGCGTCGTCCACGGCGTCGAGCAGCGAGAGCGCGGTGCCGGAGGGGGCGTCGGTCTTGCCGTCGTGGTGGGCCTCGACCAGCTCCACGTCGTAGTCCGCGAGCGCGGCGGCGGCGTCCCCGACCAGCCGGTGGAGGACGGCGACGCCCTTCGAGAAGTTCGGCGCGTGGAGCACCGGCACGGAGTCGGCCGCGTCCGCCAGTGCCGCCCGGTGCTCGTCGGTCAGTCCGGTGGTACCCGTCACGAGCGCGACACCCGCGTCGGCGCAGGCGGCAGCGTAGTCTGCGAGGGCCGCCGGCGCGGTGAAGTCGACGAGGACGTCGACCTCGTGCGCCGCGAGCGCGGCGGGGAGGTCGGCGTCGGCGACGATTTCGGTGTCCGCCTCGGCGCTGGTCGGGTCGACCGTGTCGGCGTCGGACGAGACGGCCAGCACCACGCTCGCGTCGCGGTCGGCCGCGGCGGCGAGCACCTCGCCGCCCATCCGCCCGGACGCGCCCGTGACGGCCAGTCGCATCAGTTGCCCACCTCCGCGAGCGCCTCGTCGCCGCTCGCCGAGTCGTCGAGGTCGGCCAGCAGGTCCGCCAGCGGCTCGACGTACTCCTCGGAGAGACGGGTCAGGGGCAGGCGCAGGTGCGGCGGCGCGTGGCCCCGGATATGCAGCGCCTCCTTCACCGGGATGGGGTTGGTCTCGACGAACAGTTCGCGCGTGAGCGGCCCGAGCTCGTGGTGGATCTCGCGGGCGCGCTCGTAGTCGTCGTCGAGCGCAGCCTGGACGAGCGCACAGGTCCGCTCGGGCTCGACGTTGGCGACCACGGAGATGGTGCCGACGCCGCCGACCGAGCAGATGGGCAGCGTGAGGCCGTCGTCACCGGAGAGGACGGCGAACGCCTCGTCGCGGGTGCGCTCTGCGATCTCGCTGATCTGACCGAGGTCGCCGCTGGCGGCCTTGAAGCCCGCGATGTTGTCGTGGCTCGCGAGCTCGACGACCGTGTCGGGCGTGAGCCCCTGCCCCGTGCGCGAGGGCACGTCGTAGACGATCTGTGGGACGTCGACCTCGTCGGCGATGGTGCGGTAGTGCTCGACGAGCCCGCGCTGCTCGGGCTTGTTGTAGTACGGCGAGATGAGCAGGAGCGCGTCGGCACCGGCCTCGACGGACCGGCGCGAGAGCGAGAGCGCCTCGGCGGTGTTGTTGCTGCCGGAGCCGGCGATGACTGGCACGTCGGAGACGGTGTCGGCGACGGCCGCGACCACGTCGACGTGCTCGTCGTGGCTGAGGGTCGCGGACTCGCCGGTCGAGCCGACGGGCACGATGCCGTCGACGCCTGCGGTTTCGAGGCGCTGGACGTTCGCGCGGAGTGTGTCGTAGTCGATGCTGCCGTCGTCGTGGAACGGTGTCGTGATGGCGGGGTGGACGCCACTGAGTTCGATTGTCGTCATTTCGTTCGGGTTTCGTCGGGAGTCGTCGGTCGTCACACGGTTCAGAAGTCGAGTGCACCCGGGACGGGGTCGCCACGCCCGCACCGAGCACTTACCGTGTATAGAATTTCCCTGTAAAGCCGAAACCGAACGCGCCGCTCATCTCGGGTCGAGCCCGGCTTTGAGCGGCGACGGTCATCACATGGTTCACGGAGCGCGACCAGTATAACGCTTGTGCTGACCGGCAGAACCTGTCGCGGCTCGAACACGGTGACATGGGCCACAGTGGCGTGCCTGTGACTCCCACTCCCCCGGAGTCCCATGGTACGTTTGGCTGGCGTTTAAGTAGCGTGCGCCGCAACCGCCGTCTACAGATGCAACACACGGGTCTCAAGCTCAGGATGGCGTTCGTCGGGACCATCCTGTTCGGATTCTACTCCGCGCTGGCGCTCGTCGCACTCAGCGTGTTCGGCACCGGCGTCTGGCCGTTCGTCGCCGTCGGGACGCTGCTGTTCGTCGGCTTCCAGTACAAGTTCGGCAAGTGGGCCGCCCTCAGGAGCGTCGGCGCACAGGACATGCCCGAGGACGAGTTCCGCGAGATACACCGCATGGTCGAGGAGCTCTCGGCGGACATGGAGATCGAGAAGCCGAAACTCAAGCTCGCCCGGATGGGCGTCCCGAACGCCTTCGCAACCGGCCGGAAGGGCGCGGGCGTCGTCGTCGTCTCGACCGAACTCCTGCAGGTGCTCGAACCGGACGAGGTCGAGGCCGTCCTCGCCCACGAGCTCGCACACATCAAGAACCGCGACGTGGTCACGATGGTCGTCGGTCAGTCCGTCGCCGCCATGGTCGGCATGGCCGTCCAGCTGGTCGTCATCCTCGCCGGCGACAACGCCATCGTCGACTGGATACTTGGCTGGATCGCGGGCATGGTGGCCCAGATGCTCGTCATGGTGTTCGTGCTCGCCATCTCGCGCTACCGCGAGTACGTCGCCGACGCCGACGCGCGCCAGTACGTCGGCAGCGGCGACCCCCTCGCCCGGGCGCTCCAGAAGATACAGGTGAGCAGCGAGAACGCCGGCGAGACGCGCATCGACGACAGCACCGCCGCACTCTGCATCTTCGGCAGCGACAAGGGCCTGCTCCGGCGAATCCTCTCGACCCATCCGCCGGTCGAGAAGCGCATCGAACGGCTGCAGTCCTGAGCGCGGATTTTCAGTTGTTTTCGCTGTTCGAACAGCCGGTGGCAGCGCGCTCGACCCGGGTAGAGTTTACAGAACTGGTGCACGTCCCACCGCCGGCGCGCGGCTGGCGAGCGTGCCGAGCGCAGCGAGGCCGTGAGCCGCACTCGTGCGAGGGACGAGGAGCGCAGGAACGAGCACCGCAGGAGGCTGGGGAGGCGTGAGGTGCGGTCGCGGTGCTGTGCGGGGTGGGACTGAAAGGGGCGAGACGCTCGGCGAACCCCGGCGAAGTAAGCACCGCAGGAACGAGGAGCGCAGCGAGCCGCGGGAGCCGAGCATCTCGGGGCTTTCTGGCTGTTCGTGGTAGAATCTGTTCACACGGTCGACGAGGCGTTCTGGCTGTTCGCCGGTCAGGTGAGTTCCACGGATTCTGGCGAACAGTCGCCCGGAGAACTCCGAACTGAAAACAGCTACTCGAACCGCGCGAACGTCAGGTAGCCCGTGTGTCCAACACCACGGGTCGACGGCCGAGAGCCCCGGTCGTCGAACTGCATTTCGCGCTGGATGGTCTCGTAGGTGGTCACACCCGACAACCCGGCGTCACGGGCGGCCTCGGCTGCCGCCCTGGTCTGCTCGACGAACGGGGAGTAGACGGCGACGAAGCCGCCGCTGTCGAGCAGGCCGGGGGCGCGGGCCACCACGTCGGCGGCGTCGCCGGTGTCGAGCGTGATGACGTCGAAGTTGCCGAGGTCGTCGAGGTGCGGGCGGACGTCGCCGCTGCGGACGTCGACGCGGTCGTCGACGCCGGCGAGGCGCATGTTCTCGCGGGCGACGTCGGCGAACTCCGGGTCCTGCTCGAACGTGGTGACGGTCGCGCCGGCGCGGGCGAGGTAGGCGGCGAGGACGCCGGTGCCGGTGCCGGCGTCGAGGACGCGGTCGCCCTCCCCGACGCCGGTCTCGCCCATGACGAGACCGATGTCGCGGGGCATCATCGGCGCGCCGGTGCGCTCGAAGTGGCTGAAGAGGTCCGGGCCACGGAGCGCGCGGACGGTGAACGGCTCGCCGAGATGGGTCTCCAGCGTCGTTCCCGGCTCGGGGTCCTCGGGTACCTCCAGCACGCCGAGGTCCGTCTGGAGTTCGTCGCCGGGCGCGACGAGGTACTCCCGGTCGTCGTGGACGAGGACGACGCTCACTCTAGCTGGTCGACGGCCGCGGCGAGGTCGCCGTCGTTGGCCGCCAGTGCGGCGCGGGCGTCGTCCTCGCTGGCACCGGTGCGGGCGACGACGAGGTCGACGTCGTCCTGCGGGATGCCCTCGTCGGCGTCGTCGGCATCGCCAGCGTCAGCGCTGGTATCGCCGGACTCGAGCTCGCCGTGGGCCTGCTCCGTGGGCTCCCCGACGATCTGGTAGGTCTCCTGCCCGCGAGCGTCCATCTTCGTGACCTCGGCGCCCTCGAAGACGAGGTCGTGCTCCTCCGTGCGGATGATGACCTCCTCGGCGTCGATCTCCGTCACGTCGATCCCCATCTGCTTCATCATCTGCTTCATCTTGCGGGGGTTGAGCCCGCCGCCTCCTCCGAACATATCCGGAACCACTGCCCGTACCGGCAAAAACATGACGAACTACCGGGAAGCGCCGGGAGAGCCGGTGCCGTCGGCGGGTACCGTTGCGGGCGGTTGCGTCGTCGTCGACGGGTGGCCGACGGCCGGTCAGTCGCCCGCGCCGCTCCTGACGAAGACGGCCATCCCCGACTCGAAGTCGCGCATCGAGCCGGCGTCGAGCTCGGCTCGGCCGACCGCCAGCAGCTGGCCGTCGTGGTGGACGACACAGACCTCGTCACCCGGGCGGACCGCGGGGTCGACCTCGCGGACGAACTTCGCGAACACGTTCTTGCCCTCGCGGACGAACGGCTCGCTGTCGTCGCCGACGACGACCCGTGCCGTGGGGTGGTCGAGCGCGTCGTGCAGCCGGTGGCCGCCGGCGAGCCCGAGCGTGAACCGGCCGTCGACGCCGTGGCTGACCAGCCGTCCCTCGTCGGCGATGACCTGCTCGGGACGGCCGGAGCTGGTCCGGCGAACTTCCAGATCGTCGGCGGCGGGGAACAGCGCCGCGCCGGCCCCGGCCCCGAACTGGTAGTCGGCGAGCGTCCGCAGGTCGGGGACGTCGTGGTCCTCGTCGCTCATACCCCGGCGTTGCGCGGCCGCGGATAAACGCGTGTCGAACCCGTTGCGGGCCCGCTCGCGTGGCTGCCACACCCCCGAAAGATTTGTCACCCATACCCATGGGTTCTGGTACCATTCTTCGATGCTGAGATGGAGAGAAACATATATGCAGGCGCTCTCCTTGACTTCATACGAAATGAACACGACCAAGATCGCGCTCGGGGCGGTGCTCCTGTTCCTGAGCTCGGCCATCCTGCTGCTGCTCGGTACACCCGGGAGCTCCATCCCGGTGCTCGCTGGCGGTGCTGCCTCGCTCGCGATGGCGGCCGGCGCGCTGCTCGTCGGTACGTCCGAGGGCGGTCGCCCCGTCTGAACGGGCGACTCTTCTCCGGTCCGCAGCCTCAGAGCAGAAACGTCTCCGGCCGTTCGGAGAGGTCGATGAACCGGTCGGTGGCCTCGACGAGCTCGTCGGCCGTCGAGCTCTCGAAGCCCATCACCTCCACGCGCACGCCCTCGTGGCGCAGGTGCGAGCAGAGCCGCGAGAAGTCGCCGTCGCCGGTGCAGAGGATCATCGTGTCGACCTTCTTCGCGAGCGTGACGGCGTCGAGGCTCATCCCGACGTCCCAGTCGGCCTTCTTCGAGCCGTCGGAGAACGTCTTGATGTCCTTGATCTTCGGCTCGAAGCCGATGTCCTCCAGCGCCTCGAAGAAGCTCTCCTCCTCCGGCGAGTCCGCCCGGATGACGTACGCGATGGCCCGGGTGAGCTCGCGGCCCTGCACCCCCTTCTCCAGCAGGGCGGAGTAGTCGATGTTGCGCGTGTAGATGCTCTGTGCCGTGTGGTAGAGGTTCTGTGCGTCCACGAGCATGGCGACGCGCTGCCCGGAGTGTATCTCGGTCATGTCTGGGTGTCGTGCGGGCTCCCTGAAAGCCCTTTACCTCGGTCGCCAGAGCCACCGTGGGAACGAGGCCGGTCGCCAGCAACCCACCCGGCCCGTTCCACGACGGCCAACTCGTGACTTCGACGAGACTGGTCGCCGGGACGGCGAGCCACGTCGGCAAGTCGACGGTCGCGGCGGGGCGCTGCCGGCTGCTCGCCGACCGCGGAGTCGACGTGGCTGCGCTCTTGTCTGCCGCGCGACTGCGTGTTAATTACTGACACATTGGCCACAACAGTTACTAGTGAGGGTCGTCTCGGTACGGATGGTTGGGGCCGCACCCTGGCCACTCACACGCTCGACGTGGATGGCAGTTTCTCCCCCCACACCGATTCCCCCAATCGGTTTTCTTTCATCGGACAGCGACACGTAACATCTTTGTACGGTCGGGCAGCAGTCGTGGCATGGTCGAAGCCGTCGCCGTGGCCAGCGGGAAGGGTGGGACCGGCAAGACGACGGCGACGCTCGCACTCGGGATGGCGCTCGCTGAGCGCTACGACGTGACCGTCGTCGACGCCGACACCGGGATGGCGAACCTGCTGTTCCACACGGGCCTCGCCGACGCCCCAGTCACGCTCCACGACCTGCTGCTCGGCGACGCGAACGTGGCGGTCGCGGACGCCGTCTACCGCCGGTTCGGGATGGACGTGGTGCCGTGTGGCACGTCCCTCGACGCCTTCCGCGAGGCCGACCCGGCCCGCCTGCGCGACGTGGTCGCCGAGCTCGCGAGCGACACCGACGTCCTCCTGCTCGACTCGCCGGCCGCACTCGACAGCGTCAGCGCCGTGCTCCCCGTCGTGCTCGCCGACCGGGTCGTCGTCGTCCTCCAGCCCACGGTGCCCGCGCTCTCGGACGGCCTGAAGGTCCAGGAGTACGCCCGCTCCTACGGCACCGACGGCGCGGGCGTCCTCTTCAACAAGGTCCACGACGACGACAACGTCGACCGCATCGCCGAGCAGACCGAACGCTACTTCGACGGGCCGGTGCTCGCGAGCGTCCCCGACGCCGACGCAGCCCGGGAGGCCCGGGACGCGGGCGAACCGCTGCTCGCGCACGCCCCCGAGTCGGCCGCCGCCGAGGCGTTCCGCGAGGCCGCCGCCGGCATCGAGATTCGCGACGAGGCCGCCGACGACGTGGCCGCGCGCTTCCGGAGCGCGGTCGTCCCCGAGCAGCCATGAGGCTCCCGCGCGGCGACCTCGTGCGCTCGCGCACCGCGACCGCCCCCGACGACACGCTCGCGTGGGCACTCGACGCCACCCACACGGGCTACCTCGTCCTCGAACCGGCCGACGCACTGCTCGGCGGGGAGGACGACGCCTGCGTCCTCACCCTCGCCGACGGCGTGCCCCGGCTCGCGTACCACACCGGCACCGAGCGCGGCGGCACGTCCGCGCTCGCCGACGTGGCCGGTGCTGGACCGTACAGCGTCGACTGCTACGCGGTCGACCGGGCGGCCATCGAGGACCTCCCAGACGCAGACGAGCTGGTCGTCTCCCCGGACGCACCGGCGGAGCGACTCGCCGGCGATTCGGCACTCGCGGAACGGACCCGCGCGGCCGCTCCGGCCGGGTGGACCGACGAGGCCGCGACACCCGCGGACCCCGTGGAGGCCTTCCTCGCGGACGAGGAGCGACTGGACGCCATCCGCGACCGGGCACGCGAGGAGGCCCGTCGGAAGGCGCGAGAGTGGGACCTCACGGACGCGCTCGTCGACGGCGACGAAAACTGAGCCGGACAGCCGGCGTCGTCAGAGCCGCCGGCGACGCGTGTACACGGTGTGTGCGAGCGCGACGACGAGGAAGAGCCCGGCACCGACCGCCGCCGTGGCGAAGCCGCTACCGGCGAAGAAGGGCACGACGCCCGCCGCCGCAGCGACCACGAACGCCGCGTTGACCGCCGCGACGCCGACCGCGAAGTCGCTCCAGGGTATCTCGTCCCCCTCGAGCACCTCCAGGTAGACGTCGAGTTCGTCGACGGTCTCCGTCCGTTCGATGGTGCCGCGGTTGCAGTCGTACTCGACCACGTCGAGCTCGTGCAGCTTCGGCAGGTGCGACTGGTACAGCGAGGTGTACACCCGCTTGCGCTGCTTGTACGTGACCTCCTCGACCGGGATGTCGTTCTCCCAGGCCGCGATCTGCTCGGCGAGGTCGCGCAGCTCGACGCGGTCCTCCGTCGCGTGCTGGTTCAGGTACTTGATTGCGAACCGACGACGCGCGTTCGACAGGACGGTGAAGACGCTGTCCTGCGAGAGTGTCGTGTCTCGGTTCGTCGGTTCGGTTCCGCCTGTGGTAGATAGTTCGGGCTGTTCGAGTTGCAAACTAGTTCCCCCCAGGATTCTGGGGAACGTACGACGCCATAAAGGGGGTCAACTGTTCACTCCGCACCACTGTTCACGCCCACGACAGGTCGGGCCTAACACGACGTTAGCTGGCGCTGCGACGCGAGAAACCCACAGCAAGCGGGCACCTATCGAGTGGTATCGAGCGCTCCGGAGCGCAGGTCCACGCCACGACCGACGGGAGCGTCGACCGGCGGCCGCGTGCCCGATTCGTCGTGTCGGTTCCGAGACCCGAGATGTCTCGTGTGGGGGTATATCGTGGTTGCTCGGACCCCGTTCCGCCAAGCTCGGGCGCGTCGCACCGGCTCAGTCCCGCAGGCTCTGCCGGATGTACCAGCGGTTCGACCAGAGCTGATAGGTGACCAGCAGGGCGAAGCAAGCGAGCGACCCGCTCGTCCACAGCACCGGGTCGACCGCCGAGACGACCGGGAGGCCGACGAGCGACCAGAGCACCAGCGTCAGCGAGGCGACGCCGAGACTCCGGTACACCTCGCTCCAGGTGACGCCGTGGCTCGTGACGACCTCCATGTACTGGTCCACGTCGCGCGCGTGCTCGCTCGGGTGGACCTCGCGGGCGTCGCGGTCGTAGTCCACGACGCCCAGCTCCTCCAGCTTCGGCAGGTGCGTCTGGTGCAGCGAGTTGTAGACGCTCTCGCGGGCCGCCCGCGGCGGCGGCGACTCGCCCGTCTCGCGGGCCGCGATCTCCAGCGACAGCTCGTGCAGCGTCGTCGGCTCGCCCGACGATTCGACGGTGAGGTGTCTGATGGTCTGCCGTCGACGGTTGTTCGCCAGTATCTCGAATATCGTCCCCTCCGGTAGTGTGTCAGTCCTGAACATCTCTCTCCCCCTCCCCAGGGTCTGCTGTTTGCACCGACGGGTGGAAGCACCGTCACCATGAGGAGCATACGGGTTCGGTATGCGAGCATTGTACATCGGGGGGTGATTCGACGTGTCCACTTGTGACCCGTTATCGGCGCGCTGATACGCCGGTTCGACCCAACGCCTTCCTTCGATATCGGGTGTTTAGGAGTCCAGTAATCCCCTGGTGACCACCGGCCGTCGTGGGTCGTGACCGCCCCCGAGTGGGGACACAGTCGTCTTCCGGCCTGTATCGGGTCGTTCGAGGCCGCGTTCGACCCTCAATTCCGGGATTGAACGGTGACGTGGTGACGGATAACTACGGGGGTATCTCTGGATGTACTCGACAACCGAACTCCGCCAGCTGTGGGGAGTTCGGGGGGAATCCACTATGTCAGACAAGAAACTCGGACTGTCGCGCCGGCGCGTGCTCGGTGGCCTCGGAGCCATCGGCGTCGCGTCCGCAGGCGCAGGACTGGGAACAAGCGCGTACTTCAACGACGTTGAGACATTCGAAGAAAACTCCTTCCAGGCGGGGACGTTCTCGATGGAGGTTGAGCTGCTCGATCTCGAGAATGCCGTCGACCAGGACGGAATCGGCCCCGACGAGGATGACTGGTACTCGGAGTCCGGGGACGGTGAAGGGATGGTCGGTGCGAGTATCGACATCAGCGACCTCAAGCCCGGCGACACGTACAACTTCTGCTGGTGTATCGACGTGGACGGCAATCCGGGTGTCGTCCGCGCGTACATCCCGTGGGACTCCGTCGAACATGCGACCGGTATCGAGAACGGAACGCTCGACGATGGAGCATCGGACGACCTTCCGGGCGTCGAGACCGACGACGACTTCGAGACCCTCCTCGGGTCCGAGGACATCACGGTCTCCAAGAACCTCTACGTCTGCGAGGAGAACGAGGATGGGGATCACGTCAAGGGCGAGCAGATCCTCGAGAACGACATCACGTACGATCCGGACGACTCGGATACGTACGCACACGATGGTGGCTTGGGGAACTGGGTGACGAGCCTCTCTGACAACGATTTCACTAGTCAGGACGGCGTTCCAATCGGGTCTCACAACGGGGTGGGCACCAAGAACCCGGAGGATGACGAGGATCCTCTCTCCGAAGGTGAGTCCGACTACATCCTGATCGGTTCGGACGAAGGGTCCCACTGGGGTGCAGTCGCGTACTGCATGACTATCGAGGTCTCCGAGGACGCCGGGAACGAACTCCAGGGAGCGTCGGCTTCGTTCGACCTCCAGTTCCGTGGCGAACAGGCCCGGCACAACGACCACCCGTTCTCCGACCTCGCCACCCGGCCGAGAACGGACGATCCGACCGACTGGACCGACATCCCCGTGTGACAGCTGGGTAATCCACTGCAGAACTCGACCCACGTTGGAACTCCCATATCCTCGGTGTCTCCGAGGCTCCATGGACGGCGGTTCGACTCCGCCGGTGGGTCTTCCCCGTATGGGGGGAGATACAATGTCAGAGAAACCACTCGCACTCTCACGGCGGAAGATACTGGCCGGCATCGGCGCGGCGGGCGTCGCCAGCGTCGGCGCAGGGCTGGGGACCAGCGCGTACTTCAACGACGTCGAGTCGTTCGAGAACAACTCGCTCACGGCGGGTGAGCTCGACCTGCGGGTCGACTGGCAACAGTTGTACTACGGCCCGACGGAGTCCTGGGAGTTCGTCAACGCACACCCCGACGACATCGGCGACGGCGAACAATCAATCGAACTCGACGGCGAGACCTACCGATACAGCGACGAGGGGCAGAATATCGTCGACGTGCTCGACTGTGACACCCTCGGACAGGACTACGAGTCCAACTTCGGGGACCAGGACAGCCTGGTTTCGCTGGGCGACGTCAAGCCCGGCGACGAGGGTGAGATCACGTTCAGTCTCCACCTCTGTGACAATCCCGGATACATCTGGCTCACTGCCGACGACTTCAGCGAGTCTGGTGGGGCGACCCCTGACCCCGAGGAAGAAGAGTTGGGTGAGGGCGAGTCCGACGATGGTGAACTCGCCGAGAACATGAACGTCGAGTTCTGGTACGACGACAACTGTAACAACTCACTCGACGGCGGTGAATCCGGTGCGGACCTCGACGTGATGTTGGTTCTCGACCGTTCCGGGTCGATGACCAACCAACCAGACAAGTTCCAGGACATGAAGGATGGGGCAGAGACCCTCGTCAATACGCTCACGGCTGACGACCAAGCTGGTCTTGCTTCGTTCGCCGGGTCCGCAAGTCGAGATCAGGATCTCACGGATACCGACGCTAGTGGAAAGATCGCTGTGAATGGCACCATTCAGGGGCTTTCATCTGGTGGTTCGACGAACATTGCCCAGGGTATTGAGTACGCCGCCGAGGAACTTCTCGACGACGAGTCGCTGTACGGTACTTCGACGAGTCCCAGTGGTAACGCCGAATCGGACCACACGAAGATCATGGTCGTTCTCAGCAACGGTGGAGAGACCATTGGAGATGCCGATGCAGCTGCTCAGACCGCGAAGGACAATGGGATTCGGGTGTTCTCCATCGCGTACGGGAGCGGAGCCAACACTACCCTGCTCCAGAATGTAGCCTCCTCAGGCGACTTCTACGACTCGTCCGACGTCGATGACATCGAGCAAACGTTCGAGGACATCGCTGAAGACATCGCTGGCGAGACCCTCATCCTTGGGAAGGGGGACGGCGTCCACGACGACCACGTGACGCTCGCCGAAGCGATGGAAATCATGGAATCGAACGGTGGCATGGTTCCCCTCGACGGAACCGGTGATATGGAGTACGGTGATGGACCAACGTCTGAAGCTCGTGACTGTTTCGAGGCGGGACAGAGCTACTGTATCGGTGCTCACTGGTGGGTCCCGACGGATGTCGGCAACGAGATCCAGGGAGACAGTGTCGAGTTCGACCTTGGCTTCTACGCCGAGCAGTGCCGCCACAACGACGGCAGTGGACCGGAATCGGTTCCGGAGTAACGTCAATGAATAACGACCCACACCGGTGAACGCTCGGGATTACACCCGCGCGACGACGGTTCGACTCCGTCGGTGGGTCCTCCCCGGAGGGGGGGTACAATGAGCAACGAGAACATCGGACTTTCACGGCGGAAGATACTGGCCGGCATCGGCGCGGCGGGCGTCGCCAGCGTCGGCGCGGGTCTGGGGACCAGTGCCTACTTCAGCGACGTCGAGTCGTTCGACGGCAACACCATCGCGGCCGGTGAGCTGGACCTGAAGGTGGACTGGGAAGAGCACTACAACTACCCGCAGCTGCTCGGGTTCGACGACCCGACGGCCAACCTGGAGTACGCACCGGTGCGGGACCTCGAGGCCATCCCGTCGGAGACGGACCCGGACGGATGGATGCCGTTCCCGCCGGGGACCGACGACGGCGACGATACCCCGGACCCGATGCTGTACGTCTACGACGGCAACGAGTCGGAGACCACCGACGTGGACCAGTACATGATGGACACGGCCATCGAGTCGTTCCCCGACGCGGAGAACGACGGGAGCGCCGAGTTCCCACTCGAGGCGATGTACCCGAACCTCGATGCGTGCGACGTGCTGGCCGACGTGGGTGACCCCGAGACCAGCGATCTGTCGTCGTACACCACAGCGGACCCCGAGACGCTCGGCCGAACCGACAACGCCGACACGCGGTTCGACGACGGGAGCGCGGCACCGATGATAAACCTCACCGACGTCAAGCCCGGCGACTTCGGCGAGGTCACGTTCAGCACGCACCTCTGTGACAACCCGGGCTACCTCTGGATGGCGATGCCCGGCGGCCTCGACCTCGACGAGAACGGCCTCACCGAGCCCGAAGCGGAGAGCGAGGGCGAGGAGGAGGACGTCGTCGAGCTGGCCGACGAGATACAGACCGCCATCTGGTACGACAACGACTGCGACAATCTCGTCGACCGCGAGGAGAAGCTCGACATCATGGCCATCGCGGACACGTCGGGGAGTATCAACGGGAGCCAGATGGACATCATCGAAAGTGCCGCGAATACGTTCGTCGACTTCCTGCCGGAGGACCAGATAGACGGTGAAGACCGGGTCAGGGCCGGCCTGTTGACGATGAACGGGCCGGGAGACTCGGGAGAGGATCTCCCAGACCAGCCGGTACTCCAGAAGGGAATGGGCCCGCTTTCGCAGTTCGACGAGGACAATGATGGAGACGCCGATGTCGGCGAGTCACTCCCCGAGCAGGGCAACGGCAACACCCCGATGCCCCACGCGCTCGACCTCGCACGGAAGGTCCTCCAGGATCAGGGTCGGGGAGACGCCAGGCAGGTCATCTTGCTGGTGACCGACGGCCTGCCCGACTACGTCAGTTCGGGACCGACCGTTCCTTACACCGTCGAAGATCCAGACACCGGCGATACGTACACGTCCGAGAATTACGACGGGAACTCGGACGGTGCAAGTAGCTGTACCGAGCTCGACGAGACTGGTGACGTCGCCGACGACATCAAGGGCGAAGGCATCGACATCCTCGGCGTCGGTATCGACATCGGCGACACTAGCTGTCAGGAGGAGGATGACGATGGCAACCTCGTGACCATTGCTGGCGACACGTTCCTCCAGTGTCGGGTGACTGGACTCGCACCCAGTCCCGACACCTGCGAGCCGAACCAGTTCTTCGATGTCGACGACTACGCCGATCTGGAGGACGTCGCGGAGGACATCGGGATGCAGCTCGTCGGCGGCGATGCGACGGGAGAACAGATAATTTTCCGGGGAACGCTCCGGGAGGCGGAGACCCTGCTCACTGACGGGAACGGGTACCCCCTCGATGCCGACCGCGACACGGAGGGCCGCCAGTGCTTCCAGCCCTGGCAGACCCACTGCTTCGGCTTCTCGTGGTGCCTGCCGTACGACGTGGGTAACCACGTCCAGTCCGACGAGGCCGGCTTCGACATCGGCTTCTACACCGAGCAGTGCCGCCACAACGACGGCGAACAGGAGGCCGTCTGATCGAGTACTCCCGGTTTCCAACCCACGAAGGGTCGGTCGGTCCTCCGTGAGGACTCGACCCGGCAGTTCAACTCTGCCGGTGGGCTTCGAACATCACTCGAACACGTATGTCAAAACTATTCAGTCGCAGGCGGCTGCTCGCTGGGCTGGGAGCCGGTGGTATCGCATCCGTCGGCGGGCTCGCGCTCTCAACCGAGGCGGCGAAGGCGTACCCGAACTCGGACTCGCTCGCGTCGACACCGCTCCGGTACGACTGGCGGGAGACGTACAACGGGACAGTCGTCGACGGCGGAACGACAGTGACGGGGACGGACGCAGGTCCACGGATCGCGATTACAGACACGGTCCC
Source organism: Haloarchaeobius litoreus (assembly GCF_024495425.1). Taxonomy (NCBI): domain Archaea; kingdom Methanobacteriati; phylum Methanobacteriota; class Halobacteria; order Halobacteriales; family Halorubellaceae; genus Haloarchaeobius; species Haloarchaeobius litoreus. The sequence goes on along the minus strand of NZ_JANHJR010000002.1, from coordinate 372,720 downwards.
CGGTGACTGGGGGACGCTGAGCATCAGACTGCAGCTCGCGGACGACGCCCCCTCGGGCGACGGGGTCCGGCCCTTCGTTACACTCGACCTGACTGCGACGCCGGAGAACGGTATCAACGACGCCGAGTCCCACCTCGACGACAGCCCGAACCAGGGTGAACTGCAGGAGTTCCTGACCGTCTCGCTGTGGTACGACACCGGAACCATGGGTATCGACGCTTTCGGCGCTGAGAACGGTATCAAGGACGTGGGGGAGCGCCTGGTCCACCCCGACGCGAGCGGGACGCTCCCATCGGTGGCTGCGGTCCTCTCGACACCGACACTGCTCGACCCCGGCGAGGCAGATCCGGGGGGAGACTCGTGTCTCTCCGGGGACGACAGCCTCGGGTTCGTCCTCGGCTGGAAGTTCGATGCGGACGCTGGTCCCAACGACGTGAACGTGACACAGTCCGACGGTGTCGCGTTCGATCTCGGACTCACCATCGAGGACTGCGACTGAGCGCGACAGTCTGCGACGACCGACGACAGCGCCGCCGCTCGATGGTCGGCTACTCCCCCCCCAACGGTCGTTCAGTCCGATGTGGCGGCCGTCGTGCCCCGATGTTCCCGCAGGATTCGCTCGAAGTACGGCGTCATCACGACCTGTGCCTGCTCCCACTCCCGTGTGTCGTGCAGTTCGACGCCGAGTAGATAGCGTGCTGGCTCCGGACCGTATCCCGACTGTCCATACCGGGGTTTGTCGGGGTACTCCGGAGACTGCAGCGCGGCACGGTACTCGTGTAGCTGTGCGCGCTTCATCGGCGTCCAGTAGTCGCCGCCCACCTTGTGTCGCCGCCACGCGAGGGTGCTCTGCTCGGCGTACCGTGGGTCGATGTCGACGAGGTTGGCTCGCCGTGCGAACGCCGATCGGACGTCGCTCCAGTCGGCATCGTCGAGCGCTACACGGTCTATCTCGCCACCGACCGTACACGAACGTTCGACCTCGTCCTTGGCCCAGAGTGCATCGACGTACGCGACGGCCGCCCGTCTGGCGGTCCGTTCCGAGACGTGCTGGAACTGCGCAGTGTCGACGGCCGCGAAGGCATCGACGGCGAGCTCGCGCTCGCGCTGGTCGTGATGCTTGAAGCCGAGACAGAGCTGTCTCGCCAGGCGTCGTGCGTTCGTCCGGAGGTCGTTCGGTTCCACACCATTTTCAGTTCGTTCGTGGGGGGTCGCCATTCCGTCGACCGTCGTTTGGCCGTGTGATTCAAATACTTAATTTTAGATTGCCAATCGGTTACCACCAATATAATCACGTTTCAGACCGTATCACTACTGGTTCGGGCGTTTTCTGGCCACCGTTCAGTCGGGTCCCACAGTGCTGCCGGACGGAAGGCCGTCGAGGAGTGCGGTTTCGAGCGCCAGACCCACCATCGGGAGACGGTCGATAGGGCCCCACCCGGGGTAAACGACCGATTACCGGATTACAGGAACCATATACCGGGACAGTATTCGCTCGTTGCTCCCCGGTACGACGCTCATTCATATCCCCCTGCTTCGGCTACGTTGAGCCACGAAGACGGTCGTCCGGTGGGGGCCGGACGGTCGAGGGGGGAGACCTGTGAATCCAGGCATATCCGACGACCACAGTCGAACGGGCGGGACAGGACACCTCGCGGGAGGTGAGAGGACGTGAGCCGCGAGCGCGCCTCGCTGAGCCGGCGGCAGCTCCTCGGGAGCGTCGGGGCGGTCGGCGCACTGAGCGGTGTAGCCGGCACCGGGACGTGGGCCCTCTTCGAGGACAGCGAGACGTTCGCCGCCTCGATGAGCGCCGGCGAGGTCGGAGTGAGCATCGACTGTGACAGCTGTCAGACGACGGGTGACGGGACGGTGTCGTTCGACCTCTCGGGACTCAGGCCCAGCACCGAGACTCGTACCGAGCGGTTCCACATCACCGCCGACGCGAACCCGGTTCGAGCCTGGTTGCGGACGAACTGTCCCGAGCCCGTCGATCCGCTCGGTGACGCCGTCGAGGTCCAACTATTCTACGACGGCGACTGCGGAGAGAACGGGCGGACCAAAATATATCCCGACCCCGATAGCAACGACTCCTGGTCCACCCTGAACGAGTTTCGGCGGTGGCTCCGAGGCGGACTCCGGCTCGACGATCTCGACGACCAACCGTGTTTCGACGGTACACTCTGTCTCGACCTGGACTACCGCCTGCGAGGCGACTGGGCGGAGGACCTCTCGACCGAGCTGACGTTCGAGGTCGCCGCGGAGCAGTGTCGCCATGTCGACGAGGGCAGCGCCACGTCTCCGTTCCCGCCCGCTGACTGCCCGGAACTTGATTGTCAATACTGCGTAGAGTTCGGCAAATTGGATGTTGACGAGGACGACGACGGCCGGCTCTACCCGAGAGTCTACGAATTCACCGAGCTCTGTTCACAGTTTATCGACGACGGGAACACGTATGCGCTGGAAGTGCTCGAAGCAACGAACAAGGAAGAGGACGACGAGACCCAGGAGACTGTCTGTGTCAGCTTCCGGCTGCTCGCTGGGGAGAGCTGGGACGCTCTCGACGAAGCGAACGCACCCGCTATCTGTTCGGTCGCGGTCAAAGGTGGCCGGCTCACAGAATCCTACGAGGTCGACCCGCCGTCGACCCGCACCCGAGGGGAGGTCTGCACGGTGACACAGGACGGGGATACCGCAACCGGCGCGCTTCCAGCAATCAGCAACATCGTCGTCTCAGTTTGTTCTGAGAGCGACACCGGAGACTGTTTCGGCCCAACTGACGGTCCTGGCGGACCACCTAGCCAGGCCGATACCAGTGACCAACGCTTCGAGGTGAGCGACTGATGGTGGACAAGCGACGCGTCCTGCACGTCGTCGGCCTGCTCGCGCTCCTCATGGTCGTCGTGCCGTTCGTCGTCTACGCCTTCCCGACGGCGGCCGGTGCGGACCACAGCTTCGTCGTGCTCTCGGGCAGCATGGAGCCCGAAATCGCTCCCGGCGACGTGGTCATCGTGGACGAACGCTCGACCGAGTCCATCGAGGAGGGCGACGTCATCACCTTCGTCAGGGGTGAGGGCGACAAGCCGGTGACCCATCGGGTCGTCGGCGTCGAGGAGCGCGGCGACACCACCGTGTTCACGACGAAAGGGGACGCGAACGAGGACGTCGACGCCCAGCCGATACCGGCGGGGAACGTCATCGGCGAGGTGACGGTCACCATCCCGTACATCGGCCACGTCATCCAGTTCGCCCAGCGACCGGTCGGCTTCGTCGTGCTCGTGCTCCTGCCGCTCGGGCTCCTCGGGCTCTCCGAGATCTGGACCGTCGTCCGCAACCAGCGCGACGACGGTGCAGGTGACGACACGGGCGACGAGACCGTCGCAACAGTCGCCACCACTTCCGGCGCGACCGCCGCCGAACCCGACGACGAGGCCGAGGTGACGCTGACGGCGACCGACCTCACGCTCGCGACCGGCATCCTCCTCCTGGTGGCGCCGTACACGGTGTACGTCGCCCTCCAGCTCCGGAACCCGGTGACCTTCACGGCCGCGTTCGCCGCCGGGTTCTCGTTCGTCGGCGTGGCCGGACTCTGGCTCACGGCCCGCCGCGGCGACACGGGGCAGCCGGCTGCACCGCCCGACTCGTCGGACGACGACGGAGACGACGGCGGCTGGGACGACGACGCGTTCGGGTTCGGCGACGACACCGACTGGGCACTCGCGGAGGCCGACGACGCGTTCGACGAGGGCGACGACGGTTTCGCTGACGAGGGCAAGGCCGCGTTCCCCAACGACGCCACGACGGCCGGTGACGGTGCAGCAGCGGCGAGCGACCCCGCACCGGAGACCAGCGAACACGACGACACGTCGGGCGACGGCACGTCGGCCGACGAGGAGTTCTTCGACGATCCGACACCCGAGACCGAGCCGACGGACACCGGCGTGTTCGACGACGCCGCTGCCGGCTCGGAGGAGGTGGACTGAATGAACCGGAACGTCCTCTTCGCGGTCGTCTGTAGCGTACTCCTCGTCTCGGCCGCGTACCTGGCCGGCTTCGGGACCGTCGCCACGCTCACCGACAGCGCCAACGCCAGCGGGAACGTCTCGACCGCAGGTGACTTCGACGACTCCGTGACCGTCGTCACCGCCGAGCCCGACGAGGAGACGGCGGCGGAACGGACCGCCGCGACGGCGAGCTGTGACGCCCCTCAACCGGACGACGGTAACGGGTCGAGCGGTGACGGGTCGGTGTCTCAGAACACAACCGAGAACGCGAGCAAGGAGTCGCTCGCGAGCGACTGTGGCGACAACACGACCGAGACGGGGACCTCTGAAACCGAGTCCATCGGAATTCAGACCGACGACGGCACCGCGAGCAACAACACCGACAACGACACCGACACCACCCTCAACAACACCGACAACGACACCGACAACGACACCGACACCACCCTCAACAACACCGACAACGACACCGACAACGAAACCGACACCACCCTCAACAACACCGACAACGACACCGACAACGAAACCGACACCACCCTCAACAACACCGACAACGACACCGACAACGACACCGACACCACCCTCAACAACACCGACAACGACACCGACAACGAAACCGACACCACCCTCAACAACACCGACAACGAATCGACGGACGGAAACGAGTCGATCAGTCGCTGGCGAACGGTCGAACGCTCTGATGGCCCCGCTGCGGTTCCCGCGATGACTGCCTCCCCCGGTGCCGAACGGTTTCTGCTGATAGGAGGGCGTCGATGAACGCTCCCTCCCGACCCTCAGGCTCTCCGACGAACGATGGAGACGACCCGAGTGGCCGGACCATCCTGACCGTCGGGCTGTTGCGCAGGGTCGACAAGCGCTCGGTGGTGCTGGTGCTGTGGCTCGTGCTCATCCTCGCGGTGCTGTACGGGCTCGTCGTCGGCCCCTGACTCAGCCGTCGGGGTCGTCGCCGTTGCGGTTCACGTGTGCCGCGACGACCTTCGAGAGCGACTTCCGGAGGTGGCTGTGGAACGTCGAGGAGGCGATGTCCATCGCGTCTGCAATCTCCTCCGCCGTGCTCTCGCGGGGCCACTCGAAGTAGCCG